>NZ_JALKFT010000001.1:253086-530266 GCF_023242945.1 Frankia umida
TTATTAGGAATCTCAGGAAAGGAGGAAGGTGATGATTATCGAAGCATCGGGGAATCTCCTTGAAGCAGAAGCCGAAGCCCTGGTTAATACGGTTAACACCGTCGGAGTCGCAGGAAAAGGGATCGCGCTTCAATTTCGCCAGGCCTTTCCCGAGAATTTCAAGGAGTACCAGCGAGCGGCGCGGCATGGCGAGGTAACACCGGGACGGATGCTCGTTCACATAACCGAACAGCTACACCCTCGCTACATAATTAACTTCCCAACAAAGCGACATTGGCGGGAACGCAGCCGAACAGCCGATATTCGAGATGGACTGCAGGATCTCGTCAAGGTACTTGTCAAGTATAAAATTAAGAGCGTCGCCATCCCGCCTTTGGGCTGCGGTAATGGTGGTCTCGATTGGAACGACGTACGTCCACTCGTTGTTGCAGCGCTTAGCGAACTCGACGTGGAAATCAAGCTTTATTCGCCAGAAGGCGCTCCTTCCGCCGATGTCATGCCCGTCCACACCGATCGTCCGCGCATGACAGCGGGTCGCGCGATCATGATACTCATGATGCATCAATACCGCACAAGCGATGATTTTCGCCTAAGCGCGCTCGAAGTTCAAAAACTTGCCTATTTCATGCAAGAAGTCGGCGAAAAGCTGCTTCTAAGATACACGAAAGCTGCCTATGGCCCCTACGCCGAGAACCTCAATCATGTACTGCAGGCGATGGAGGGTCACTACACCCGCGGATATGGCGACCGAAGCCGGGAGCCTCGTATCCACTTGCTGCCGGGAGCAGAGCGAGAAGCCGAGTCGTTCCTGCAGGGCCGGGAAGAATCGCTAGACCACTTGGTGCAAGTCCGCCGTCTGGTTGATGGCTGGGAGACACCCTATGGTCTGGAGCTTCTCGCGACCACGCATTGGGCGCTCACCCGCGCTGAGAAGCAGATCAGCAGTCGTGAGAGTCTTCATAAATACGTTGCCTCCTGGACTCCCCGAAAAGCGATGCTATTCAAGGAAAATCAGATTGATCGCGCTGTCGACCATCTGGTTTCCACTGGCACAGTTAGCCATCGCAGTTGGATGTGAGTTGCATCCAGCATGGTTCCCAAAATCTGCATTTCAGCGATACCCGGGCCCTTTTCTCGGAGAGCAGCAACTCCCCCTAACACGAGGATTCTCCACTGACGATTACGCTCGTACGCAAATCACCAGGTACGAGCATGCCAAGAGTGAGAGCCACGATCAGCCAAAGATAGATCACTGATGATGATGTCGTCGGCCCCTCGTCAGCTATGATTCGGCAGTTCAGTACATATGCCACTCCGTACCGAGGATACCGAGCATCGTGACAGTGCCGATATCAGCCGTGGTGGCATGCACCCGGCTGGCGTCCGGCAACAGGGGTCAGAAAAACAGTTCAGCCGGCTACCATGGCTAGTTGGGGCTCGGCAATTACCAGTGAAGGAATGCTGCACCTGACTAGAATTCGATCGACGTATATGTAGCTGATCGCGTAGCTTACAGCGCTGCCATACACGGAGTGGCCCATGGATGGCTCGTAGCCCGATCGGGAGCAGCTACGAAGAGCCCCTGGCCGGAGTGAGCTCTGATCAGGGACGAAGAGATGGAGCGGGCGACGGGAATCGAACCCGCGTTGCAAGCTTGGGAAGCTCGTGTTCTGCCTCTGAACTACGCCCGCGTGGTGCAACCGCATCGTACCGGATGAGCGGCTCAGCCGTTGACGTCACCGCCTGGGCGGGACGCGGGAGTGGAGGAGGTCGACTGGGCGCCGGAGCCGGGTGGGCGCAGGTAGCTCAGCGGCTCGCGGCCGGCGGGCTGTTTCGGGCGTTCGAGCAGCGGCACCGGCGGGATCTCCAGGCTCTCCGGCTCGCCGGGCTGGACGCGGACCGTCCGGCCATGGTGCAGCAACGTCATCGCCGGCCCGGAGGACACCGTGTACGTGGCCTCCGCGGCGGTCACCTCGACCCGCAGCAGCCGGCCTCGCACCCCCAGACCGAACCTGAGCCGGGTGAGGCCCTCGGGCAGCCGTGGTGCGAACGCGATGACCTCGCCGGAGTCGCGCAGGCCACCGAATCCCTCCACCAGGGCGATCCAGCTACCGGCCAGGGAGGCGATGTGCAGGCCGTCGCGGGTGTTGTGTTCGATGTCGCGCAGGTCCATCAGGGCGGCCTCGCGCAGATAGTCGTGCGCGAGGGAGAGATGGCCGCATTCGGCGGCGAGCACGGCCTGGCAACACGCCGACAACGACGAGTCCCGGACGGTCAGCGCCTCGTAGTAGGCGAAGTTGCGGATCTTCTCGTCGTGTGTGAAGGCGTCGCCGCATCGCTGCATGGCGAGCACCAGATCCGCCTGCTTGACGACCTGGCGGCGGTAGAGGTCGAAATAGGGGAAGTGCAGCAGCAGCGGATACTGCTCGGCCTTGGTGTTCTCGAAGTCCCAGGCCTCGTGCTCGGTGAAACCCTCCGACTGTGGATGGACGCCCAGGTTCGCGTCGTAGGGGATGTACATGTCCTCGGCGGCGTCCCGCCAGGAGGCCGCCACCTCGGCGTTCACGCCGAGTTCGGCGGCCCGACCCGGATGGCGGCGGGCGGCGGCCGCGGCGGCCAGCAGGTTCCGTTTGGCCATCAGGTTGGTGTAGACGTTGTTGTCGGCGATCGCCGAGTACTCGTCCGGGCCGGTGACGCCGTCGATGCGGAATCGTCCGTCCAGGTCGTGGTGGCCCAGTGAGCGCCACAGCCGGGCCGTCTCGACGAGCAGTTCCAGGCCCTCGTCGCGTTCGAACCGGGTGTCCTCGGTGACGTTGACGTAGCGGGCGACGGCGTCGGCGATATCCGCGTTGACGTGGAAGGCGGCCGTGCCCGCCGGCCAGTATCCGGAACACTCCTCACCGTGGATGGTCCGCCAGGGAAACACCGCGCCCGCCAGATTGAACAGCTCGGCGCGTTCCCGGGCCAGGGGCAGCGTCGTGTGCCGCCAGCGCAGCGCGTCCCGGGCGGCGTCCGGCGCGGTGTAGGTCAGCACCGGCAGGACATACGACTCGGAATCCCAGAAGGCGTGCCCGTCGTAGCCGGGACCGGTCAGTCCCTTTGCCGGAATCGCCCGCCGCTCGGCCCGCGCCCCGGCCTGGAGCACGTGGAACAGCGCGAACCGGACCGCCTGCTGCACCTCCGGGTCCCCGTCGACCTCGACATCGGCGCGGGCCCAGAACGCGTCCAGGTATTCCTTCTGCTCCTGTACCAGCCCGGACCAGCCGGTCTGGCGGGCGGCGATCAGCGCGGCGGACGCCTGGTCGCGCAGCGCCGGCAGCGAACGCTGCTCCGACCATCCGTAGGCCAGCCACTTGACCATCCGCAGCTTCTGCCCTGGCTGCAGGACGACGGTCGCGGTCACCCGGCCGGCATCGGGCTCGCTTTCCGTGTAGACCCCGATCGAATCCGGTCCCTCGAAATGATGGTCCATCGCCGCGGCCACCCGGATCTCGCTGTTGCGGGTGATGTGCAGCGTCTCGACCTTGGTGGCGCCCGCATGGTGCAGTTCGGACACCAGCGGTGACTCCAGGGCCGCGGCCGCCCGCGGATCGCCCTTGAACACCGGCAGCTGCTCGTTGGCGACGAGCTCCGACTGGACGACCACCCGCGCCGCGTCACCGATCGCCTCGACCTCGTAGTAGAAGGCGGCGATCGAACGCTGGGAGAACGACACCAGCCGACCGGAACGTACCCGGACGGCCTGGCCTGCCGGGGAGACCCATTCGACCTCGCGGTGCAGCACCCCTTCCCGGAAGTCGATCCGGCGCTGATGGGAGCGCAGTTCCCCGTAGCGGACGTCGAACGGCTCGTCGTCGACCAGCAGACGGATCAGCTTGCCGTTGGTGACGTTGATGACGGTCTGCCCGGACTCCGGATAGCCGTAGCCGGCCTCGGCGTACGGCAACGGCCGTAGTTCGTGTACGGAGTTCAGATAGCTGCCGGGCAGTCCGTGCGGATCGCCCTCGTCCAGGTTGCCGCGCAGGCCGATATGGCCGTTCGACAGCGCGAACAGCGACTCCGACCGGCCGAGATCGTCGACGTCCAGCCCCGACTCCCGCAGCGTCCACGGCTCGACCACATAGCTGGCTTTTTCGATCATGCCTGGCCGTGCCCGGACCCGGCCGGCTCCCGCAGCTGCGCCAGGTCGCGCACGACGATGTCGGCGCCGTGGGCGCGCAGGGCCTCGCCGTGGCCGGCACCGACCCGGTCGACCCCCACCACGTAGCCGAACCGACCGGCCCGGCCGGCCTCCACCCCCGCCAACGCGTCCTCGAACACCGCCGTCTGCTCGGGGCGTACGCCCAGGCGGCGCGCCCCGGCGAGGAAGGTGTCCGGCGCCGGCTTGCCGGCGAGGTCCTCACGCGCCGCGACCACCCCGTCGACCACCTCGGCCACCAGGGCGTCCAGGCCTGTCACCCGCAGCACCTCGACGCAGTTCGCGCTCGAGGACACCACCGCCCGTGGCACGTCGGCGGCGGCGAGTTCGCGCAGGTAGTCGACCGAGCCCGGGTAGACGTCCACCCCGTCGGCGGTGATCCGCCGCTGCACCAGGATGTTCTTTCGGGTGGCCAGCGCGTGCACGGTGAGCGCGGACGGCGGATCGTCCACCGTCCCGTCCGGAATCCCGATATTGCGGGACGCGAGGAACGCACGGACACCGTCGACGCGTGGCCGACCGTCGACGTGCGCGGTGTAGTCGCTGCCGATGTCGAAGGGGACGAACGGGTCGCCACTTCGATGTGCCCAGTTCTCCAGGAATTCGTCGAACATCTCCTTCCACGCTGCCGCGTGGAGGGTGGCCGTGTTCGTCAGCACGCCATCGAGATCGAACAGACATGCCGTGACGTGATCGGGTAGCCCGAGCATGGTTCTCCCGCCTGTCTTCCGCATTCGTCGTCTGTCGCCCATCCATCGGCATATCGCCGACTGATCGCCGGCCGGAAACATCCCGTCCGGGCGGTCCGAGTCCTACCCGTGTCACGCTACGTACCAACACGCCGGGCGCCCCGATGCCACTCCCGAGTCGGTCACCACATCCGCTGGCCGGGCGGACGGCACAGCGGGCCGCTTCGTCCGGCCGACGGACGTGACATGCTCATACGCGTGCTGCTGTCCGACCGGGACATCCGGGCCGAGATCACCGCGGGCCGGGTTCGCCTCGACCCCCATGACCCCGCGCTGATCCAGCCGTCCAGCGTGGACCTGCGCCTGGACCGGTGGTTCCGCGTCTTCGCGAACCACCGTTACACCCACATCGACCCGTCGGTGGAACAGGACGACCTCACCGATCTACTCGAGCCGGACGGCGAGGATCCGTTCGTGCTGCACCCCGGCGAGTTCGTGCTCGGTTCCACGCTGGAGATCATCACGTTGCCGGACGATCTCGCCGGCCGGCTCGAGGGCAAGTCGAGCCTGGGCCGGCTCGGTCTGCTGACCCACTCCACCGCCGGCTTCATCGATCCCGGCTTCTCCGGGCATGTCACGCTGGAGCTCTCCAACGTCGCCACCCTGCCGATCAAGCTCTGGCCAGGGATGAAGATCGGCCAGCTGTGCCTGTTCCGGCTGTCCTCGCCCGCCGAGCACTCCTATGGCTCCGCCGTCTACGGCTCCCGCTACCAGGGCCAGCGCGGCCCCACCCCGTCCCGCGCCCACCGCGACTTCACCCGCTGGCCGGTCCGCGACTCCACCTGACCAGGCCACCAGCAGCACCGAAGCACCAGAAACGCCGAGACACCGGGCGCACCCGGAAACACCCGGAAACACCCGGAAACGACGAAGCCCCCTGCAACGACGACGGCCCTGCGACGACGACGGCCCCCGAGCGGCCAACCGGTGCGGCTGGCGGACTCGGGGGCCGGGTCGTGGTGTCAGACGGGCCGGCGCGGCTCGGTCAGGAGACCGGCTCCGCGGGAGCGGGCTCGGCCGGAGCCGCCGGTGCGGCCGGCTGCAGCGAGCGTGCCAGTAGCTGGGAGACGTCGAGCACCTCGACGCTCTCCTTCGCCTCCCCGGCGAGCTTCTTCTCGGTGACGGCGTCGGTCAGCATCACGATGCAGAAGGGGCAGGCGGTCGAGACGACGTCCGGGTCGAGGCCGAGCGCCTCTTCCATCCGGTCGACGTTGACCCGCTTGCCGATCTTCTCTTCCATCCACATCCGAGCGCCACCGGCGCCGCAGCAGAAACCGCGGTCCTTGCAGCGGTGCATTTCCTGGCCGCGGATACCGGGAATGGCCTCGAGGATCTCCCGGGGCGGCGTGTAGACCTTGTTGTGCCGACCGAGGAAGCACGGGTCGTGGTAGGTGACCGAGGACTCCACCGGCGTGATCGGCACCAGCTTGCGGTCCTCGACCAGTTTGCCGAGCAGCTGGGTGTGGTGCACGACCTCGTAGGTGCCGCCGAGGGAGGAGTACTCCCGGGCAAGGCTGTTGAAGCAGTGCGGGCAGGTCGCGACGATCTTCTTGACGCCCGTGGAGTTCAACAGCTCGATGTTCGCCTTGGCGATCTCCTGGTACAGGTACTCGTTGCCGAGACGGCGGGCCGGGTCACCGGTGCAGGATTCGTTGGTGCCGAGAATGGCGAACTCGACACCGGCGATGTGCAGCAGTTCGGCGAAGGAGCGGGCGACCTTCTTGGCCCGGTCCTCGATCGCACCGGCGCAGCCGACCCAGTAGAGGTACTCGACGTCCTCGGGGATCTGCTCGCCGTCGCCGATGATGCGGACCTCGAACGGCAGGCCCTCGGTCCACTCGGTCCGGGTGCGCGGCGAGACCCCCCACGGGTTGCCGTTGTTCTCCAGGTTGCGCAGCATCACCCCGGCCTCGGACGGGAACGCCGACTCGATCATCACCTGGTAGCGGCGCATGTCGACGATGTGGTCGACGTGCTCGATGTCCACCGGGCACTGCTCGACGCAGGCACCGCAGTTGGTGCAGGACCACAGCACGTCGGGGTCGATGACCCCGCCCTCCTCGGCGGTGCCGACGAGCGGACGGTCGACCTGGGGCTGGCCGGGCTGCGGGACGCGGCCGAAGCCGGACTCGGGCACACCGTGGTGGCCGTGGCCGGCATCCTCCTCGACCCCGGTGACCGCCTTCGGCGCCTCGTCACCCTCGCCCGCGCCGGCACCCTTGGTGGCCAGCAGGTACGGCGCCTTGGCGAACAGATGGTCGCGCAGGTCCATGATGAGCAGCTTCGGCGACAGCGGCTTGCCGGTGTTCCAGGCCGGGCACTGGCTCTGGCAACGGCCGCACTCGGTGCAGGTGGAGAAGTCGAGCATCGCCTTCCAGGAGAAGTCCTCGACCTTGCCGACACCGACGACCGGCTCGTCCTCCTCCATCAGCTTCTCGATGTCGGGGGTGCTGCCCAGCGGGCCGAGCGCGACCGGCTGGCGCTTGAGCACGACGTTGATCGGCGCCAGGCCGATGTGCAGGTGCTTCGAGTACACCACCAGGACCGAGAAGCCCATGATGACGGCGATGTTGAGCAGCAGGAACGCGGTCTCGATGTTCTCGTTCACCTCGTGCGACAGCCCGGAGAAGGCGCGGCTGACGGCGTAGGAGGCGAAGGCCCACTTGGTCTGGCCCTGCGGCAGGTTACCGGTGTTGTACTGGGCGCCACGGCAGATCAGCAGGGTCACGACGACCGCCGTGATCAGGCCGAGAATGACCCAGGCCGGCCCGGTGTGCGAGCCGTAGAACCGCGACTTGCGGTCGAGGCGGGCCGGCGCGTTCTTCCACCGGATGATCGTGAAGGCGATCAGTCCGCCCAGGACGGCGACGGCGAAGAAGTCCTCCAGGAAGCCGATGGCCGCCCAGTGCCCGAACAGCGGGATGTGGAAGTCGTCGTCGAACAGGCCGCCATAGGCCTCGATGACGGTCAGCAGCAGGATCGTGAAGCCCCAGAAGGTGAACAGGTGCGCGATACCCGGCACCGACCACTTCAGCAGCTTGCGCTGGCCGCCGACCTCACTGATCTCCGTCCAGATGCGGCCGGGTAGATCGTCCAGGCGGCCCGGTGCCGGCTGGCCCGACCGGATCAGCCGGAACAGCCAGAAAACCCGACGCCCGGCAACCGCGAGAGCGATCAGGGTGATCGCTCCACCGATCGCAAGTCTCACAGCATCCTCCATCTGGACCCACCACTTCGGGCGAGCCTACTCGTACTGGCCGGTAACATATGTGGCGAGTGAGTTGTGCCACCCGCCCCCCGAACCGTGGTCCGAGTGGCTTCTTTTGCTCCGGGTTGTGATCCCGGCCTGAGCCGACCCAGCAACACCGGAGGTGGCACTCCCGTCCACCCCCGACCCTGCCACGATGTGGTCCAAGCGGCCCGACATAGGGGGCTGGAAGGTCCGATCGCCCGCACCGATCGACCCGGCCTGCTACTTTCGGTGCCATAGTCCCAACCGGCACGCAACAGTCCACCCCCGTTTCGACTACCTGTCGTCACGGTCTGACAGAACGAGGCCCTGCGCTTGGTCGGACCCGGTTCGGGCCGCGGTGGGTGAGGCGGACCCATCCAGGCCACGTTCGCCTGCCGCGTGGGCGCCCCTCTCGGCCCACACGTGCGTCCGCCGATGATGTCAGTCCTTGTGTCACAGGGACGATCGACGCACCATAGGACTGGCCTCTCGCCCACGGTCACCGGGCGATCGGACCATGCGTGACACCTGAATCATCAAGGTGCTGGATCATCAGGCTGCACGGGGGTCCGCACCAGCGCTGCCGTGACGGCGTCCGGCGCACCGCGCGGACGAGCTCCCTACCCACGTTGACGATCCCTGCGAACCATGGTGGGCACGATGGCAACGATCACCCGGCCGACGATGACCCGAGTCGGCCGCCCCGGTCATTCCCTGCAGACCGAGTACCAGCGAGCCCGGGAGACCCAGGCCCTGGTCCGTCGGGACCGGCTGGCCCGGCAGCTACCACGCACGGCCGCCCGCGCCGCCGTCGTCGGGCTGATCCTGGCCCTGGTCATCGGGTTCGGGCTGGGGCAACCGGCGGTGGCGGTCGCCGTGTTCTTCCTGGTGCTCGTGGCCTGGCCGGCCGGCATCGTGGCCGCGTCCTTCGGCACCGCGCCCGACATCGAGCTGCTGCGCGAAGGCGCCGAGGCGGAGCGCAAGACAGCCCGGGCCATCGCCCGTCTGCGACGTAACGGATACCTCATTCTCCATGACCGGGCAGTGCCGTACTCGGACGCGACCATCGGCCACCTGCTCATCGGCCCCGGCGGCGTGATGGTGCTGGGCAGCGACAACAGCAAGGGCACGCTGCGTTACACCAAGGGCGGGGCGATCTGCGACGGCGAGTCGCTCAAGCCGGTCATCGACCGCATCGCCTGGCTCGGCGGCGAGGTCCGCAGCCAGATCCGTGGCGCCCTCCCCATGATCAAGATCCCGGTCAGCCCCGTCATGGTCATGGTCGAGGCGAACGTCCTGTGGAGTGACGGCGCGCTCGAGGGCGTCACGATCATCAGCATCAAGGACGTCGCCAACTTCATCCGCAAGAAGGCTGGCCGGCTCAACCCCGGCGAGGTGCGCCAGATCGTCAGCGCCGCGGAGCGCCTCTTCCCCGCGTACAGCGCCAACCGCCTCTCCCAGCACGTCACCGTCGACCGCGACCAGTGGGTGACCCTGATGGACACCCTGCACACCATCCGCGAACGGGACGGCGACGCCAGCGACCTGCTGGACCGTCTGGCCCAGCTCGAGGACGATCTGCGCCGCCAGGCCGACCCCACCCCCCGCCCCACGGCCGACGACCCCACCGGCCTGCTCGTACCCGGCGCCGACTCCCGCGGTGGCGTCCCGCTGGCCGTCCCGGGCCAGTCCACGGATGCCCGTGCGGACACCGCCATCGACGACGACCCCGCCGCCGGTGCGCCCGACTCCCCCGCCGACCCCAGCCCCAGCCCGATCACCTCGATCGGCCTGGCCGCCACCCCCGACCAGAACGCCCCCCGCCCACGACGCGGCCGCATCCTGGCCGCCGTGCGCCCCCCGCGGGACCCCGCCGAGCGCACCGGCGCCCCCGGCCACCGCGGCGACCCCCCCGCCGACCCGCCACCCCCCACGGACGCCTGACCATCCATCGTCGCCAGTCTTCGGCCGGCCAGTCTTCGGCCGGCCATCACTCGGCCGGCCATCACTCGGCCGGCCATCACTCGGCCGGCCATCACTCGGCCGGCCGCTGGTCGGCCGGTCATCACTCGGCCGGTCACTGGTCGGCCGGTCACTGGTCGGCCATGGGTTAGTCGCCGGCCAGCCGGTCGGGCGCTTGGCGTCCGTCAGGCACCTTCTCTCCGTTCAGGCTTCGGGCCGACCCTCAACGCTCGGTTTTCAGCGTTCGGAGGGTGCTCTCTTGATGCCGGAAAGTGGCTGTTGACCGATCCGCGACCGCGATGGCCGCCGCGGCGGCCGCCCTCATCGAGGATGCCGAGGGTTATTCGGAGATCGAGGCCCCGCCTCACCGAACAACCCTCGGCATGTGGCCTTACAACCCTCGGCATGAGGCGAGGCAAGTCGCGTGGCCGTCCGCACGCCGCCCGATCGTGACTACAAGCGTCCGACTAGTTGCCTATGGTCACGCCAGGCTGTCGGCGAGCGGGGTGTCGGCGCCGATGGGGGATATCACCACGTGACGTCAGCGTCGAGCTACCCCGGGCGATCGGCGACGCATCCGAACCGTCAGGTCGAGGTCGCACCCCATCCGCCGAGGCCCGGCAAGCAGGTCGGACGGGGACGGCGGACAGGACCGACAGGGATGGCGGACGGGACCGACAGGACCGACAGGACCGACAGGGATGGCGGATGGCGGATGGCGGGGACGGGGACGGCGGGCGGGGCTGGGTAGCTCTGGGAGCGAATGCCTCGGCCGGGCCCTGCGGGGCCCGGCGGGGGGCGACCGAGCCGAGGGACATGGACGGCCGGGGAACACCAGCGACAGCCGAAAAGTTGAGTTCGGTGGGCTCATTTTCAGCCGGGAGGACTAGGCGCCTGATCCTGAGTCGAGTACACTCAATCTATCGAGACCTCCTAACGTAGCTTTGTACGTCAGTCCCGACATCAGTAGCGCCGTATCTCCGGGTGACCCTCGGTGAGGGCGGTCATTCGAGAGGTCCCATCCCCACGAGGTCGGCTCGCGCGCACCGGTGGGCGTCGCCGACATGGATCGAGAGGCACACAGACATGGCACGAGCGGTCGGCATCGACCTCGGCACCACGAACTCCGTCGTGAGCGTGCTTGAGGGCGGTGAACCCACGGTGATCGCCAACGCTGAGGGCTCCCGCACGACCCCGTCGGTCGTGGCCTTCGCGAAGAACGGCGAGGTCCTGGTCGGCGAGGTCGCCAAGCGTCAGGCGGTCACCAACGTCGAGCGCACCATCCGGTCGGTGAAGCGCCACATGGGCTCCGACTGGAAGATGAAGGTCGACACGAAGGAGCTGACCCCGCAGGAGATCAGCGCCTTCATCCTGCAGAAGCTCAAGCGTGACGCCGAGTCCTACCTGGGCGAGCCGGTGGCGGACGCGGTCATCACCGTCCCCGCCTACTTCGACGACGCGCAGCGTCAGGCGACCACCGAGGCCGGCACGATCGCGGGTCTGAACGTCCTGCGGATCGTCAACGAGCCGACCGCCGCGGCGCTCGCCTACGGGCTGGACAAGGGCGAGAAGGAACAGACCATCCTGGTCTTCGACCTTGGTGGTGGCACGTTCGACGTGTCGCTGCTGGAGATCGGTGACGGTGTGGTCGAGGTGAAGTCGACCTCCGGTGACACGAAGCTCGGTGGTGACGACTGGGACCAGCGGATCACCGATCATCTGATCAAGACGTTCAACGGTCAGCACGGGGTCGATCTCGGCAAGGACAAGATGGCGTTGCAGCGGCTGCGTGAGGCCGCGGAGAAGGCCAAGATCGAGCTTTCGCAGTCCAGCCAGACGACGATCAACCTGCCGTACATCACCGCGTCGGCCGATGGTCCGCTGCATCTGGACACGGCGCTGAGCCGCGCCGAGTTCCAGCGGCTGACCGCGGATCTGATCGACCGTTGCCGGCACCCGTTCCAGCAGGCGGTCAAGGACGCGGGGATCAAGGTCAGCGACATCGACCACGTCGTGCTCGTCGGTGGTTCCACCCGGATGCCCGCCGTCGTCGATCTGGTTCGTGACCTGACCGGCGGCAAGGAGCCCAACAAGGGCGTCAACCCGGACGAGGTCGTCGCCGTCGGCGCCTCGCTGCAGGCCGGTGTACTCAAGGGCGAGGTCAAGGACGTTCTGCTCCTCGACGTCACCCCGCTGTCCCTCGGGATCGAGACGAAGGGGGGGATCATGACCAAGCTCATCGAGCGCAACACCACGATCCCCACCAAGCGTTCGGAGATCTTCACCACGGCGGAGGACAGCCAGCCGTCCGTGCAGATCCAGGTCTTCCAGGGCGAGCGCGAGATGGCCGCCTACAACAAGAAGCTCGGCATGTTCGAGCTGACCGGTCTGCCGCCGGCCCCGCGTGGTCTGCCGCAGATCGAGGTCACCTTCGACATCGACGCCAACGGCATCGTGCACGTGTCCGCCAAGGACCTCGGCACCGGCAAGGAGCAGTCGATGACGATCACCGGCGGCTCCGCCCTGCCGCGGGACGACATCGACCGGATGGTCCGGGACGCGGAGCAGTTCGCCGAGGAGGACCGTCAGCGTCGCGAGGAGGCCGACACCCGTAACAAGGCCGAGACGCTGGTCTACTCCACGGAGCGGTTCCTCGCGGAGAACGGCGACAAGCTCGACGCCACGCTGAAGGCGGATGTCGAGGAGAAGCTCGGTACCCTGCGCGGCGCCGTCGCGGGCACCGACTCGGCCGCCATCCGCACCGCCGCCGACGCGCTGGCCGCGGCCAGCCAGGCGATGGGCCAGGCCATGTACGAGCAGGCCGCTCAGGACGGCGCCGGCACCCCGGGCGCTGCCGGTGGGCCGGTGGACGACGACGTGCTGGACGCGGAGATCGTCGACGAGGACAAGGAGGGCGGGAAGTGACTTCCAGCCAGTCCGGCGACTGGTGGGGCTCCGGGCCGGACGAGGGCGACGAGCCTCGGGTGGTCGTCCGCGATCGGCGGCGGATCGACCCGGACAGTGGCGAGGTCCGCCCGGAGAGCGGCACGGTGACCGGCGGTGGTCCCGGTGGCAGTCCTGGCGATGAGGGTGGCGGGTCCCACTCGGCGGTCGACCCGGCGGATGCCGAGCTGATCGAGTCGCTGCGGCTCCAGGCGTCCGAGCGTACGGCCGATCTTCAGCGGCTCAAGGCCGAGTTCGACAACTACCGTCGTCGGGTCGAGCGGGACCGGCAGCAGATCGGCGAGCAGGCCACGGCCAAGGTGCTCACCAGCCTGCTGTCCACCCTCGACGACATCGGCCGCGCCCGCGACCACGGCGACCTCGAAGGCCCGTTCAAGGCCATCGCGGAGGCGCTGGAAACCGCGCTCGAAGCGGCCGGGCTCCAGCGGTTCGGCGTCGCGGGCGACGAGTTCGACCCGGCCGTGCATGAGGCGCTCATGCACTCCTACCGGTCTGATGTCAGCGGCCCCACCTGCGTCGATATCTTCCGCGCCGGTTATCTTCACGCGGGTCGGGTGCTGCGTCCGGCCCAGGTGTCCGTCGCGGAACCTTCCGGGGAACCGGCCGAGCCGGTGGCGCGAGCCAACGACGAGGTCACCGAACGGGCCGCACCGGTACCGGACGACACCGGCACGATTCCCGGCCCGGACAACGGCGGGCCTACCGTCAGCGCTGGCTGAGACCGGTGGGTGGGTGGTGGCCCGGGGAGCGTTCCCGGGCCACCACCGCGGCGTGCGAGCAGGGCAGGGCAGGGCACGGTGCGGCCGGCCGAGCAGCGCCCGACCCGGGCTACGGGTCGGGCGGGCAGGCGCCGACCCGGGCAACGGTCGGCTGGGGCGGGCGCCCGGCCGGGTGAGACGACCACGAAAGGAGGGGCGCCGTGAGTGTTCGCGACATGGTCGAGAAGGACTATTACGCCGCTCTCGGCGTTCCCAAGGACGCCACGGCGGCCGACATCAAGAAGGCGTACCGCAAGCTGGCTCGCGAGCTGCACCCCGACAAGAACCCGGGGGACGCCAAGGCGGAGGCCCGGTTCAAGGAGGTGTCCGAAGCCTATGACGTGCTTTCCGACGAGACACGTCGGCGCGAGTACGACGAGGCTCGGGCGCTGTTCGCGGCCGGCGGACGGCCCGGCTCGTTCGGCGGCGCCGGCGGCCGACCCGGTGGCGGCTTCGGCCCGGGCGGCGGTTTCGGTGCCCCGGGCGGCGGAGCGAACCTCAACTTCGAGGATCTGCTCGGTAACGGCGGTGGTGGCCTCGGTGGCTTCTTCGACATGTTCCAGCGCTCGTCGCCGGGGCGCGGTCCCCGCCGTGGCACGGACATCGAGGCCGAGCTCACGATCTCGTTCGAGAAGTCGCTGACCGGTCTCGAGGCCTCGGTTCGGCTCCCCGGCGCCGCCACCTGCACCACCTGTGAGGGCAGCGGCGCCCGGCCGGGAACCTCCCCGCGGACCTGTTCGACCTGCCGCGGGCTCGGCGTGGTCTCCCGCGCCCAGGGCGGTTTCGCGCTGTCCGAGCCCTGCCGTGACTGCCTCGGCAAGGGCACCATGATCGACCATCCCTGCCCGGACTGCCGGGGCACCGGTCGGCGGGAGCGTGAGCAGCGCATCCGCATCCCGCCGGGGGTCAGCGACGGGCAGCGGCTGCGGGTGCGCGGGCGTGGCACGCCCGGCGAGCGTGGCGGACCGGGCGGTGACCTCGAGGTCACCGTGCACGTGCTGCGGCACCCGATCTTCGACCGGGAGGGCAGTAACCTGATGGTCACGCTGCCGGTCACGATCACCGAGGCCACCCTGGGCGCGTCGGTGCGGGTACCGACCCTGGACGGCGCCCCGCTCACCGTGAAGGTTCCCGCCGGCACCTCCAGCGGACGGCGGCTGCGGGCCCGTGGCCGGGGTGTTCCCACCTCCGGTGGCGGTCATGGCGACCTGATCGTCACCCTTGAGGTGGTCGTGCCCAAGCCGTCGTCGCTGTCCGCCCGGGCCCGCACCGCGCTGCTCGAGTTCGCTCAGGCCCACCCCGAGGATCCACGGGCGGCGATGATGGAGCAGATGGAGGCTGGGGAATGACCGCACGTCCCAATCGCACATCCGACCCGCCCGGCGCGAGGTCCGTGCCGAAGGCGGCACCGACCTCGCACGCCACACCGAATCCGGCCCAGCTGCCGGTGGCAGAGGGGCGACCGGAGGGCTATTTCCCCACCGGTCCGCTGCCCGGGCTGGCGCATGACGAGGACGCACCCGTCTACGTGATCTCGATCGCCGCGCAGCTCGCCGGCATGCATCCGCAGACGCTGCGGTCCTACGACCGGCTCGGGCTCGTCACCCCGGGGCGCACGCCCGGGCGCGGACGACGGTACTCGGCCCGGGATGTCGCGCTGCTGCGTGAGGTGCAGCGGCTGTCCCAGGAGGAAGGCGTCAACCTCGAGGGCATTCGGCAGATCCTGCGGCTGGGTGCCCAGGTGATGGCGCTGCAGGCCCAGGTTCGCCAGCTCGCCGACGAACTGGCCCACGCCCGCGCGGACGCGGAACGCCGGGTGGCCGAGGCGCACGCGAGTCATCGACGTGATCTCGTCCCGATCGAGCGTGGGGCGGTGGTGATATGGCGGCCGCTGCCGCGGCGCTGACCACGTCCCATGGGGCTTCTCTCCCGCTGTCCGGCGGAGGAGAAGCCCTTCGCCGTCTCCGGCCCGAGTGGCGACCGCAACCGGTCCGCGCCCCCAGGCGGGGAGCCCAGGTTCCATATCAAGGTTGAGTGGGAACGACTCAGGTATAGTGAGCGTTGAACAGACCGACCTGCTTCTGTGACCTCCGCGATCCGCCACACCGGCAGACGCCGACGGTGAGCACCGAGGGTGAACCTCCATGGTGGTCGTCGTCGGTGCAGGACGGGCGGTGAACGGTGAACGATGGATGGTGAACGATGAACGCTGAACGCCTCACCGCCCGCTCGCAGGAGGCCCTCTCCGCGGCGATCAGTCGAGCCACCGGCGACGGGTCCCCGCTCGTCGACCCCCTGCATCTGCTCACCGCGCTCCTCGAGACCGCGGATGGCGTCGGCGCCACACTGCTGTCGTCCGTGGGTACCTCGGCCGAGGCCGTCCGCACCCGCGCGGAGGCCGCCCTCTCCCGGCTGCCCCGCGCGACCGGGATGAGCGTCTCCGCCCCCCAGCTGTCCCGCCAGCTCATCGCCGTGCTGACGGGCGCCGAGCGGCAGGCCGCTCGCCTCGGCGACGAGTACACCTCGGTCGAGCACCTGATGGTCGCCATCGCGGAGGAGGGCGGCGAGGCGGGGCGCATCCTGACCGGGGTCGGTGCCACGCCCGATGCGCTGGGGGCCGCGTTCGACCAGGTCCGCGGCGGCGCCCACCGGGTCACCAGCCGTGATCCGGAGGGGTCCTACCGGGCGCTGGAGAAGTACTCGATCGATCTCACCGAGCGTGCCCAGCGGGGCAAGCTCGACCCGGTGATCGGGCGGGACGCCGAGATCCGCCGGGTGATCCAGGTGCTGGCCCGGCGTACCAAGAACAACCCGGTACTCATCGGCGAGCCCGGCGTCGGCAAGACCGCGATCGTCGAGGGCCTGGCGCTGCGCGTGGTCGCGGGCGACGTCCCCGAGTCGCTGCGCGGCCGGCGGATCGTCTCGCTCGACCTCGGTTCGATGGTCGCCGGCTCCAAGCTGCGGGGGGAGTTCGAGGAGCGGCTGACATCGGTGCTCAACGAGATCCGCGAGGCCGAGGGCCAGGTCATCACCTTCATCGACGAACTGCACACCGTCGTCGGCGCCGGCGCGGCCGAGGGCGCGATGGATGCCGGCAACATGCTCAAGCCGATGCTGGCCCGCGGCGAGCTCCGCATGATCGGCGCCACCACCCTCGAGGAGTACCGCACCCGCATCGAGAAGGATCCGGCCCTGGAGCGCCGCTTCCAGCCGGTGCTGGTCGGCGAGCCCACGGTGGAGGACTCGATCGGCATCCTGCGTGGCCTCAAGGAGCGCTACGAGGTGCACCACGGCGTGCGGATCACCGATGCCGCCCTGGTCGCCGCGGCCACCCTGTCCGACCGGTACGTCACCGCGCGGTTCCTGCCGGACAAGGCCATCGACCTGATGGACGAGGCCGCCTCCCGGCTACGGATGGAGATCGACAGCCGTCCGGTGGCGATCGACGAGCTCGAGCGGGCGGTGCGCCGCCTGGAGATCGAGGACATGGCGCTGTCGAAGGAGAGCGACGACGCCTCCCGGGAGCGCCGCGAGCGCCTGCAGCGGGAACTGGCCGACCGGCGGGAGGAGCTGTCCGGCCTGACCGCGCGGTGGCACCGCGAGAAGGACTCGATCTCCGAGGTCCAGAAGATCAAGGAGGAGCTCGAGAACGGCCGGCGGGCCGCCGAGCTCGCGGAGCGTGATCTCGACCTGGCCAGGGCCGGTGAGCTGCGGTACGGCACGATCCCCGCGCTCGAGCGGCGCCTGACCGAGGCCACCGACGCCGTGACCGCGGCCGGTTCGTCCGGTGGCGCCATGCTCGGCGGCGAGGTCGGCCCCGACGATGTCGCCGAGGTCGTCGCCGCGTGGACGGGCATCCCCGCCGGGCGGCTGCTCGAAGGCGAGACGGCGAAGCTGCTGCGGATGGAATCCGAGCTGCACGCCCGGGTGATCGGGCAGGAGGAGGCCGTGCGGGCGGTGTCGGACGCGGTCCGGCGGGCCCGGGCCGGCATCGCCGACCCCGACCGTCCGACCGGGTCGTTCCTGTTCCTCGGGCCCACCGGCGTCGGCAAGACCGAGCTCGCCAAGGCGCTGGCCGACTTCCTGTTCGATGACGAACGGGCGGTCGTGCGCATCGACATGAGCGAGTACGCCGAGAAGCACTCGGTGGCCCGCCTGATCGGCGCGCCCCCCGGTTACATCGGCTTCGAGTCCGGCGGCCAGCTCACCGAGGCGATCCGGCGCCGGCCGTACAGCGTGATCCTGCTCGACGAGGTGGAGAAGGCCCACCCCGACGTGTTCGACATCCTGTTGCAGGTCCTCGACGACGGCCGGCTGACCGACGGGCAGGGGCGCACCGTCGACTTCCGCAACACCATCCTCGTCCTCACCTCCAACCTGGGCTCCCAGTTCATCGCCGATCCCACCCTGAGCCCGCAGGTGCGACGCGAGTCGGTGATGGTCGCGGTGCGGGAGGCGTTCAAGCCGGAGTTCCTCAACCGGCTCGACGACGTCCTCGTCTTCGAGCAGCTTGGCCGGGACGACCTGACCCGCATCGTCGATCTGCAGCTCGACCGGCTGCGGGACCGGCTGCGGGACCGGCGGATCGCCCTGACCGTCCACCCGGCGGCCAAGGCATGGCTCTCCGACGTCGGTTACGACCCGGTGTTCGGCGCCCGGCCGTTGCGCCGGCTGGTGCAGACCGCCATCGGCGACCAGCTGGCCCGCCAGCTGCTCGCCGGAGAGATCCGCGACGGCGACGAGGTTGTGGTGGACGCGACACCCGGCGCCGCCGCGCTGACCGTCACCGCCGCGCCCGCGTCGGCGGCCAGCACCGGAAAAACCCTCTAGCGGCGGACGTAGCCGACCGAACAAAAAGGTTACAACAGGTTAATCAGTGAGTCGCATAGGGTCGGCGTATGGCGGGCAGATCGAACATCGTCGTTTCGGCGGCCGTGCGCCAGGCCCTGGCTGCCGGGGAGCCGGTGGTGGCCCTGGAGTCGACCCTGATCGCGCACGGGCTGCCGCGGCCCCGCAACCGGGAGGTCGCCACCCAGCTCGAAACGCAGCTGCGCGAGCAGGGGGTGACCCCGGCGACCGTCGCGGTCATCGACGGCGTGCCCCGGGTCGGGCTGGACAAGCCGGATCTCCTGCGGATCGCCGACGACCCGCACGTCGTCAAGCTGTCCGTGCGTGACCTGCCGGTCGCCCGCGCCACCGGCCGGACCGGCGCGACGACCGTCGCGGCCACCTCGCTGCTCGCCGCCCGGGTCGGCGTGCGGGTGTTCGCCACCGGCGGGCTCGGCGGCGTGCACCGCGGCGCCGGCGACAGCTACGACGAGTCCGCAGACCTGGTCACGTTGGCCACCACGCCGATCACGGTGGTGTGCGCGGGGGTGAAGTCGATTCTCGACGTCGGCGCCACCCTCGAACGCCTCGAGACCCTCGGGGTCACCGTCGTCGGCTACCGCACGTCGACGTTTCCCGGCTTCTACCTGCCACACACCTCCTACGACCTGGACTGGCGGGTCAGTGAGCCGGCGCAGGTCGCTGCCGCCATGAGCGCGGCCGACGACCTGGGGCTGCGCAACGCGATCGTGGTCGCCGCGCCGTTGCCGGTGGAACTGGCCCTCGACCCCGGGCTGCACGACCGGGTGCTCGCCGACGCGCTGGCCTGGGCGTCCGAACGCGGTATCCGCGGCAAGTCGGTCACGCCCTTCCTGCTGGAGACGTTCCATCGCGAGACCGGCGGGGCGAGCCTCGAGGTCAACATCAACGCGGTGCATAACAACGTCGCGGTCGCCGCCGACGTCGCCCGCGCCTGGGCGGCGACGGGCTGAACCAGCGCCCCAGGCACGGACCTGCGACGATTTCACCCGACGCCGTAACGGTGGGTGAGCGAGCAGGGAGGTGACCGACCGTGTCGTGGATTCTCGGCCGTCGGTCAGCCTGGTTCGTCATCGCCTTCTGGATCGTCGTCGCGGCGGCGCTGAGCCCGCTGGCCTTCCACCTGCCGCAGGCGGAGAAGAACGATGCCGCCGCCTTCCTGCCGGCCGAGGCCGAGTCCACCCGGCTGCTCGCGGCACAACGCGAGTTCCCCGGCGGCGACGCCGTACCGACCGTCGTCGTGATGACCAGACCCAGCGGTCTGGCCGCCCGGGACCGGACGGCGGCCACCGCGATCGCCGCGGCGCTCAGGCCCTTCGCGTCCGGGCGGATTCTGGGGCCGGTGCTCTCGCCCAACGGCCGGACACTGGTGTTCACCGTGCCCCTGGCCCAGTCCGACGACGTGGCCCGGTTCACCGACGAGGTGCGCCAGATGCGCCGGATCACCGCCGGGCTCGCTCCCCCGGGCACCCAGATCGCCGTGACCGGACCGGCCGGCCTGGTCGCCGACACCTACCACCTGTTCAGCACGATCGAGTCCCGGCTGCTGCTGGTCACCGCCGGGATCGTCGCCGTGATCCTGCTGGTGGTGTACCGAAGTCCGCTGTTGTGGCTGGTGCCGCTGGCGTCCGTGGGCATCGCCGACCAGGCCGCCGCCGGCATCATCGACCTGCTCGCCCGGCACTCCGGGCTCACCGTGAACGGGCAGAGTTCCGGCATCCTGCGGGTGCTCGTCTTCGGCGCGGGCACCGACTACGCCCTGCTGCTCATCGCCCGTTACCGGGAGGAACTGACCCGGCATCGTGATCCGCGCCATGCGATGCGCCAGGCGATGCGCCGGGCGGGCCCCGCGATCGTCGCCTCCGCCGGCACCGTCGTCATCGGCATGCTCTGCCTGCTGGTCGGGGAGCTCGCCTCCGACCGGGGGCTCGGCCCGGTCGGCGCGATCGGTATCTCCACCGCCCTGGTCACGATGACCACCCTGCTGCCGGCCGCGCTGGTGCTGTGCGGACGGCGGCTGTTCTGGCCGCGGATTCCCCACTTCGGTGAACACCCGCCGGTCACCGAGGCGGCCCGCCACGGCGCGGCCGCCCGGTCGGCGCACGCCGCCGCGCTCGCCGCCCCGACCGTCCCCGGCCATGAGGATCTGACCGAGTTCGACCTCGCCGAGGAGCCGGGACGCTGGGTCCGCGTCGGTACGGCGATCGACCGCCGGCCACGCACGGTCTGGGTGATCACGTCGCTGCTGCTGGGCGGGCTCACCCTCGGGCTGTTCGCGATGGACACCTCGTTGCGCGGCGACCAGGGGTTCCGCCGCGACGTCGAGTCGGTGCGCGGCGTGGACCTGGTGGCCGCCGACTTCCCGCCGGGCGTCGCGGCGCCGACCTATGTGATCGCGAACACGTCGGCGGCGGCGGCGGTCGAGGCGACCGTGCGCGCGGCACCCGGGGTGGCCGCGGTGGCCGAGACCGGACGGGCCGGCCACCAGGTGCAGTTCCTGGTGGTCCTGCGGGAGCGGCCGGACAGCGCCGCGTCCTTCGCGGCGGTGCGTGACCTGCGGCGGCGGGTGCACCGCATCCCGGACGCGGCGGCGATGGTCGGCGGCAACACGGCGGTGAACCTCGACGTGCGCCGGGCCGCCGTCCGGGATCGCACCGTGGTCATCCCGCTGGTCCTCGCGGTCGTGTTCGCCGTTCTGATCTTCCTGCTCCGGGCGATCATCGCGCCGCTGCTGCTGATGGTGACGGTCGTGCTGTCGTATCTGGCCGCGCTCGGGGCCAGCGCCGTCGCCTACCGCTGGCTGTTCGGGTTTCCCGGCGCCGACCCGTCACTGCCACTGTTCGCGTTCATCTTCCTGGTGGCCCTCGGCGTCGACTACAACATCTTCCTGATGACAAGGGTCCGGGAGGAGGCGCAGCGGATCGGTGCCCGGCCCGGCGTGCTGCACGCGCTCGCCGTCACCGGCGGGGTGATCACCTCCGCCGGCATCGTGCTCGCCGCGACCTTCTCGGCACTGATCATCTTTCCGCTGGTCCAGCTGGCCGAGATCGGCTTCGTCGTCGCCTTCGGCGTCCTGCTGGACACCCTGGTCGTGCGATCGGTGCTGGTTCCGGCGCTGAGTCTGGACATCGGTCGGCGCATCTGGTGGCCGGGGCGGCTCGCCCGTCCGGATCAGGCGGCCCCGGTCGAACCGGTCCGGTCACGCCACTGGCCGAAATCGAGGCAGACGTAATCAGCGGGCGACCTAAGGTTGCCCCATGGCCGAAGCGCTCATTCCGGACCCGGCGTCCTGGCAGGTCCTGCCGCCGCAGCTACGCCGGATGCGGCGAACCCTGCTGCTGGGCGTGACCGTGCCGGCCGTCATGCTCACACTGCTGATCACAGTGATGGTGGACGGCTGGCCGTGGCTGCTGCTGACCGCCGTCCCGATCGCCGTGGCCGGCTGGGCCTGGTTCGCGATCGAGCGGGTCTGGCGCGCCTGGCGCTACGCCGAGCGGGAGGACGATCTCCTGATCAGTCGGGGCATCCTCATCCAGCGCCTGGTGGTCGTCCCCTACGGCCGGATGCAACTGGTGGACGTCAGCGCCGGACCGCTCGCCCGCCGGTTCGGCATCGCCAAGGTGCAGCTGCACACCGCCGCCGCCACCAGCGACGCCGTCATCCCCGGCCTGCGCCCCGCCGAGGCCGCCCGGCTGCGCGACGCCCTCACCGAACGCGGCGAGGCCAGATCGGCCGGGCTTTGACCACCTCCTGGGAGGCCACCGAACCAACCGTGGCGGACCCGCCGAAACCACCGGAGCCGCCGGACCCACCGCAGCGGTCGGAGTCACCGGAGTCGCCGGAGTCGGGCGATGACGGGTACCGACGGCTGCATCCGTTGACGCCGTTCCTGCGCGGCTGGGTGATCGTCGCCGCCTTCGCGGCGACGGTCGGGCGGACCTTCGCCGAGGAGGTGACCGCCCGAGCGATCGGCCTCACGATGCTCTTCCTGGTGCCGGCGGCCGGCATCTACGGGTACTGCGTCTGGCGGTTCACCCGCTACCGGCTCGACGGCGACGGGCTGCGCCTGGACACCGGTCTGCTGGTGCGACGTACCCGCTATGTCCGCCTCGACCGGTTGCAGGCCGTCGACCTCGTCCAGCCGTTGCTCGCCCGGCTGGTCGGGCTCGCCGTCGTGCGACTCGACCTCGCCGGCCACGAACGCCGGGACCGGGCCGACTCCGACGGCGGCAGCGCCACCTCCGACCTGCGTTACCTCTCGCTCGGCCACGCCCAGCGGCTGCGCAGCCAGCTGTTGACCGGCTCCGCGCGCCCCGCGGCGGCGAACCCGGCGGCCCCGGCTCCCTTCGGCCCTTCGCACGGGTCCGACCCGTCGGACAGGTCGGACGGGTCGGCGACGCTCGCCGAGGTGCCGCCGACCCGGCTGGCCGCGGCGATCGCGCTGTCCCCGGCGCCGTGGGTGGCGGTGTTCGGCGTCGCGGCCATCGCCGTCCCGTCCCTGCTGACCGGGACCCGCACCGGTGTGCTCGGCGCGATCCCGATCCTCGGCTGGCTGTGGCATCGCACCGTCCGGGTGTTCGCCGTCGGCTATCCGTACACGGTGTCCACCTCGGCGGACGGGCTACGCCTGGACAGCGGCCTGATCGAACGGGCCCATGCGACCGTGCCACCGGGGCGGGTCCAGGCGCTACGGATCACGGCGCCGCTGCTGTGGCGACCGTTCGGCTGGGTGACCCTGCGGATGAACGTCGCCGGCAGCGGCCCGACCGTCCTGCTGCCGGTGGCCCGCCACGACGAGGCGATGGCGCTCGTCGGCGCGCTGCTGCCCGGGGTGGACGTCGCCGCGGTGGCGCTCACCCGCGGACCGCGCCGGGCGCTGCTGCTCGCGCCGGCGCACTGGTGGGTGCTCGCCTGCGGCGCCGACGACCGGATCTTCGTCGCCCGGCACGGACTGCTCCGGCGCCACACCGACATCATCGCGCACGGCAAGGTGCAGAGCATCCGGCTGATCGCGAACCCACTGGCCCGGCTCCTGCGGCTGGCCGACGTCCATTTCGACACCATCGACGGCCCCGTCCGGGTGCGCAGCGGCCACCGCGACCGCCGGTCGGCGACCGCACTGGTCTACGCCCAGGCGGAACTGTCCCGCCTGGGCCGACGACTCGATCACCCCGACCGCTGATCGCTGAGCAGCGGCCCAGCCGGCCACGGGGCCACGGGGCCGCTGGGGCTCAGCCGAAGGTGGGGAACTCCGGGCCGAACACCGCGCCCCACAGGGCCACGGCCTCCCCGTGGTCACCGGCCTGTTCGGCGGCCAGCGCCTTCGCCGAGTAGAGCCGGGCGAAGCGGACGTTCTCCCCGAGCACGTCAAGATCCTCGGAGCGGACATAGCTGGACAGATCGCCACCGACATCGGCCGGGTCGGCGACGCGCAGACCCACCTCGTCCATGTACCGGAAGACCTCGGCCAGGCCCTGGCGGGTGTTCAGACCACGCCCACCGAGCACCTGCCCGGCGAGCGCCTCGAGGTGGAACGAGCGCAGGTGGCTGCCGCACACCCGGTTCCAGGCCTTGAGCAGCCGCACCGCCGAGATCACCCGGGGGCCGAGATCCGCCGTCCAGCCCAGGTGTCGCTCGGGTCGGGTCGGCAACCAGCCGCCGACCCGGTCGGGCATGACGTAACCGGCCCGCGGATGGTCGAAGGCGGGCACGAGATGCACATCCGGCGGGGCGTCGTAGACGATGCGCAGGGCCTGGCCGCGGCTGCCGATGGTCTGGATACGCTCGCCGCCGATCGCGTTGCGCACGCACAGGACGAGGTCGCGCGAGTCCCAGCGGAACCGCTTCCACGCGCTGTTGGCGGCGGAGAAGACCGCGAAGATGTCGACCTCGTCCAGCGGGCGGATCATCGTGTCGCGACCGGCGGAGCCGATCGTGGCCACGCCGACCAGCGGCAGCGCGCACCGCGGCGGGAAGATCGCCCGCAGTGCCCGCTCGGCCTCGTCACGGCGGGCGGCGATCACCGCCTTCTCCTCAGCGCTGAGCCGAATCATGTCGTCGAGTTTGGCGAACGCACGCGCGGTCGTCCCGACCAGCAACGGCCCGGTCATCGCCCCCGAGGGCGGACCAAGCGGCATCGCATCAGGCTGCCCGGACGCACCGTCCTCGGACGGGAACAGCGCGTTGGGCTCGCCGGGCGTGGAGGCGGGTGACCGCCGCCAGTGCGACGGAATGACCAGATGGTCATAGGTGACCTCACCGGGCCGAGCTCCGGCCGGTGTTCCCCGAGGGGTGTCCACGCTCATGCTGCTGACCTCCCAGGCGCAGGTGGCGCCGAAACGTTCGGGCTCCCCTCCCCGGACGCGCGGCGGACCTCCCACAGCCCGCCCCGGTCGCCCCGCCCTGCCCTCGGCCCGTCGGCCTTGGTCGCGACATCGCTTTACATGGTGCCCCAGGGCGTCACGGTCTGAACAGGGGGCTGTCGGCGTGGCGTGTTCCACCGCTCGTCCAGTGACGAGAAAACTACGAGAAGGTCGCGGCCAGATCCCGGTCAACAGGACATCATCGACGCAACAGACACACAACGATTTTCGTCCGTGTTAGGGCCCCTGGCCAGGGGCCCTCGGGACGCCCACGGGACAGCCCCCGGTTGGCACCAATGGGCCCGACGACGTGGACCGCGCGGTAGTCCACTGGTGGCATGCGCGCAGGCCGGGGGTCGGTCTCAGCCGGCCGGCGGCCGTAGCCAGACCCGCCACCATCCGGCCACCAGAACGGGGGTCGGCACGAACGAGGTCGCCTGCCCGAGGCGCTTGCCGACGGCGTCACCGCGCCGGATCCGCGTCTCCACGAGCACACCGCGGTACTCCAGCCAGACCGCGGCCGCCCGCACCGCCTCGGTGGCGTAGCCCTCCCGGCGGCAACCGAACGCGATCGACACCCCGACCACCGCCCGCCGGCCCTGGGTGTCGGCCACCAGCAGGCCGACCGCCGCGGGCTCCGATCGCCGCCGCAGCACCCAGGTCAGCACGGACCGACCGGCCCCGGCCCGGCGACGCAGCTCACGACGCAGCGACCCGGCCGGGTCACGCGGGTCCGACCGGTCGGCATACGGATCGGTGCCGACCAGACCCCCGTCCGGCCCCACCCCCGACTGCCGGGGACCACCCGAACCGACCACGACCGAGGTGAACGACAACGCCGACGCCAGCTCCTCCGCGACATAGCCCGCGTTCCACACGGTCAGGGGCAGCGCCAGCAGCCGGGATGTGGTGAGTGTCGGCCCCTCACCCACGACGGGACGGCTCCCGCACGCCGAGCAGCCCCCGCTCCCGCAGCCAGTCCTGGGTGCGGGCCATCCCCTCGACCAGCGGCACCCTCGGTGCCCAGCCGGTCAGCTCGCCTACCCGGCTGGACGAGAAGCCGCGCTCGCGGGTGAGCTCCCGGACACCGAGCGGCCCGACGTCCACCCGAGCCCGTGGGTCGACCCCGGCGCCGAGCCGGGCACCGACCCCACGCACCAGCGCCCGCGGTCCACCCGCCCCGGTCCCGGCCGTCGTCGTGGTCGTGCCACGACCACGACGCCCCTCGGCGAGTGCGCGCAGCCGCTCCCAGCCGTCGAGCGCCCCGACGATGCCCGCGGGCACCGAGCGGGGCGCCGCCACGCCCAGCATGTCGGCGTAGTAACCGAAGAAGTCCGCGGCCGGCACCGACTCGCCCCCGGTGACCTGGAGCACCTCGCCGGCCACCACGGCTCGCGGGGCCGCGACCACCGCCGCGACCGCGTCGACGACATCGTCGACGTGCACCGGGCTGAGGATGCCGCGGCCACCATCGACCACCACGAACCGCCCGGCGCGCAGCAGCAGCACCGGCCACAGTGTCCAACGCCCCGCCCGGGCCCCGTAGGCGTCACCGACGCGCACGACGGTCGCGCCCAGCCCGTGCGCGGCCGCCGAGGCCACCGCCTGCTCCGCCGCGGCCAGCGCGTCCGCCCGGGCATCCCCGGTGAGCCCGACCGGCGCCGACTCGTCGAGCGGCCCGCCGGACCCGGCCAGGCCCTCGGCCCACGCCCGCGGCGAACCGGGGGCGGACATGGTCTTCTCCGGTGTGGACGCTCGCTGGGTGGCGGCGATGTTGACCACGTCCACGCAGGAAAGATGAACGAACCGGTCGACGCCCGCGCGGCCGGCGGCGTCGAGCAGGTTCGCCGTGCCCGCAAGGGTCACCCGCCGGATCTCACCGGCGGCCACCCGCACCGGCGCGCCGGCCCGCCCCGGCCGGACCGGGGTCAGTTCCGCCACTCCACCCAGGCCGACGGCGGCCGCCTGGACGACGAGATCGGCACCGTCCAGCGCCCGCTCCCAGTCTCCCGGACGGGTGATGTCGGCCGTCGTGATGCCCGGTGCCCGGCGGATGTCCAGCGCCACCACCTCGGTGCCCGCCTGGCGCAGCGCATGCGTGATCGCCCCACCGAGAAAACCGGCCGCGCCGGTGACCACCGCGCGAACCACGGCCCCTCCTCCTGCCCGGGGCACCCGCGCCGGGCCACCCGTGTGACGGCGTGCTGTCGCTGCCGCCGCCGTCAGGGCGCCGGAAAGGTGGCCCGACTGCCCTCGGCGACGACGTTTCGACCCTACGGGATCGTCCGGCCACACCGTATCCAGGCCAGTGGCGCCGGTCCGGCGGCGAGAATCCGGTGGGACTCGCCGTCGGACCGGCGCGTACCGTTCCCTCCACCATCACCGCGGATGTGTTCTATATCACAAGGACTGAGTCTGTCCGCCAACGTCGGGAGATCTCAGCGCGGGGGCGCGATGAAGTCCTGGGTCCAGTAGGCCCCGTGGGACCCACCCCCGGCAAAGCCGACGCCGATCCGCCGCAGCGAGCAGTTGAGGATGTTCGCCCGGTGTCCGGGGCTGGCCATCCAGGCTCGCACGACCGCGTCGGGTGTCGGCTGACCCGCGGCGATGTTCTCCGCGGCGATCACGTAGGCGACGCCGGCCGCGGAGATCCGCTGGAACGGCGTGGCACCGTTACGGCTGTTGTGCGCGAGGTAGTTCGCCGTCGCCATGTCGACGCTGTGTGCCTGCGCGACCAGGGTCAGGGCCGGATCGGCGACCAGCGCGGGGCAACCGGCCAGGGCGCGCTGCTGGTTGGTGAGGTTGACCACGGTGTTGAGGATGTTCGCGAGCGCCGTCGCCTGGGCGTTCGCCGACCCCACGGAGGCGGCCGAAGCCGCGGGCGACGCGGTCGCGGCCGGCGACGACCCCGGTGTCACACCACCAGCCTGGACGGCGGTGGGGGTCGGCACGGCGACGATCACCGACGGCGGCTTCCCCGCCGGCAGGCCCGTCTCGCCGGCAGAGCTCGCCGGCACCGTGGGATCACTACCCAGAGTAGCGGCCAGGAGTTGCGGGCGCGCGGACGCGGTCGACTTGGGCACATCCGCGCGTGGGCTGCCCGGCGTCTCCGCCGGCGAGGACGGTGCCCCGCTCGGCGTGGCGACACCCGCGGTGGACGCCGGCACGTCGGCCGCGCCCACCGCGGCGCCAGTGGTAACCGCGGCGCCAGTGGTAAAGGTAGTAGAGGTGGCCTGGACGGCGGGGTCCGTCGCGCGGGTGCCCAGCGCCTCGGATGCCCCGGGGCCGGGCGCCAGCGAACAGGCGGTCAACCCCGCGGCCAGGGCCGCCGTGACGAGCGGGGGCAGCAGGCCCGCCCGGCGACGAGCGACCGGACGGCGGTCCACCGGATGACAGCTGGCAGGAAGAGGCTGGCAGCCCGCGGGCGAGCGCCAGGAACGAGGACGTGGCATCGAATCCTTCGCCTGGTCGGCCCCCCGACCCAGGTCACCGGATCGGTCGCAGCCCAGCCCAACGGTGGCGAACCACGTTTCGGCCCTGGCTACCTCCTCTCCTCTGTGTGCGGCGTGTCGACTGTCCGCGGCGCGTCGACCACGGCCACCCCCGTCGACGGCACCTCGACGATCACCGGCTCGTCCACCGCAGAGTCGGTCCGCACAGCATCCGCCCGCGTCGCGGTCGCCACCACTGGATCTGTGCTCGCGGCTGGATCCGTGTTAGCGGCTGGATCCGTGTTCGCGGCGCGGCGTCGGCCCGCGCGTCGGCGCAGCAGCTCACCGCCAAGCCCGGCCAGCACCGAGACCAGCACGACCACCCCGGCCATCGGGCCCGCCGCATCCCGCAGCCCCGGAATGTCCGCCGCCAGATACCCGAGCACGATCAGGCCGCTGCCCCACACCAGCGCACCGGCGACGGCGGCGGCCAGGAACCGGTGCCACGGCATCGCCACCGCGCCGGCCAGCACGGGTGCGAAGGTCCGGGCCCAGGGCACGAACCGGGCCACGATCAGCGTCACGGCGCCGAACCGGCGATAGAAGTCGTCCGTCCGAGCCAGGGCTGTTCCGTGCCGCCGTTCCAGATAGGGCCGACCCAGCCGGGCCCCGGTGTAATAGCCCGCCACGGCACCGGCGCTGGCGGCGACCGCGACCCCGCCGGAGAGGGCATAGATGGAGACGTCGGCGCCGCCGTCGGCGGCGACCAGACCGGCGGCGAACAGAATGGTGTCGCCGGGCAGCCAGAAACCGACCAGCACACCACTCTCAATAAAGATCATCGCAAAAACGACGGCGTACAGGGTCGTCCCGGACAGGTGACCGACATCCACCCGTCCAGTGTGCCGGCAATCCACCGCGGACAGTCCGACGCGGAGCCCTTGGTCGCCGTGGTGGACCACATCCCGCGCTGTCCCAGGCCGTTCGGACGGCACCGCTTCGCCCGGACGGCGTGGCTTCGCCCGGACGCGCCATGCTCGGACGCGGCCGACCGGCGTCGGCGCAACTGTGCCGCGACGTCCACCGCATCCGGCCACCCGAACGACGCGCGTCGTCATACCCTTCGCCCACCAACAGTCGCGCGGGTGCGCTTGCGCCCGATCGGGCCGGCCCGTGCCGCCTTTTATGGCTGATCGGCGCCCCGACAGCTTCGACAAGGAGCCCCACCGATGCCCATCGCCACGCCAGAGATCTACGCCGAGATGCTCGACCGTGCGAAGTCCGAGGCCTTCGCCTACCCCGCGATCAACGTCTCGTCGTCGCAGACCCTGAACGCCGCCCTGCGCGGCTTCGCCGAAGCCGGCAGCGACGGCATCATCCAGGTGTCCACCGGCGGCGCCGAGTACCTGTCCGGTTCCACGGTGAAGAACATGGTGCTCGGCGCCGAGGCGCTGGCCGAGTTCGCCCACCATGTCGCGAAGGCCTACCCGGTCAACATCGCGCTGCACACCGACCACTGCCCGGCGGACAAGCTGGACACCTACATCCGGCCGCTGATCGCGATCTCCCGCGAGCGGGTGGCGGCCGGTCGCGACCCGCTGTTCCAGTCGCACATGTGGGACGGCTCCGCGGTCGAGCTCGAGGAGAACCTCAAGATCGCCGAGGAACTGCTCGCGGACGCGACCGCTGCCCGGATCGTCCTCGAGGTCGAGATCGGGGTGGTCGGCGGCGAGGAGGACGGTGTCGTCGGCGCGATCGACGAGAAGCTTTACACCACCCCCGGTGACATGTGGCGGACCGCCGAGGTTCTTGGCTCGGGTGACAAGGGCCGCTACCTGCTCGCCGCGACATTCGGCAACGTCCATGGCGTCTACAAGCCCGGCAACGTGAAGCTGCGCCCCACGATTCTTCGGGACGGCCAGGACCACGTCGCACAGAAGCTGGGCCTTGCGGCTGGTTCCAAGCCGTTCGACCTTGTCTTCCACGGTGGTAGCGGTTCGGACCTCAGCGAGATCCGGGAGACGCTGGACTACGGCGTCGTCAAGATGAACGTGGACACCGACACCCAGTACGCATTCACCCGCCCCATTGTGGACCACGCCTTCAAGAACTACGACGGTGTCCTCAAGGTGGACAGCGAGGTCGGCGTGAAGAAGGCCTACGACCCACGAACCTACGGAAAGCTTGCCGAAACGGGCATGGCCGCCCGAGTCGCCCAGGCCTGTGAGGACCTGCGCTCCACCGGCCGTTCGCTCGGGAAGGCCTGACCCAGACAGGAAGGCCCGACGAACCAGCCGGGCTCCATCCATCCGGGGCGGGACGGCCCCGGGCGGGAGAAACAGTCCCGCACCGGAGTCACCGCCCAGAACCGCCGGTCCCCCAGTTGCCGCTCGCGACTGGGGGACCACTGCGTTGCGACACCGTCATCTCGGTCACGGAACCGTCATCTCGGCACATCGAGGGCACCGCCACCGTGCTCCATCGCGGCCAGACGGTTCCGCCCAAAGCCTCCGGCCGTGCCGGATAGGCATGACAGCGCCATGGCCGACCCATGGGGCTCGGACCACCCGCCCACCTACCAGCCAAACGCCACGACCTCTCTACGCAGCGTCAGATCCGTGGCGGCGGGGCCGCCCGGCCGCGTCCCCGGACAGGCGACATGGACCGGACATCCCACCCGTCAGAGTCCGCAATCCGCCCCGAAGCTGTCACGCAGAGACATGATCGATTTACTTTGCGAGACCAAATCACAGCCATGTAACAAGCCGGTTGCAGATCATTGCGTATCTCACAGCTGCCCACGCATCGACCAGCATCGGCGTATTGCCATGTCGAACCCCATCAAGGCAGAATCTGCACACAAAGCCATCAGTCGGATACGGCCGCACATCGCGGCGTGTCGGCGACCAGGTGACGCGTTCGACATAAATCATTACGCTCCGCCCATCGTGCCCCATCGGCAAACAGCGTGAGCAGGCGCGCACAAAACGGCCATTCGAAGATGTCGCCAGGTTGATGAGCGGGCGCGCACGCGCGTTACCAGCCAATGCACCCCATCACCAAGCAGCCACGCCGAGTGTGCTGTTGGTCACGCACCCTATTCAATGCTTGGCGACTCGCCGGACGGCGTGGTTATGGTCATCGCCGTGCCGAACGACAACGTGCGGCATTCGTCGGGCGGCACGCCGAATCCTGCCCCCGACCGGCGATTTCTCCGTCACCATGTGGCAGGAACGGGGGAACCATCTCCGAGCATCGAAAGGATTCGATGCTCTAGGGGTGAAGTCATGCGTCGCCAGACCGGCCGTGGTTTCGGTCTGTGCGCGTCCCAGGATGTCCCTGGCATGACCGGGCAGTTCCCAGCCCGAATCCGACAGCTCACCTCGCAGGCGTGGGGAAGGACTACACATACATGTCCGACGCACGTACCAGTGGCCGACAATGGAGCGCCGGCACCCGTATACGGGCGCGGGTTCTCATGGTTGCTCCAGTTCTCGCAGCGGCGGTCGGCGGCTCACTCGCCGTCGCCGGTCCAGCGCAGGCGGCGACCACATGGGAAGGACTGCGGCAGTGCGAGTCCGGCGGTAACTACACGACGAACACCGGCAACAGCTACTTCGGGGCGTACCAGTTCTCGGCCGGCACCTGGCGCAGCCTCGGCTACACCGGCCTGCCGCACCAGGCCGCACCCGCGGTCCAGGACGAGGCCGCGCTGCGCCTGGCCCAGCGTTCCGGCTTCGGGCAGTGGCCGGTCTGCGGCCGTGGCATGGGCACGGCGCAGCTCGCCGGCGGCTCCTCGTCCGGCGCGGCGGTGCAGGCGTCCCGCACCGCGCAGCGCGGCGCGCTGACCGTCGCCCCCGCGGCACTCTCGACGCCCTCGTACACCCGTACCCTCTCGACCGCGCTGGCCGGGCAGAACCGCGCCGACGTACGAGCCTGGCAGGCGCGGATGAGCCAGATCGGCTACCCGCTCGTCCCAGATGGTCATTTCGGCCCACGCTCCGCCGCTGCCGCCCGCGCGCTGCAGTCCGCCAGGGGTCTCGCCGCCGACGGTGTCGTCGGACCGGCGACATGGCACGCCACCTTCGGCTGAGCCACCCGCCGCACCGCACTGAGCCGGACGCCACCCACAACGCGTCCTTGGACCGGTTGCGACGCCGCCATCCGGCACCATCCGCATCTGGTCCGACCCGCCCGGGGCATGGGGACACAAGCCCCGGGCGGCGCCAGCCGTCCCACCCCGGCCGCACAGGCCGGGCAGCGTGACGCCACGACCCGACCGGTCCCCCCGCACAGCCCGGACGATCTCCGGCGCGCGGGAGTCAACGGGCCGGTCGGGCGCACCACCCCCCACCGGGGCACCCCGAGCACCGAGGTACTACCCGGCCAACCCTTCGGGTACACGGGAGCGACCCCTGAGGTGCACCGGTGTTCCACGATCGGGCGGCCCGTCCGGGCCACGCCTTGTGCGTGGGTCGCCCGGTTGCCACGAACCACCCCGGTTTGCACGGCCTGGACCGGTATCGCTAGAGTGCCGCTCACTCGCCATCAGGCGATGCCGTCGGGACGGACGCCGAGTCCTGCCCACTGTCCAGGCGGCTGGCCGAGCGCACCGACATGGGCAGGAGTGGGGGAACCACTACCGGGCGTCTCCGGACGTCCTTGGGGTTAAGTCGGCTCACGCCGGCCGGGCCATCCCAGTCCGAACCCGACAGCTCACCCCGCAGGCGACACGGGATTGGACTGACATGCCGTCAGCACGGCGTGGAGGTAAGCACCGGGCAGCGCAGGCCCCCTCGGCTGCGACCCGTATCCTGCGCACCACCGGCGCGGTCACCGCCCTGGTGGGCAGCGGCCTCGCGGTCACCGCGGTCGGCGCCAGTCCGGCCGGGGCCGCCACCGCTGACGACTTCGCCAAGCTCCGCCAGTGCGAGTCCGGCGGCAACTACGCGATCAACACGGGCAACGGCTTCACCGGCGCCTACCAGTTCGATGATCAGACCTGGCACGGCCTGGGCTACTCCGGCCGCCCGTACCAGGCATCCCCGGCCACCCAGGACGAGGCCGCCGCCAAGCTGTACAACTCCCGCGGCTGGCAGCCGTGGCCGTCCTGCTCCCGCAAGATGGGGCTGGTCAACAACGGCCCGGCGAGCGTCGGCTCCGGCTCCGGTGACGTCATCGAGCAGGCCCTCACCCCGGCCGAACAGCCGATGACCCTCGACCGGGCCCGGCAGGAGATGGGCGACGGCTCGTTCAGCGGCACCGTCCTGAACGCCAGCTACGGCGGGGATGTCCGGCCCGACGCGTTCGTCTGGCAGGCCGCGATGCGCAACAAGGGCTTCGTGCTCACCGTCGACGGCAAGTTCGGCCCGCAGTCGCAGGGCATCGCCGCGCTGTACGGCTACCTGACCCGGACCAGCGACGGCCAGGCCGGTGTGGTCGGCGAGAACCTGTGGAACGTCACCGTCCGCTCCTGACCCGGTGCGGCACCGCACGACCGGGTGCGGCAGGATGAGGTCATGATGACCTCGTCGGATTCGGGCCACGGCAGCCACAGCGGCCATGGCGGCACCGCGGCCGGTCACAACCTGCTGTCCGGCCCGCCCCCCACGCGGTTGCCCTCGGACGCGGCCGCCACCGCTGCGCTGGCCGCCGGTGCGGATCCCAGCGCCGTCGCGGCGGCCACGCCGGAGCTGAGCGCCGCCTGGGCGGTTCTCGCCGAGCAGGCCTTCGCCGCGGGTCGCACGGTCGAGGCCTACGCCTACGCCCGCACCGGCTACCACCGGGGGCTGGACGCGCTGCGCCGCGCCGGCTGGCGGGGCATCGGTCCGATCCCCTGGTCCCACGAGCCCAACCGCGGTTTCCTGCGTGCGCTCGCCGTCCTCGGCCAGGCCGCCGCCGTCATCGGCGAGACGGCCGAGGCCGACCGTTGCCGCACCTTCCTCGCCGACAGCGACCCCACCGTCGCCGGCGCCCTCGGCCTGGTCTGAGGCCCGTCGGAGGCCTCCCGCGGAGCCGGTCCGTACGGTCGGACGCTGTCTGACCTGACACTTCGGCCACGCGCGGCGGTCATCCCTAGTAACCTCGCCCGAGTGCCCGCTCTCGTCCTCATCGGCGCCCAGTGGGGCGACGAGGGAAAAGGAAAGGCGACCGACCTGTTGGGCGGCGCCGTCGACTACGTCGTTCGCTATCAGGGCGGCAACAACGCCGGCCACACGGTGGTCATCGGGGCGGACAGCTACGCGCTGCATCTGATCCCCAGTGGCATCCTGCGTGCCGACTGCATCCCGGTGATCGGCAACGGGGTCGTCATCGACCCCGGCGTGCTGCTCACCGAGATGGACGGCCTCGCCGCCCGTGGGATCGACGTCTCCCGCCTGCTGATCAGCGCCAACGCGCATCTGATCATGCCGCATCACCGGGCGTTGGACCGGGTGATCGAGCGCTACCTCGGCAAGGCCCGGATCGGCACCACCGGTCGCGGCATCGGCCCGACCTACGGTGACAAGGTGGCCCGCACCGGCATCCGCGTGCAGGACCTGCTCGACCCGGGCATCTTCCGCAAGAAGCTCGAGCTCGTGCTGCGGGAGAAGAACCAGGTCCTCGTCAAGGTCTACAACCGGCGCCGGATCGAACTCGACGAGGTGTGCGACGAGTACGCCGAGTACGCCAAGCGCCTGGGCCCGCACATCGCCGACACCGGCCTCATCCTGGACACCGCCCTGCGCGAGGGCAAGGTCGTCCTGTTGGAGGGCTCCCAGGGCACCCTGCTCGACGTCGACCACGGCACGTACCCGTTCGTCACCTCGTCCAACCCGACCGCCGGCTACGCCGCCACCGGTGCCGGCATCGGCCCGACGAAGATCAACCGGGTGATCGGCATCATCAAGGCCTACACCACCCGGGTCGGGTCCGGCCCGTTCCCCACCGAACTGGACAACAAGGTCGGCGAGGAGCTGCGCCGCATCGGCGGCGAGTTCGGCGTCACCACCGGCCGGGCCCGGCGCACCGGCTGGTTCGACGCGGTGATCGCCCGGTACGCGGTCCGGGTCAACGGCCTGACCGATCTCTTCCTCACCAAGCTGGACGTGCTCTCCGGCTTCGACCGGGTGCCGATCTGCGTCGGCTACGACATCGGCGGCGAACGCGTCGACGAGATGCCGATGACCCAGACCGAGTTCCACCATGCCAAGCCGATCTACACCGAGCTCCCCGGCTGGCACGAGGACCTCTCCGCCGTCCGCGACTTCGCGGATCTGCCCGCCAACGCCAAGGACTACATCCGCGCCCTGGAGGAGTTCTCCGGCGCCCCCGTGTCCGCGATCGGCGTCGGCCCCGGTCGCGACCAGACCCTCGTCATCAACGACCTGGTCTGACCGCACCTCTCCCCGCCCGTTCCGTCTGGTTCCGTTCCGCCTCGTTCCGTCCCGACCTTCACCCCGCCTCACCTCGCCCCGGCCCGGCCGGGCCCGTGCTCCGCCACGCCACTCACTTGCGTAACGCAGAGTTACCAGTGACGCTGGTGCAGTCACGGACTGCGATAGTGGGGTGGGGTGAAGGCGGTGACCACAATCGGCTCGCGGTCATCGGGTGATGATCGCTCTGTGCCCGGCCAGGCGGCCCCGGTACCGTCCACGGCCCTCGTCCCCGCGGTGCGCCGCCGCTACCTGCACCGCGCCGACCCCACCGACTCGGATGCCTGGCCGGTCGGCTTCTCCCCCACCGGCGAAGCCCTGCCCGAGACCCTCACCGATGTCCTGCTCCGCGGCAGCCACGCCATCCGCAGTTCCAAGCGGGCCGAGGCCCAACGACTCGAACGCGCCGCCGCCGTCGCGAACCACGTCGACGCCCAGCTCCGCGACTTCCTCGACTTCTGCGCCGCGGAGCACCTCGTCCCCCCCGTGACCGTCCGTGCCTACGGTGCCCGGCCGCGCCGATCCACCACCCGACACCCCGTCCCCTCGCACCCCGATGCCAGCCTCGACCTCGGCAGTGGCATCGACCTCGGCACCAGCCCAGGCCCCACCACCGGCATCGACCAGCTGCGCCGCCTCGACCATCTTGATCGCCTCGACCCCTGGCATCACCTCGACGGCCGCCCACCCCGCCCGGACGACCCACCCCCCCTGGCCGCCGACCCGCAGCACCTCGCCGACGAGGCCCACCACCTCGCCGACGATCCGCACCACCTGGTCGCCGACCCGCCCCACGCCGATGATCTGAGCGGCCCCGACGGCTCGCGGCACGAGACCGAAGGGCGGCGCGGATCGCAGCGACACCACCGGGTCACCGGACGACCGGGCACGTCCCAGGAGCGTCGCCGACGCCGACCGCACCGGCGAGAGCGGCTCCAGGCCTGGCCCCTGCTCTACTGGCGGTGCGAGTCGTTCCCCACGGCGGGTCGTTCCCTGCACCTTTTCGTCGAGCCGGACGGTCGCACCTTCGAGGGCCGCGACGATCCGGCCCCGCTGACGGTGCTCGGACGCGAGGTCCGGGTCTGGCCCGTCGACGCCGCCGCCATCGTGGCGGGCATGGCCGAGGTCGACGCCCGACGCTGCGCACTCCAACTCGTCCACGGGATGGCACACCTTCTCTGGCGATCCGGCGTCGGCCTGTGACACCGCCGAAGCCGAAGCGAGCAAACTCGCACGGCGGGCGAGATGATCAGCTGGCACGCTAGTGTGTCAGGGTGACTCGACCCGGCTGGCTCGCATTTCGGTATCGGCGCTCCGACGTCGATGAGGGAAGCGCATGAGGATTCTGGTCGTCGGCTCGGGTGGGCGTGAGCACGCGTTGTGCCGGGCGCTGGCCCGTGATCCGCGGGTGGACGCGCTGGTCTGCGCCCCGGGTAACGCGGGTACGGCGGACATCGCCGAGCCGCGCTCGTTGGATGTCGGCGATCCGGACGCGGTCGCGGTGCTCGCCGAACAGGTGGGCGCGGATCTGACGGTGATCGGGCCGGAGGTGCCGCTGGTCGCAGGGGCGGCGGACGAGGTGCGCCGTCGGGGGCTCGCCGTGTTCGGGCCGAGCGCGGCGGCGGCGCGGCTTGAGGGTAGTAAGGCGTTCGCGAAGCAGGTGATGCGTGCGGCGGGGGTGCCGACGGCGGCCGCCCGCGACCATACCGAGGTCGAGCCGGCGCTCGCCGATCTGGACGCGTTCGGCCCGCCGTACGTCGTCAAGTACGACGGGCTCGCGGCGGGTAAGGGCGTCACCGTCACCGAGGATCGCGAGGCCGCCGTCGCGGCGGTGCGGGCGAGTCTGCGCGGGCCGGATGACCGGGTCGTCCTCGAGGAGTACCTGGACGGGCCGGAGGTGTCGCTGTTCGCGATCGTCACCGAGTCCGGGGCGATCATGCCGTTGCTCCCGGCACAGGATCACAAGCGGGTGGGAGACGGGGACACCGGGCCCAACACCGGCGGGATGGGTGCGTACACCCCGTTGCCGTGGGCGTCGCACGGGCTGTCCGCCGAGATCGTCCAGAAGGTGATCCGGCCGACGGTCGACGAGATGGCGCGGCGCGGCACCCCGTTCAGCGGGTTGCTGTACGCGGGGTTGGCGCTGACCGGCAGGGGCCTGCGGGTGGTGGAGTTCAACGTCCGGTTCGGTGATCCCGAGACGCAGGCGATCCTCGCGCTGCTGTCGACCCCGCTGACCGACGTGTTGACGGGACGGACCACACCGCGGTTCCGTTCGGGCGCCGCGATCACCGTCGTCGTCGCCGCGGCCGGCTACCCGCAGTCACCGCGGCTGGGTGATCCGATCCGGGGCCTGGCCGCGGCCGATGCCCTCACCGGCGTGGACGTCCTGCATGCGGGGACCAGGCGGGACGAGCATGGTCAGGTGGTGTCGGCCGGCGGGCGCGTGCTGTCCGTCACGGCGATCGGCTCCAACCTGGAATCCGCACGAGGATCTGCATATGAGGCGGTCAGCCGGATCTCGCTGGCCGGCGCGCACTACCGCACCGACATCGGGGATCCGTCCCGGATGCGCCACACCGCCGGCGCCTGACGCGCGGGCACTGACAACGATATCGACAGGGACAGGAGCAGAGCGTGTCGCAGAGCAGCAGCGCGCCGGGGCAGGCACGGGTGGCCATCGTCTTCGGATCGCCGTCGGACGCCCAGACGATGAGCAAGGCCGGCGCGACCCTCGAGCGGTTCGGCGTGGGGTACGAGGAGGTGTCGATCTCGGCGCACCGCGCACCGCGCGCACTGGCCGAGTACGTGGGTCAGCTGCGCGGCCGCGGGATCTCCGTGGTGATCGCCGGGGCGGGCCTGGCCGCGGCGCTGCCCGGCGCCGTCGCGTCCATGACGACACTGCCGGTCATCGGCGTGCCGATCTCCGGTGGGGCGCTGGACGGGATGGACTCGATGCTCGCGATCGCGCAGATGCCGCCGGGTGTGCCGGTGGCGACCGTCGGCCTGAACAACTCGACGAACGCGGCGATCCTCGCCACCCAGATCCTGGCGCTTGCCGACCCGGACCTGAGCCTGCGGCTCGCCGAGTTCAAGGATGACTTCGAGCGCGCCGCCGCCGACGGCCTCGCCGCGCTCGCCGCCCCCGCGGACGCCACCGCGGGCGCCGGGGCCAGCGTCGGCGCCGGTCAGTGATCGGCCGCTACACCCTGCCCGAGATGGGCCGGGTCTGGTCGGAGGCACACAAGTACGAACTGTGGTGTCAGGTCGAGGTGCTGGTCTGCGAGGCCCATGCCGCCGCCGGCCGGATTCCCGCCGACAGCGTCGAACCGGTCCGGGCCGCCCCCGCGCCGACGCCCGAGGCGGTCGCCGAGATCGAGGCCGTCACCCAGCATGACGTGATCGCCTTCCTGTCGGCCTGGGCGGACAACACCGAGCCCCGCTCGGCCGCCGCCTACGTCCATTTCGGGATGACCTCGTCGGACCTGCTCGACACCGCGCTCGCCCTGCAGCTCGTCGAGGCCACCGACCTGCTGCTCGCGAAGGCCGACACCCTGGTCGCCGCCCTGCGTGATCTTGGCCTCGAGCACCGGAACACCCTGCGGGTCGGACGCACCCACGGCATCCACGGGGAACCGACCGTGTTCGGCCACCGGGTCGCCGACCTCGCGTTCGGCCTGGCCCGCTGCCGTGACCGGCTGCGCACCGCCCGCACGGAGGTCGGCCTCGCGAAGATCTCCGGCGCGGTGGGCACCTACTCCAACATCGAGCCGGACGTCGAGATCCACGTCGCCGAGAAGCTGGGGCTGCGCCCGACCCCGGTCGCCACCCAGGTGGTGCTGCGCGACGGCATCGCGAACTGGGTGGCCGCGCTCGCGGGGCTCGCCACCGTGTGTGAGGCGATCGCGCTGGAGGTCCGCCACGGCCAGCGCACCGAGGTCCGCGAACTGTCCGAGCCGTTCGGCTCCGGGCAGAAGGGTTCCTCGGCGATGCCGCACAAGAAGAACCCGATCATGTCGGAGCGCATCGCCGGCCTCGCCCGGATCGTCCGCGCCCAGTACGTCCCGGTGCTCGAAGGTGTGCCGCTGTGGCATGAGCGGGACATCTCCCACTCGTCCACCGAGCGGATCGCCCTGCCGGACGCGTCCGCCGGCGTCGACTACCTGCTGCACCTGACCACCCGGCTGGTCCGCGGCCTGGTCGTCGACACCGCCCGGATGCGGGCGAACCTGGACGCCACCGGCGGCCTGGTCTACACCTCGGCGGTGCTGCTCGAACTGGTCGAGACGGGCCTGTCCCGCGAGGACGCCTACGCCATCACCCAGGCCGCGGCGATGGAGACCTGGCAGACCGGTATCCCCTTCCGCGACACCCTGCGCAAACAGGCCGCCGAACGCGATCTCCCCCTGGACGAGCCCCGCCTGGACGAGGTCAGCCGCCCCGAGCGCTACACCGAACGCCTCACCGGCGTCTTCGACGCGCTGGCCGCCCTGACCTGAGCGGGACGTCGAAGGTGGATGGGGTTGGTCCAGGCGCGGCCGCCGGCGGCGTCCTCGACGGTGACCCGGCAGTAGCCGTCACCGAACATCGCGACCGGGAGTGAGCCTTCCGTCAGTTCTTTTCCCACCAGCACCTGCTTGCCCGGGACGCCACCGGTCAGCAGGATCCTGCGCACCGGCGAACACCGGACGGTGATCTGACCCTCACGCAGCTCGACATCGTGTAGTTCGGGGCCGGTGCTCGCGTAGTAGTGGCCGGCTTTGAGAGCGGCCAGGAGTTCGTTCGGATCGAGGGCGACGGCGCGGACGTGCACCCAGCCGGCGCAGGCCGGCGGATCCTGAGGCTGGAAATGCGCGTCGTCGGCGGCGTAGGCACCCAGGCGGTGGCCACGGCCCAGCAGGATGTCGGTGAGGTGCCAGCTGTCGCCGCGGTCCTCCAGTGCCGCCAGTGCGTTGAACACCTCGACGGCGTGGGCCGCGTCGAGGCTTTCGGCATCCGCCAGGGTGAGCAGGGACGCCGCCGGATGCGCCATACCGATGAACGCACCCGCCGCCCGCGCCCGGCGGGCCAGTGCCGGGCCGGTCTCCCCAGGCCCCGGCGGCGGGAAGCCCAGGGGCAGGCCGACCGCGATGATGTGCCACTCGTCGGAGAACTCCGTACGCGGCGCGTGCAGCTCGGCACCGATCAGGGTCGTGAATCCCTCGGTGCGCAGGTCACGGGTGTCGACCAGCGGGAACCCGAACCTGGCTCGAAAATGATCGGTGATCGCCAGGAAGTCGTAACCGGCCTGCCGGTAGTGCCGCGCCGTCTCCGCCGGCGACAGCGCCCCGTCGGACCGGTCCGTATGGGTGTGCAGATTTCCTCGCCAGAACCGGCCAGGTCTACCGAACGGAAGACTGTTCTCCGTCGGGAGCGAGGCATCCACTCCAGAAGCGTAGTCGATCAAATCCGGTCAGGCGTGGCCTACGTGGGATCGGCCGGGGTCCAGCCGAGGGCCGGGGCGACGGTGGTGGCCAGGTCGGTGATCAGGCGGATGTTCTGGTCGAGGCCGAAGGCCGGCGGCAGGAACAGCACCAGTTCGTCGGCGACCGAGATACCCGGGTCGGCGAGCACCGCCGCGGCCACCGCGTCCGGATCTCCGTGGTAGACCGGGCTCATCGCGAAGCCGGCCGGCAGCTCGGCGAGTCTGATCGGCGGCAGGGCGCCCTGCGGCCGGGACGCGGCCGGCCCGTAGGTGCGTCGTTCCAGGTCGTAGGCGGCGTAGGTCTCGCGCAGCTCGCCGGTCGGCCCGGGCAGCACGGACGCGGACACCGCGACCGGCGGCGGCGGGGTGCCGTGGGTGGCCGTCCAGGCGGCCCGGTACTCGCCGATGAGGCGGGCCTGGTACTCGCCGAAGGTCTCCCCCTCGGCCAGTCCACGCAGAATGGTCCCGGTGATCAGCCGTAGCCCGAGCCGGGCCGCGTTCACCGCCGAGTCGACGTGACCGGAGCCGTACCAGATGCGTTCGCGCAGGCCCGGGCTGTGCGGGGTCACCCGCAGCTCGGTGCCGACCGGGGGGCCGGGCGGCCGATGCTCGGTGACGGTGTGCAGCACCTCGCCGGAGACACCGGCCAGGAACCGGCGTAGCCGCCGCTGGCCCTCGGTGCGGGCGTCCGTGTCGACGGCGCCGAAGACGTCGTCCCAGGTGTCGGAACCGCTGGAGAAGGCCAGCTGGAGCCGTCCGCCGGTGAGCAGGTCGGTGGTGCCGGCCGCCTCGGCCAGCAGGATCGGCTCCTGGTAGCGCATCGGGATGACCGCACTGCCGAAGGTGATCCGGCTGGTGTGCTGCCCGGCGGCGGCGAAGAACGGCAGCGGCGAGGACAGGTAGTTGTCGAAGTGCCGCTGGTAGGCCCAGCCGGACTGGTAGCCGAGCTCCTCGGCCGCCCTGAACAGCTCGATGCCGTCACGCAGCCCGCGTCCCGCCTCGCCGGCGGTAAAGGACACCCGGGTGTTGAACCCGAGCCGCGTCGTCGGCCTGGCCGCATCCGCGCCGGCGGTTTCCGTACTGGTCAGTGTCTTGACATCCTCCCCGGCCTGAAGACCGGGGATTCCCACCCTCGCGGACAGGTTTTCCTGTTTCACTGACAGACGCCTCCCCACTCTAGGAGTGGGGTGGTCTCACTCCGTCTCCGCAGGCGATCACGGCGAGCCCCGCCGCGAGAACATTCCGTGCCGCGTTCACATCCCGGTCGTGGACCGCACCACAAGCGCAGGCCCATTCCCGGATGTTCAACGGCAGCTTTTCGACGAGCGTCCCGCAGGACGAGCAGGAGGATGCCCGCTGGATCCGCGCGTCCTCCTGCTCGCCGCGGAGCGTGCCGTCCGCCGTGACACGGGGGCTGTCGGGCCTGACCGACGAGGAGCTTTGTCCGCAGGGCCCGCAGCGTCCGGGGGCTCAGACCGAGCCCCTCGGTCGCGTAGTTCTGCATCGATCCGTAGGAGGCCCGCACCTGGTCCAGCCCGGCCTGCAGGGAGGAGGGCTCGACGTCAAGCAGGGTGAGCAGGACGACCGAGCAGCAACGACAGCACGCCGACGATCGTGGCGCCACTGACGACCTCCCGGCGTTCGATCATCCCGCGCAGCTCGGCGAGCGGGATCCACGCGACACGGTCGGATTCGTTGCGTTCGGTGGGTGCACCGACCTGGACACAGCCGTCGGCGCGGAAAAGAAAATGGCGGGTGTTGGTAATTCCACCGGCGGGTTCCGCATAGATCAGTGGGCTGATCGTCCCGGGCTGCCAGCCGGTCTCCTCCTCGAGTTCCCGCGCTCCGGCGGCCTGCGGATCCTCGCCGTCCTCGACCAGACCCATGGGAAGTTCCCACCCCCAGCTGTCCGTGGCGATCCGGTGTCGCCACATCATCAGCACCCGGTCCGTCTCGTCCACGGCGGCGACCACCGCCAGGTCCCGCAGCTGCACCACGTGATACTCGCCGGCCGTGCCGTCGGGCCGTTCCACGTCCAGAAACCACACGCCGAGCCACGGCGTGGCGAAGGCGAGCCGCCGACCCGTCACCTGCCAGCGCACAGACCCCGCCTCCCGTTCTCTCAGCGGCGACGCTCATCCTCGCCGTAGGCCTCCCGGGTGACCGCGCGAAGTCTGTCGATGAGCTGGGCGCGCAGGGCATCGTGCGCCGGGCCGGCAGCGTACTGCGCATCGCGGCGCACCTCGCCGTACAGATGCACGGGCCCCACCCGGAAACGCTCCTCCTCCCAGGTGTACCGGGCACGCACGTGGCCGTGCAGATGCGGCCAGAGGTTCCCGAGAACCTCGTAGTTGATCCGCAGAAAACCCGGATCGTTCGCCGCGCAGACCCGACCGACGGCCTCTCCGAGCAACGAGAGATCCAACAGGAAAGCGGAACGCTCCGCATACGGAAGATCAGCTAGATGGTCGACGTCGTCCGCATGGATCATCGCACCGAAGTCGGCCACGATGTCAGACATGGAGACCCTGCCGGCTTGTTCAGACAGCACAGCGCCGCCCACCGACCATGACCACGCTCCGCGACGCGGCCATCGAGGGCTACGGGTATGCAGGGTGCACAGGGGTCGCCGTGGGGGTGTTCGTGTCCGATATGCCCCCACAACGACCCGCGTAGACCGATCTTGCTCTGAGGCCGGTTGCGGGGCGTGGCGGGGCGGGACGGGACGCGCACCAGCTGGCCTCGCGGCGCACCAGCTGGCCTCGCGGCGAGCCGGCTTCCGATCGTCAGTGGATCGCGATCTCGAGGACGACGAGCACCACACCGAGCAGGGCGCTGCCGCTGGTGTAGCGCACCAGCCGCCAGCCGCCCAGACCCGCGGCCTGGCCGGCCCGCAGGCCCCACAGGGTCAGCAGGACGACGCAGGTCCACAACGCGGCCTCCTGCGCGTCGTCCATCGACGCACCCAGCAGCCGGACCAGCGCCAGCACGGCGATCGGGAGGACCGAGGCCCGGGCCAGCGGCCAGTTCTCCACCATGGCCGACCGGGCCAGCCGCAGTCCCCGCCGCGGCGGCCCCGGCACCTCGTCGGGCCCAAGCGGCCGGGCGACCGCGTGCGCGTAGCCATGGGCCAGCCAGAACACGGCCACCGTGATCAGGACGTCGATGACGATCTGCCCGAGCGGGTCGACCTTCGGATCCTGCGCGGCGATCAGCCCCGCCGTCAGGACCGTCCCGTAGATCCCATGCTCAGGTCGTCCCGCACCGACCAGACAAGCGCGCCAGATGTCCACGCAGCCCTGCTCCCGTCAGCCTCCGCCACCCAACAGGGCCCACCATCGATCATGATCTGCCGATCACACGGGATGCCGCGGCCATCGGCCGGCGATTCACCGGACGCGGTGGAACCGAACCAGCAGCAGGTGAGGATGGGTACGGTCAGGACATGCCGCTGACACATGAGGAGTTCGCCGGGCTCACCCACCTGGGTTCGGGCAAGGTGCGGGAGCTGTTCGCCGTCGGGGACGACGCCGTGCTCCTGGTCGCCAGCGACCGGATCTCGGCGTTCGACGTGGTCCTGCCCACCGAGATCCCGGACAAGGGCGCCGTGCTGACCGGGCTGTCGCTGTGGTGGTTCGACCAGCTCGCCGATCTCGTCCCGTCCCACGTCATCAGTTCCAACGTGGATGAGTATCCGGCCGAGCTCGCGCCGTACACCGAGCAGCTGCGCGGCCGGTCGATGCTGTGCCGCCGCCTGGACATGGTGCTGATCGAGTGCGTGGCCCGCGGCTACCTCACCGGCAGCGGTCTGAAGGACTACAACCGCAGCGGCGCCGTCAGCGGCCACCCGCTGCCCGAAGGCCTGGTCGACGGCAGCAAGCTGCCCACGACGATCTACACCCCGTCCACGAAGGCACCGATCGGCCAGCACGACGAGAACATCAGCCGGGACGACGCCGCCGGCCGGGTCGGCGCGGAGCTCGCCGCGGAGCTCGAGCGACTCACCCTGCAGATCTTCGGCCGGGCCAGCGACCTGGCCGCCGAGCGCGGCATCCTGCTCGCCGACACCAAGTTCGAGTTCGGCCACGATGCCGAGGGCACCCTACGTCTGGCCGACGAGGTGCTCACCCCCGACTCGTCCCGGTTCTGGCCCGAGGACACCTGGGCTCCCGGCAGCTCGCAGCCGTCGTTCGACAAGCAGTTCATCCGGGACTACCTGGTCAGCACCGGTTGGGACAAGACCGAGCCCGGCCCGGAGCTGCCGGACGACGTCGTCGAGGCGACCCGCGCCCGTTACGTCGAGGCCTACGAGCGCCTCACCGGCATCTCCTTCAAGGACTACCTCTCCGGCGCCTGACCCGCACTCCCCCGCTGGACGAACGGCCCCGCTGGACGGACGGCCCGGCTGGACGGACGGCCCGGCTGGACGGACGGACGGGGGCCGGGGTGGGGACAACCCCACCCCGGCAGGGCGGAAGGCCATAGTCCGCGGTCGGCGGCGGGCCACAGTAGGCATTCGGTAGCTCGCCGCAGTGACCTTGAACGGTCGAGACGAGATCGTCGTTCCCATGCGAACGACACCTCGTACAGCAGGCGAAATCCCAGGTCAGGCACCCGGGCCGGGATGGGCGGACGGCCCGTCCCGGCAGCCGACGCACCTCGCCGCGCGGGCGGCGCGCTGGAGTGTGCGCCACCGGAGACCGGCCGTCGGTGGCTGGCTGGTGGGGGTCGTCCTCGCGATCCTCCTCGGCAGCCTGATCGGCACCCACACCCTCACCGACGCCGACGAGGGCCTCGGCGAGTCGGGCCGAGCCGAACAGACCCTGACCGCGCACGGCTGGGTCGACACCGACAGCGAGAACGTCCTCATCCAGCGGGCGACCCCCGCGGCGGACCCGTCGGCGCTGCTCGCCGACCCGCGGATCCACGCGGCGCTGACCGACACCGCCACCCGCATCCAGGCCACCGGGGTGGCCACCGGACTACGCGCACCCGTGGCCGCGCCCGGCGTGCGCACCGATCCGGGTCTGGTCTCCCACGACCTGCGGTCGGTACTGGTGACCTTCGATCTGCGCGACGGCGCCAAGGTCGACCCGACGCTCGACGCGGTCGCCGCCGTCCACGCCGCGCATCCGGGCGTGTCCGTCGAACAGTTCGGGGACGCCAGTTCCGACAAGGCGCTCAGCGCCACCGTCGGCAAGGACTTCAAGCGCGCCGAACTGCTCGCGATCCCGTTGACGCTCGGCATTCTGCTCGCCGTGTTCGGCGCGGTCGTCGCCGCGCTGATCCCGATGGCGCTGGCCCTGACCTCGTTCGTCGCCGCGATCGGCCTGGTCGCCTTCGCCAGCCGGGCGTTCCCGACCGATGAGACCGCCACCTCGGTGATGCTGCTGATCGGCCTCGCGGTCGGCGTCGACTACGCCCTGTTCTACATCCGCCGGGAACGGGAGGAACGCGCCGCCGGACACAGCCCCGAACGGGCCCTGGAGATCGCCGCCGACACGTCCGGGCATGCCGTGCTCATCTCCGGTCTGACTGTCGCGGTGTCGATGGCCGGTCTGCTGCTCACCGGGATCTCGACGTTCAACGGCGTCGCCGTCGGCACGATCATCGTCGTGCTGGTGGCCGTGCTCGGCTCCCTGACCGTCCTGCCCGCCGTGCTCTCCCTGCTGGGCGACCGGGTCGAACTGCTGCGCCTGCCCTGGCGCCGCCGCCGCGCCGGCGGCCACTCGGCGGCCGGCGGCGCCGCGTCCGGTTCGGTTTCCGCCTCCGGCGGGACGGCCTCGCGGACAGCGGCCGCCTACCAGCGCGAACTGGCGAAGCCGGGAGTGCTGGGACGGCTGCTGCGCCGGCCGAAGCCGGTCGCCGCGATCACCGGCGGGCTGCTCGTCCTGCTCACCCTGCCGGCGCTCGGGATGCACACCGCCGAGCCCGGCGTCGACGACATCCCCCGCAAGCTGCCGATCATGGCGACGTACGAGCGGCTGTCAGCGGCCTTCCCCGGCGGCCAGGTCGCGGCGTCCGTGGTCGTCTCCAGCACGGACGGCTCCGCCCTGACCGCCCCGGCGGCGCAGCGCGCCCTTGACGACCTGCGCCGACGGGCGACCACCACCGGCCAGATGTTCGAACCGGTGCAGGTCACGTACACCCCCGACCAGCAGGTCGCGAAGGTCTCGATCCCGGTCGCGGGCAGCGGCACCGACGGCGTGTCGGTCCGGGCCCTGCACGAACTGCGCACCACGGTGATCCCGGCGACGATCGCGGCGGCCGCGGTGAACCTGCACGCGGACGTCACCGGCCCCACCGCCGGCTCCGTGGACTTCAACGACCGCCTGCACACCCGTACACCGCTGATCATCGGCTTCGTGCTGGTGCTCGCGTTCGTGCTGCTGCTGGCCGCGTTCCGCAGCGCCCTGGTCGCCGCGGTCGCCGTCGGACTGAACCTGCTCTCCGTCGGCGCCGCGTACGGCCTGCTCGCCGCCGTCTTCCAGCATCACTGGGCCGACGGCCTGCTCGGCTACACCTCCACCGGGGCGATCACCATCTGGCTGCCCCTGATGCTGTTCGTGATCCTGTTCGGCCTGTCGATGGACTACCAGGTCTTCGTGCTCAGCCGGGTGCGGGAGGCCCGCCAGGCCGGCCTGCCCATGCGGGACGCGGTGACCGTCGGTGTGCGCCGCAGCGCCGGGGTCGTGACCAGCGCCGCCGTCATCATGGTCGCCGTCTTCTCGATCTTCGCCACGCTCTCCCAGGTCAGCATGAAGCAGCTCGGCGTCGGCCTCGGCGCCGCCATCCTGCTGGACGCCACCCTCATCCGCGTGATCCTCATGCCCGCCGTGCTCACCCTGCTGGAGAACCGCGTGTGGCAGGACCTCGCCAACCCGCACGACCACGACCCGTCCGGCCACGCCCCGTCCCATCCTGACCAGTCCCAGCCTGACCTGGGCGACCCTGACCTGGACGACCCTGACCTGGGTGCCTTCGGCCCGCGCGGTTCCAGGCTCCCGAGCCCCGGCCTGGACGTTCCCGTCCTGCCCGCCACGGCCCTGCCCGTCCCGGCTCCGCCTGCCCGGGCCCGGCCCACCCCGGCCCAGCACCGTGCCACGCCCCGGTGGTGGGCTCCCCCCGCCTGATCCGGAAGCCACCCGCGACCACCCGGCCGTTCCTGCCACATCCAGCCGTCTCGCCGCACCGCATCGCACCGGCCGCCGGCCGGACCGGCCTCGCCGTCGGTCCGGCCGGCGGCCGTCGTGCCAGGCGTCCGAGCAGGGCCGACAAGAACACCAAAAAAACCAAATAAGACAAAAGGAAAATACTGGAAACAGTTCTCGAGATCGCCACGGGACGACACAGGGCGATGCAGCTCGGCGCAGCGCGGGTCACAGTGGGTCGCGGGAACCATTGCAGGCGAGTTACAGTGTCGCTCGACGTCCGGTACCCACCCGAGGACTGGAACGAGAAGCAATGATCATCGATCTTTCCTCCGCGCCCGAACGGGACCGTGACCAGCGGCTTCGTCCGCCGGTAGTCGCCCGGGACCGGGCCTCGCTACATGCCGCGCTCGCCGCGCTCCCGCCTACCGCCGCCGGCCCGGCCCAGGGGGCTCCCCCGTCCACCAGGGCTGTCGTGATGACCATGGGAGCGCTGCACGAGGGGCACGCCAGCCTGTTGCGGGCGGCGCGGGCACAGGCCGACCAGGTGGTCGCGACCATCTACGTCAATCCCCTGCAGTTCGGCGCCGGTGAGGATCTGGATCGATATCCGAGGACCCTCGAGGCCGATCTGGCGATCTGCGCCCGGGAGGGGGTGGACGTCGTCTTCGCGCCGACCATGGTGCACGAGACGCCACCCCTGGTCCGGCTGAGCGCCGGTCCGCTGGGCGAGGTGCTGGAGGGGGCGTCCCGACCGGGTCATTTCGACGGGATGCTGACCCTGGTGGCGACCATGCTGCATCTGGTCCGGGCGGACCTGGCGTTCTTCGGACGCAAGGACGCCCAGCAGCTGGTGTGCATCCGGCGGATGGTCGCCGATCTGGCCTTCGGTGTGACGGTGATCGGAGTGGAGACCGTCCGCGAGGCCGACGGGCTCGCCCGTTCGAGCCGCAACGTCTACCTCTCGCCGAGTCAGCGTCAGGACGCGCTGGCGCTGTCCGGCGCACTGCGGGCCGGACAGGCCGCGGCCGCCGCCGGCGGCGCGGCGCCGCAGGTGCTCGCGGCCGCCCGCGACGTGCTCGATGCGGCGACGGAAGTCCAGGTCGACTACCTGACGCTCGCCAGCCCGGATGATCTCGGGCCGGTGCGGGCCGGGCCGGCGCTGCTGCTCGTCGCGGCCCGTGTGGGCAGCACCCGTCTGATCGACAATGTCTCGCTCGAGCTGTCGGCCGACGTCACCGTGCCCGCCGACGTCACTGTGCCCGCCGACGTCACTGTGCCCGCCCAGGGCGCCGAACGCCCCGAACCCGCGCACACCGCCGAACCGACTCGCACCGCCGAACCCGTTCTCCCCGCCGACCGTCAGGGGGCCTGACCGTGTTGCGCACCATGCTGACCGCCAAGATCCATCGAGCTACGGTGACCCAGGCCGACCTGAACTACGTGGGCTCGGTCACGATCGACTCCGACCTGCTCGAGGCGGCGGACCTGCTGCCCGGCGAGCAGGTGACGATCGTGGACATCAACAACGGTGCCCGGTTGGAGACCTACGCCATCCCGGGGCCGGCCGGTAGCGGGGTGATCGGCATCAACGGGGCCGCGGCCCGTCTGGTGCACCCGGGTGACCTGGTCATCATCATCGCCTACGGGATGATGGAGGACGCCGAGGCACGCCGGTACGTCCCGCGGGTGCTGTTCGTCGACGCCGAGAACCGCATCATCGGTCAGGGTGGCGACCCCGCCGAGGCGCTGCCGCATGACCCGGCCAGTCTGCGCGGCGACCTCACGGTGCCGGCGAACGCGGCCGGCGCCGGCGCCGGTGCCGTTCCGGTCAGCCGATCGGTCCTGGCCACCCGGTGACAGTGCTGCCCTGCCGGCTCGGCGCACCCCGCCCGGGGTGGAGCCGCGCCGCTGACATCGTCGTCATCGGGTCGGGGATCGCGGGCCTGACCACCGTGCTGCACGCGCGCCGCGAGCTGCCCGCCGCCCGTGTCCTGCTGGTCACGAAGGCCCAGCTGGATGCCGGTTCCACCCGTTGGGCCCAGGGCGGGATCGCCGCGGCGCTGGCCGCCGAGGACTCACCCGCCGACCATCTCACCGACACGCTGGTCGCCGGGGTGGGGCTGTGCGACGTCGCGGCCGCCCGGGTGCTCGTGGACGAGGGGCCGGCGCGGGTCCGGGAACTCGCCGAACTCGGTGCCCGGTTCGACCGGGCCGCCGACGGCTCGTTCGCACTGACCCGCGAGGGTGGTCATCTGCGTAACCGGATCGTCCACGCCGGCGGTGACGCCACCGGTCTCGAGGTGGAACGGGCGCTGATCGCCGCGGTGCGGGCCGACCCGGCGATCGAGGTGATCGAGAACGCCCTCGTCCTCGATCTGCTGCTGGACGCGGACGGCCGGGCCGCCGGGGCGACCCTGCACGTGCTCGGCGCGGGCAGCCAGGACGGCGTCGGGGCGGTCACCGCCCCGCACGTGGTGCTCGCGACCGGCGGGATGGGCCAGATCTTCGCCTTGACGACGAACCCGCGGGTGTCCACCGGCGACGGGGTGGCGTTGGCGTTGCGGGCCGGCGCGGTGGTCGCCGACCTGGAGTTCGTCCAGTTCCATCCGACGGCGCTGTGGGTGCCACCCGGCCACGGCGCGGCCGAGAACGCCCGGGCCGCCGCGTCAGCCGACGGACAGCAGCCGCTGGTCAGCGAGGCGATGCGGGGCGAGGGCGCGGTGCTGGTCGACGCCGCCGGGGGACGGGTGATGGACGGCGCGCATCCGCTGGCCGACCTCGCACCACGCGACGTCGTGGCCAAGCAGATGTCACGGGTGATGGCCGCCCAGGGGGTCGACCATCTCTACCTGGACGCCCGTGGCCTCGGCGTGCGGATGATCGAGGGGCGGTTCCCGTCGATCACCGCCCGGTGCCGGTCGTTCGGCGTCGACCCGGTGAGCATGCCGATCCCGGTCGCGCCGGCCGCCCACTACGCCTCCGGTGGGGTCCGCACCGACCTGTGGGGACGCACCACCGTTCCCGGGCTGTACGCGTGCGGCGAGGTGGCCTGCACCGGTGTGCACGGTGCGAACCGGCTGGCGTCCAACAGCCTGCTCGAGGGGCTGGTGTTCGCCGCGCGGATCGCCAGCCACATCGCCGGGCAGTCCGGCGACGGCGACGGCGACGGCAGCGGTGGCGGTGCTGGCGGTGGGGCGCGTCGGCAGCGCGACGTCGTCCCGGCCGCACCCGTGGTGGGGCGGGGCAGCGGGCTGACCGACCCGACCGAACGGGCCGACCTGGCCCGGACGATGACCGACGGCGCCGGTGTGCTGCGCAGCGCCGAGAGTCTGCGCGCGACCGCCAAGGTCCTCGCCGGCCTCGGTGATCTGCGGGTCAGCGGCGCCACGGTGACCGCGGGCCCGCCGGCCTGGGAGATGACGAACCTGCGCACCGTCGCGACGGCGCTGGTCGCCGCCGCCGCCGCCCGTACCGAGACCCGCGGCTCACACTGGCGGGAGGACTTCGGCGAACGCGACGACGCGCACTGGCTCGGCCGGGTCCTCACCCGGCTCGGCCCCGAAGGGGAGCTCGTCGTGGAGATCGAAGCCATCGCACCCGCCCAGCCGACCGCCGAACCCGCCCGGACCGGGTCATGACCGCCCCGCACGCCCCCGGCCCGGCGACCCTGCGCTCTGCCACCGGCCAGAGCCCCCAGCTCAACCAGGGCTCCCAGGGCTCCCAGCCCGGCCACGGCTTCCAGCCCGGGCCGCCAGTGCACACCGGACGGCTGTCGCCGGGTACGCGCAGTCAGCTGGCCGCGGCCGGTCTGGACGCCGACCAGGTGGTCGCCGTCATCGGTCTCGCCCTGGCCGAGGACCTGCCCGGCTGGACCGCCGACCCCACCGCGGACCCCGGCGCCGCCACCATGGGACCGACCGGGGCCAGCGGTGGCGCCACCGAACCACCCGGTGCCCTCGACGCCACCTCGGCCGCGACCGTCGATGCCGCGCTGGTCGGGCACGGTGCCCTGGTCAGCCGGGCGGCGGGGACGGTGGCGGGGCTGCCGGTCGTCGCCGCCGTGTTCGAGACCGTGCTCGGCCGCGCGGTGACTGTCACTCTCACCGCCGCCGACGGCGACCGCATCACCCCCGGCCAGGCCGTGGCCCAGGTCAACGGCCCGGTGCGGGGGCTGCTCACCGCCGAACGGACCGCGCTGAACCTGCTGTGCCATCTCAGCGGCGTCGCCACCCTCACCCGGACCTGGGTGGACGCGGTCGCCGGCACCGGCGCGGCCATCCGCGACACCCGCAAGACGCTGCCGGGGCTGCGCGCCCTGGAGAAGTACGCGGTGCGCTGCGGCGGCGGTGTCAACCACCGGATGTCGCTGTCCGACGCGGCACTGATCAAGGACAACCATGTCGTCGCGGCCGGTGGGGTCACGGCGGCGTTCGCCGCGGTCCGGGCTCGGTTCCCGCGGCTTTCGGTCGAGGTCGAGTGCGACACCGTCGAGCAGGTCGCCGAGGCCGTGGCGGCCGGGGCCGATCTCATCCTGTGCGACAACATGGGTCCGCGGGAGCTGCGCGCGTCGGTGGCGATCGCCCGGCCGGCGGGTGTGCGCCTCGAGGCCAGCGGGGGCCTGAGCCTCGCGGTGGCGGCCGAGGTCGCGGCGACCGGAGTGGACTATCTTGCGGTCGGCGCGCTGACCCACTCGGCGCCGGCCCTGGACCTCGGCCTCGACCTACGGGAGGGCTGATGCTGCTCGCCATCGACGTCGGCAACACCAACACGGTCGTCGGGGTGTTCGCGGGCGACACCCTCGTCGACTCGTGGCGGGTGCGCACCGATCCGCACTCCACCTCGGACGAACTCGTGCTCCTCTACCGGGGTCTGCTGGGCGACTACGAGATCTCCGGCGTGTCGATCTGCTCGACGGTGCCGGCGGCGCTGCGCGAGCTGCGCCGGATGGTCGTGCGGGCCTACCGCGATCTGCCGGTGGTCATCGTCGAACCCGGCACCCGCACCGGCGTGCCCATCCTGATCGACAACCCGAAGGAAGCCGGCGCCGACCGGATCATGAACACGCTCGCCGCCTATCACCTGTACGGCGGTCCGGCGATCGTGGTCGACTTCGGCACGTCGACGAACCTGGATGTGGTCTCGGAGCGTGGCGAGTTCGTCGGCGGGGCCCTCGCCCCCGGCATCGAGATCGCCCTGGACGCGCTGGCCAACCGGGCCGCCCAGCTGCGCAAGGTCGAGCTCGTCCCGCCCCGCTCGGTCATCGGACGGGGCACCGTCGAGGCCCTGCAGTCCGGGATGATCTACGGTGTCGCCGGGCAGGTGGACGGGCTGGTCCGGCGCATCCGCGCGGAGCTGGGCACCCACGCGACCGCCATCGCCACCGGTGGACTCGCCTCACTGGTACTGAAGGAAAGCGAAACACTCGACCGGCACGAACCACATCTGACCCTCATCGGTCTGCGACTGGTGTTCGAGAAGAACCGCTGAATTCGGCCATCGGCCGCTATTGGGGAGCACCGCCGGCAGCACCCGAAGGTGCCTTCCGTGCTTGGCCGTCCGGCCGGGTGGGTACGTGCCACCCGGCCCCCGGCCACTGTTTTTGGCCGCCCGGCGTCGGACAGCTGACATCGGGTCGGATCCGCAGGTGCACGGCCCGGCGGAGCAGTTACCATTCGAGACTATGCGGGACCGAGAAGTGGCGACCTGCTCCGGGCGCCGGCTCGGTCGCCTGACATTTGTCGAGAGATACCCCAACCGGCCCGTTCGGCTCATCCTGGCGCTGGTGATTTTCGCCATCACGGGTACGGTCTCCGCCGGCTGGGGTGAACCGGCCTCCGCCGCCGCACCCACCGAGCCCCGTACCCTCGCGGCGCTGGGCGACTCGTATTCCTCCGGTGAGGGAACCCCACCGTTCGACACCGTCGATCCGCGCTGTCGGCACAGCGCGCAGGCCTGGCCGCGGCTGCTGACCACGCTCGACCCCTCGATCTCGATCGACGTGTTCGCTGCCTGCGCCGGCGCCACCACCGAGGCACTGACCTCACCATTCCGGGGCGAACTACCCCAGATAACCCAGTTGCGGGAGGCCAGTCCCCCACCGGACGTCGTCACCATCACGATCGGCGGCAACGACGCCGGCTTCAGCCGGGTCATCGTGAGCTGCTACACGTGGAAGTGCTTCTGGACCGGAAACGACAAATACGAGCGCGATTACGTCAGCAAGGATCTGCCCGACCTCCTGGTGGCCAGCTACAAGGCCATGAAGGTCGCTGCCCCGGACTCCCGGATACTCGTCGTCGGCTATCCGAGCATTATTCCTTCCAGCCAGAGCAAGAACACCTGCCGCTGGCTCAGCAGCTCCGAACGCGGCCAGCTGACCAGGCTCAACAGCCTGCTGAACCAGGTGATCCGGAAATCGGCCGCCAAGGCCGGCGTCGAGTACGTTTCGACCGATCGTGCCCTGCGCGGGCACGAGTTGTGCACAAAGGACTCGTGGGTCGCCCCGATCAGCGTGTTCGCCCCGGCCCGTGACCTCAGCGCCCATCCGAATGCCGACGGCCAGCTCGCGATCGCGAAGACCGTAAGTCGGTATCTGGACGCCCACGACCGCTGATCGGGCCTGTCGGGATGCATCACGCGTTCCGAGCAGGGAGAATCACGTACTGTCCGCAGCGACCGGTCCTCGCCGATGACGATGATGTTCGTCACATCCTCACCGGACGGGGCGGCCACCAGCGACCCCCGGGGGCCGTCACAGGGGCCGCCACGTGCGGCGCGACATCCCGAAGGTCCGGGCGCCACGTGGCACCTCCGGCGCGCATCGTTTGACAGGACCGTGAAGTTATCCTTACCTAACTTCATGCTCCTTCCCACGTCGCCGTCGACACCCGCACGGGAGCCGATCACCGGGGTCGCGACCGCGACCACACCCCGGGACGGCCGCACGGGTGGCGCCCCGGTCTGGTCTGTGCCATCCGCGATCGTCGAGTCGCTCGCTCCCCGCGGGCTCCACTTCGGCGTACCGGCCGGGGCGCCCTGGGTGAACTGTGCGGAGCTGACCACCCAGGCCGGGGTGTCCGAGTCCCTGGCCCGCGTCACGGCGGCCAACCCGGGCGCGAGCGCCGAGGTCGCGGCCAGCTATCTGGCCAACTGGTACTCGGCCGCGGTCGTCGGCCCGGCCATAGCGTCCTACGTCCTGTTGCGCCGGGTGCCGGACCTCACCCCCGCGCAGGTGGCCCTGAGCGTTCCGGACAGCGGCTGGTTCGACCGCACAGCGCTGTACCGCCCGGTCGCCACGGCGCTGGCCAACGACCCCCTGGCCGCCGGCCTCGCTCCGGCGACGCCCGGGCTGGCACCGGCGCCCGGGCTGGGGGCGATACCCGGTCTCGGGGCCCCACCGACACTCGCGGGCGCCACGGGCCAGCTCGACGCCACCGGCGCGCCCACGGCGCCCCCCGGCGGTGGGATTCGCGTGGTCGAGACCGCGACCGAACTGCGCACGGTGCTGGTCGAGGAGATCCTGGCGCACCTCGACCCGTTCCTGCGGCACCTGCGGTCGATGGTGCGCCTGGGCCGGCCGGCGCTGTGGGGGGCGGCGGCGGCGCAGTGCGCGCGGGCCTTCCTGCTCACCGAGCGGGCGACCGGCGATCCCATGACGGGGCGGGACGAGGCAGACGCGTTCTTCGCGCTGGCGGCGCCGACGATGCTCGCCCGGCCGCGGTGGCAGGAGTTCGTCCACCGCGGCCGGACCTACATCGGTATGCGCCGCGGCTCCTGCTGCCTGGCTCACCGGCTGGACGCGGAGTACTGCACCACCTGCCCGTTCACCGGCGATGCCGATCGAGAGCAGCGGATGCGCACCTGGATTGACACCCAGGGTGATGGTGGGCTCGCTGTATGAGACAACATCAAAGTAACGATCGGCATCGACGCACGTAAAGTAGTACGGCAACGGCATGTCCCTCCGCCCGTGCGGAGGGAACCGCCGTACGGATCCGGCCTCCGGGCGGTTCCGGGCTCCACACGGATCTGGCGGCTGTGCGGGTCACGGTGCGACCACCGCGCGACCATCACCAGACGGGCACGTAGCGCAGTTTAATAATTACAAAATGCAATCTTTATGATATGCGCCACATCAGAGTGCAGCCGGATTTGCACTACCGTCAGTGACGACAGGCCGGATTTCGCGCCGGGCGGAAAGAGCGCCCGGAGGGCCCGGAAGCCGGGGTCGCACCGGCGCCGTCCGGCACCTGTCGTTCTGCTCTTGGCGGAACGACGTGACGGAATCATGGCTGGTCGGCCACGGTTGCCCTAAGCGTCTCCGCTGGTCGTGCCGGCCTTCGTGCCGGTCGTCCGGGCTCAACGAAGAGGTCGGAGTCGGCGGGTAGGTTTCTGTTCGATGCGTGAGGACATGCCTCGGCGGAGCTAGCATGCGGATACCGGCTGTCGTGTGGTCGGTCGCAGCTCGAAGGAGCGCACATGTTCGAGAGATTCACCGACCGGGCACGTCGGGTCGTCGTCCTGGCCCAAGAAGAGGCCAGGATGCTCAACCACAACTACATCGGGACCGAGCACATCCTGCTCGGACTGATCCACGAGGGTGAGGGCGTAGCTGCCAAGGCCCTCGAGTCCCTCGGCATCTCCCTTGAGGGTGTGCGGTCCCAGGTCGAAGAGATCATCGGCCAGGGCCAGCAGGCGCCGAGCGGGCACATCCCGTTCACGCCACGCGCGAAGAAGGTCCTGGAGCTGTCGCTTCGGGAGGCCCTGCAGCTCGGCCACAACTACATCGGCACCGAACACATCCTGCTCGGGCTCATCCGCGAGGGTGAGGGTGTCGCGGCCCAGGTGCTCGTCAAGCTGGGCGCGGACCTCAACCGGGTGCGCCAGCAGGTCATCCAGCTCCTGTCCGGCTACCAGGGCAAGGGCGAGACGGCGACCTCCGGCGCTCCCGCCGAGGGCACCCCGTCCACGTCGCTGGTGCTCGACCAGTTCGGCCGCAACCTCACCGCGGCGGCGCGCGAGTCCAAGCTCGACCCGGTCATCGGGCGCGAGAAGGAGATCGAGCGCGTCATGCAGGTGCTGTCGCGCCGCACCAAGAACAACCCGGTGCTGATCGGCGAGCCCGGCGTCGGCAAGACCGCCGTCGTCGAGGGCCTGGCGCAGGCGATCGTCAAGGGCGAGGTGCCCGAGACCCTCAAGGACAAGCAGCTCTACACCCTCGATCTCGGCGCGCTCGTCGCCGGGTCCCGCTACCGCGGTGACTTCGAGGAGCGGCTGAAGAAGGTCCTCAAGGAGATCCGCACCCGCGGCGACATCATCCTGTTCATCGACGAGCTGCACACGCTCGTCGGCGCGGGTGCCGCCGAGGGCGCGATCGACGCCGCCTCCATCCTCAAGCCGATGCTGGCCCGCGGTGAGCTGCAGACCATCGGTGCCACCACGCTCGACGAGTACCGCAAGCACCTGGAGAAGGACGCGGCGCTCGAGCGCCGTTTCCAGCCGATCCAGGTCGCGGAGCCGTCGGTGGCGCACACCATCGAGATCCTCAAGGGCCTGCGCGACCGGTACGAGGCGCACCACCGGGTGTCGATCACCGACGCCGCGCTGGTCGCCGCCGCGTCGCTGGCCGACCGCTACATCTCCGACCGCTTCCTGCCGGACAAGGCGATCGACCTGATCGACGAGGCCGGCTCCCGGATGCGTATCCGCCGGATGACCGCCCCGCCGGACCTGCGCGAGTTCGACGAGCGCATCGCGAACGTCCGCCGGGACAAGGAGTCCGCGATCGACGCGCAGGACTTCGAGAAGGCCGCCTCGCTGCGCGACAAGGAGAAGACCCTCCTGTCGGAGAAGGCCAAGCGGGAGAAGGAGTGGAAGGCCGGCGACATGGACGTCGTCGCCGAGGTGGGCGACGAGGAGATCGCCGAGGTCCTGGCCATCTGGACGGGCATCCCGGTCTTCAAGCTCACCGAGGAGGAGACCGCGCGTCTGCTGCGCATGGAGGACGAGCTGCACCGGCGCGTCATCGGCCAGCAGCAGGCCATCAAGGCCGTCTCCCAGGCCATCCGGCGTACCCGTGCCGGCCTGAAGGACCCCAAGCGTCCCGGTGGCTCGTTCATCTTCGCCGGCCCGTCCGGTGTCGGTAAGACCGAGCTGTCCAAGACGCTCGCCGAGTTCCTCTTCGGCGACGAGGACTCCCTCATCCAGCTCGACATGTCCGAGTACATGGAGAAGCACACCGTCTCGCGACTGGTGGGCTCCCCGCCCGGATATGTCGGCTACGAGGAGGGTGGCCAGCTCACCGAGCGGGTCCGGCGCAAGCCGTTCTCGGTCGTCCTGTTCGACGAGGTCGAGAAGGCCCACCCCGACGTCTTCAACACGCTCCTGCAGATCCTGGAGGACGGTCGCCTGACCGACTCCCAGGGCCGGCTGGTCGACTTCAAGAACACCGTCCTGATCATGACGTCGAACCTGGGCACCCGCGACATCTCCAAGGGCCCGGGCATCGGCTTCGCCACCGGTCAGGGCGCGGTCGACTACGAGCGGATGAAGGCCAAGGTCCAGGACGAGCTCAAGCAGCACTTCCGGCCCGAGTTCCTGAACCGGATCGACGACATCATCGTCTTCCACCAGCTGTCCGAGGTCGAGATCATCCAGATCGTCGATCTCATGCTGGCCCGGGTCGACACCCAGCTCAAGAACAAGGACATGGCCCTCGAGCTCACGTCCGCGGCCAAGGCGCTGCTGGCGAAGAAGGGCTACGACCCGGTGCTCGGCGCCCGGCCGCTGCGCCGGACGATCCAGCGGGAGATCGAGGACGTCCTGTCCGAGAAGATCCTGTACGGCACGCTGAAGCCGGGCGAGATCGTCGTCGGCGACGTCGAAGGCGAGGGAGAGGACGCGAAGTTCATCTTCCGCGGCGAGACGAAGCCGGTCGAGGTTCCCGACGCCCCGCCGGTCGACCTCGCCAAGTCCAGCGAGTAGGCAGCAGTCACGAGCCGCGCCGGCAGGCGCAAGCGCGGTGGCCTGAGCCCCGGAACCTCCCAGAGGTCTCCGGGGCTCAGCCCTATCCGCGGGCAGGTGCGGGCCGGTGCGGGTGGGCTCAGCGGTAGGCGTCCAGGGCGAGGCTCGTCGCGAGGCCGAGGGCGGCAAGCCCGACCAGTGCCCGCAGCAGGCCGGGTGGCAGCCGTCGCACGAGTGACGGCCCGACGGCGCCGCCGACCAGCAGCCCGGCCGCCAGTGGCAGCACCGACAGCCACCGGACGGGCCCGAAGACCGCGAACGTCGCCGCGGCGACCACGTTCGCGAACCCCGACACGACGTTCTTCAGCGCGTTCACCCGCACCAGCGGCTCCGGTATCGCCACCGCGAGCGCGGCCAGCAGCGCGATCCCCCCACCGGCACCGAAGTAGCCCAGGTAGACGCCGGTGAGCAGGACCAGCCCGAAGACCACCGGCCCGCCCTCGGCCGCATCGGCGCGCCGCCGCGCCAGAATCGACGGTTGCAGCCACAGCACCACCGCCGAGCCGGCGATCAGCACCGGTACCACCCGTTCGAAGGCGGACGCGGGCAGCGCGAGCAGCAGCGCCGCACCCGCCGCCCCACCGAGGAACATCGCCACGCCGTACCGGCGAAGCCGAGCGCCCTGGCCGACCAGTTCCGGTCGCGAGCCGACACCCGCCCCGACCGCGACGAACAGCAACGCGGACGTATTGGTGACATTCGCGGCCAGTGGCGGCAGCCCGGTCGCCAGCAACGCCGGATACGACACCAGCGAGGCCAACCCGGCCACGGTGCTGGTGATACCAGCCAGCACACCCGCGCCGATCAGCAACAGCACATCCCCGGCGGACATCGCCCCCCTCGAAAAGATCACACGGCTGAAACGGGACTGTCCGCCCAACACAGCCCACGCACCGTGCAGGCCGGACGTAATCTCACAGGACGGACGTAACGTCAGGTACGCACGGCCAGGACGCAGCGGCACAGAACGCCGCGGCACAGAACGCCGCGGCACAGAACGCCGCGGCACAGGACGCCGCGGCACAGAACGCCGCGGGCACGGAACTTCGGGAACGGGATCTATGGGAACATGGCGACTACCCGGCAGGCATCCCGGAACGCGACCACGGTCGCCGCTGGCCGAACCGGCGGCGGCATCCGGCGGCATCAGGCCCCAGGATCCCCGAGGTGTCCATCTGACCTTCGGCGCTGATCCCGCGACCACGATGGTCATTTCCTGGCTGGCGCCCGCCACCCCCGGCGCCGACGCCACCGAAACCACCAACACCGGCACCGGCACCACCGGCAGCGGCAGCGGCAGCGGCAGCGGCACACCGTCGATCCGGTACGCCCGCGTGCGGGGCACGGCCACCGGACCCGTGCCCGACCAGCCGGCGCCAGCCAGGACCGTGACGGCGCACAGCAGGTCCTACCGGGACGCACACACCGGCCTCGAGGTGCAGGTCCACCATGCCACGCTGCGCGGCCTGCTCCCGGACACGATCTACAGCTACACCATCCTCGAGGACGCCGGATGCCCGGCGGACGCAGCCGGCTCGGGGTCAGGGTCGGCGACCGGGCAGTTTCGGACGGCACCGGCGGGACGGGCGCCGTTCTCCTTCGCCTTCCTCGCCGACCAGGGAACGGACCGTCCAGGCGACCCGTTCGGCTCGCCCGCGGCCGGCTACACCGTGGCGGCGATCGAGCGGCACGCGCCGATGTTCACCGTTGTCGGCGGAGATCTCTCCTATGCCAACATCCGCGACAATCCGGTGCGGACCTGGTCGGACTGGTTCGAGATGATCAGTTCGTCCGCGGCGTCCCGGCCGTGGCTGCCGTGTCTGGGCAACCACGAGATCGAACGCGGCAACGGCGTGCTGGGGGTCGCGGCCTACCAGACCTACTTCCAGCTACCCGAGCACGGGGACGAGAGCTACCTGGCCGGGCTCTGGTACGCGATCACGGTCGGTTCGGTGCGGCTCGTGGTCCTGGCCGCCGACGATGTCTGCCTCCAGGAGGGCAGCCCGGTGCACCTGCACGGGTTCAGCGCCGGCCGCCAGACCAGCTGGCTCGCCCGCACCCTCGCCCAGGCGCGCGCCGACCCGGGCATCGACTGGGTCGTCGTGGTCATGCACCAGACGATCATGTCCACCTCGGCGTCGCATCACGGCGCGGACCTGGGCATCCGGGCGGCCTGGCGGCCGTTGTTCGACCAGTTCGACGTCGACCTCGTGCTGCACGGGCACGAGCACCACTACGAGCGCAGCCATCCGGTGCGCGGCCACGTTCCGGGCAGCCCCACCCAGATACCGTTGCCGGTCCCGAACCGGACGGCCCAGGTCGGTGCCCCGACCGAGCTTGGCGTGCCGGACGGCGACGTCGTGGACGCCACCGCCGGGACCGTCCATCTTCTGGTCGGTACCGGCGGATCAGGCTCGCCGACGGCGGGCGACCTGCTCGACCCGCCAGCCGGGCGGGTGATCGTCGACCTGCGTGATCCCGAACCCGGGCGCCGTCGGCGGCGTCCGGTGCATGCCGTGGAGCCGGCGGACTGGCTGGCCTTCCGGGCCAGTGATCATCCGTACGCGTTCGCGCTGGTCGACGTCGACCCGGGCGAGCCGGGCGGATCGACGCGCCTGCGGATCTCGGTACTCGACTCGAGTTCGCCCAATCCCGACCAGGTGCCGATCGACCGCGTCACGCTGGTCCGTCCACGCGCCGACAGGTAACCCAGGGTGGCCGGTATTCGCCCGGCACCGAACCAGCGGAGGCCGATCCGTTACCGCCCCCGCGAAGCGCAACGGAATACGCGACCGGACGCTGCACATGCCGCTGCACGGGCAATCACCGTCCGATCGGATCACTGCCGCCGGCGGGGGCCGGCTCCCAGGGGAAATCCCGGCCGAAAGCCCCTACCCATGGCGCTGAAGCGGCCTCATCCCCGACCCACCAGGCGTTCGCGGCCAGCTCCCGATGATTTTTCTCCTTTTCCTGGACGGCGGACAGGTCCAGGAATTACCTTTCGCCAGGTACTGGTAATCAGCTAACTACACGATCATTGGTCCGGGTGGGACTTGCCCCGGGGGGACAATCATTGGCCAGTGGCCACGCAACGGAACAACGGGTTCCGCACATAGGAGCTGCCCGCACATTGGCTGACCTCTATTGCGTGCCCGCATTGCCGGATCACGATCCGTACCGATCACAAAGGCCTCGCCAGCAAAGCTGGCGGGCCGGCGGGGATCTTCCATGAGTGAGTCACCACCGCAGTCCCTGACCCCGAGTGCTCGCCCGGGTCCAGACCCGGTCACCATCGTCGATCTCCGCGGGCCCTGGCCCAAGCGGAGGATGCCAGCGGCCGCCGAGCTGCCGGCCGCCTCCCGGCTCGTGCTGGTGGGTACCTCCGACGCCTGCGCGGCGCACCGCCCCGTGCCAGCCCCGCTACTCGCCGGGCGCCCCCACCCGTCCGTGCTGTTCGTCCTGGTCGAGCCGCCGACCGCCCTGGCAGCGGGGCACGAGCCCGCGCGCGACGACCAGCATGACCTCGACACCCGCTACGACCCCGACCTGTACACCTTCCTCGAAGCCGACCCGGACGAGCCGATCGCCCGCACCGGCGGCACCCCGGCGCACGACAGCACACCCGCGGGCACCCCGCGGGCCGCGAACGCAGGGCCCACCGCGGACCTGGACCTGCGGCCACCGTCCGACCAGTGGCCCGCCCCCGGTCCCGCACGCCATGACCCGGACCACAGCCCGCCGCACCGCCCGGCCCACGACCCGACCGATGGTTACGATCCCCTGCTGATGATGCTCGACGTTCTGCGCGAACCCGAGGCCTTCGACCGGGTCCACCGGGCCGTCGGCGCGGTCGCCGGAGGTCTCGTTCTGCCCGGTATCGGCGCCGTCGTCCACCAGCTCCCCGAGCGGTCACGGCACGACCCACCGCCGCGCACCGTCGGACGCCCCGGCCTGGCACGGCGAGCACCGCGAGACCGACTCGGCCGCCTCTACCCCCTGCTACCAGCCCGCATCCGACGTTTCGCGCCCCTTGCCGCCGTCCGCGCGGACTCCCACGGCGACGCGGACTCCCCCGGCGGCACCGGTCCGGCTCCCGGGACGACCGATGACCGTCCCGGCGACACCCCCACCGGCTGGCACTGATGACCAGGCCCGGCCACGGCGGCGGCCCGATCGGAACCGACCTCCCATGATCGGCGATCCGACCGTGCCGCTGCCGCCTGGCCGGGTTCACGACGCCACCCGCATCGATCAGGTCGTCTACGTCTGGTCACGCCATCCACGGACGGGCGAGCAGGGCTTCTTCCCGGTCGCGAGTTCCCTGGGGTCGGCGGCGGCCCGTTCCTGGGACGACCTGCCGGCCGCGCACCTGCTGGCCGAGGACGCCCTCGCCGCCGACGCGACGACGTCCCTGGCCTATGTCACCAGTCCGACCAGCCCGTCCGGTCCGTCCGGTCCGTCCGGTCCGGGGGGCGGGCCTCGGACGGTGCTCGACGTGTCAGCGGACGCACCGCCCGAACGGGCCGCACTGGTGCACCGGGTCCGGGTACCTCGGCGCACTGGCTCCGGCCCCGGCCGGCTGCGGGCGCACGTCCTGACCGGCCGGGCGGACCATCTCACCGAACGGGTGGCGCTGGCACTGCACGCGGCGGGGACCGCGCGGGCCGAGGCGCCGCGTACCTCGACCCGCCTCACCCCGCTGCACCTGCCCGAACTGACCGCCGCGCGCCGGATCGGGGAACGCGCGCTGCGCCAGGCCGCCCGCGCCCCCGCCCGGCACCACCGACTGACCAACGTGATCGCCGCCGTCCTCGCCTCATCCGGGACCGGCCAGCCCTTCGCCATCTCGCATACGGGCAGCGAGGAGGCGACCACCCTGATGTGGGCGTTGATCGAACTGCTCGAGGACGTGCTCCCCTATCGCCTGACCTTCGCCTCCCGGATGGCCCCGAGCCTCGCCTGGGACGAACGCCCCGGCCTGGACGCAGCGCCGTCCCGCCGCCCACCCACCCACCCACCCGACCCGGCCAGCCACCTGGCACCGGGCGGGGCCGCCGGGCCGAGGTTCCTGATCTCCCTGCGACCGCCGACCCCCGGACCGGACACGTCGGCGGCGATGATCCATGTCGATCCACGGCTCGCGCCCCGCACCGCGCCGATCATCCAGACGGCAGCCGGGATTCTGACCACCGTGTACGGCCACAGCGGGATGCGCGCGGTCGCCAGCCTGCTGGCTCTGGTCGGCCCGGAACCGTTCGATGTCGACGAGCCCGCCCGCTGGAGTCATCGCCTCGTCGCCGCGGCCCGAACTCCCGTGTCGACACCAGCCCCGCCACCCCCCGACCGGACCATCCCGCCGTCGGCTCCGCCCACCACCCACAGCCCCTCGGACGACCGTCGCAGCCCACCGACCGAGGCCGTCGGCGCGTATCTGCGCGACGCCTACACCCAACTACTCGCCCAGGACGAGCTCGCCGCCGCGGCCACACCCGGGAGCGGGACAGGGACGGGAACCGGGAGCGGGACGGGAAGCGGTGAGCCTGATCCGGCCCGGCGGCTGCTCACCTTGCTGACCGCTCCGATCGGGCTGTCCTGCGAGCTCCCCGGGGCCGAACGTCTGCGGGGTCAGCTCCGTCGTCTCGCCGGCCAGCTGCACCGCCCGGGCCAGGTCGACGCCCAGCCGACCACCCCCGACCGGGCCGGGTCTGCCGCGGTACCGGCAGCGGTACCGGCCGTGGCGTCGGCCGTGGCGTCGGCCGTGGCGTCGGCCGTGGCGTCGCTCGCCGTGTCGCCCACGGTGTCGGCCGAGGCCCGCCGCCTCGCCGTGGTCACCACCGTGCTGGCCCGATCGGAGGGTGACCACTACTTCGGTCGGAACGCGGCCACGTCCGCCGTCGGGACCGGCGCGGTCGAGGCCGCGGTCGAAGCCGCCGTCCTCGCGGCGCGGCGACAGGTCACGGGTTCCGTGGTGACCCTGGCCGACGCGCTCGCCGCCCTGCGTGGGCCCTCGCCCGTGCGGGCCGCGGCGGTGGCGTTGGACGAGGCCGAGGCGACGCTTGGCGCCGGTCTGACAGCGCTTTTCCTCGCCTGTGAGCTGCCCGCGCCGGCCGCGCTGGCCCGCCGGCTGGCCACCCGGACGCTGTCCGCTCTGCGCCTGGAGCACCCGGCTCCAGGGTTCGCCGGGCAGCCTGACCCGGCCGACCATGGTCCATCGCCCCGCCAGGCCAGTCCGCGCACGGGATGGACGCCGTCCAGGTCCACCGAATCGCCGGCGGCCACGGCGGTCCGGCTGATGCGGTCCACCCATGCCTCCGGCGCGGACGCGTTCCGGCTGCTGGTCCGCTACGTCCCGGACTGGTCCGGGGCACCGGACCTGCGCCGCGCGGTGCTGGCCGCCGGAGCCCGGCCGTACTATCGCGCGCTGACCGCGGCGGACACCCCCGCGGCCGGCCCGGGGCTGCGACGCGCGGTCATCCACCAGATCCTGGCGCTGTACGCGCGGGGCGATTCGACAACACAGGCCGGCCCCGGCGGCGACCTGCACGCCCTGCGCGTCGAACTCGACACCCGCCTCGCGCCAGGCGACGCACACCCCCACCCGGCACAGGCGCCGGTGCCAGCGCCCACCGCACAGCGGTCCCCCGAACAGCCGCCCCTCGCACAACGGCCCCTCGCACTGTCGCCCCCCGAACAGCGGCCCGTGGGGCAGGGGGGTGCCGGGCAGCGGCGCGATCCGGCGGCGGCGTTTCTGGCGGCCTGTGGGCCGGGGCAGCCCGACGCCGCCCGGGCCTTTGGCCTGCTCGCGCGACATGTGCCGGACTGGAGCGCGGACCAGGACCTCTACCAGGCGCTCTGCCGATGGGGCCCACCGAGCCAGGGACGCGACGGCGCCCGGCCGAGCCGATCGCAGCTGGCCGCCGCGGCCGAGCAGTACTTCCGCCGGGCCCTGCGGGGAGCACTCGCCGAGTCCGGTGGACCGCAGCCGGCGGACCTGGAGCGGGTGACCCGCCGCCTGATCACGCTGTACTTTCCGGACGTGGCGGACGTCGTGGGCCGTCCGGATGTCGCGGGCCCCGCGGGTGCCATGGCCGTCCCGGCGGCGGACCAGCCGGAGGAAACCCGGCCGCGCGCGGCCGGTGAACTCGTCCGTGCGGTCGAGTCCTGGATCGTCGCCGCGATCACCGAACACGGCCCGAACCGGCGACGTCGCCGCCCGTTCGGGCTGCCCGTGCTGCCCCTCACGTTCACCCTCACCGCCGCCGCCTCCGCGGGGCCCTCCGGGGCTCGATGACACGGCTCACCGGCCCGCTGACAGGGCCCGGTCGGACGGCGGTGGGACCCGTCCAGGGTCACCCCCGGCAGCGCGGCCGGCCACGGGAGACACCCGGGCGCGCCGTACTGGCGCCAGCGGCGTCGACTGGAACGTCGCCGTCGCACGGTTCGCCCTACTCGAGATCGGAGGAGTCTGGAACAATGACCCGCACCGGTGTCGGATCGCGCCCGGCCTCGGGCCTGTGTCCGCTGCCGGAACGCACCCGGCTTCGGGTCCTGGAGCGCACGTCGGACACCTCGCGGTCGTGCACGCACGTCTGTGTCGGTGTCGTGACATGCGTGGGGCCTTCGGCTCGGCGGTGCCTTTGGGTATGAAGGAGCGACACCCGGCGACACGTCCGACAGCGTGATCGTGAACTGGTTCGGCGAGGACGGAGGCCATGGGTAGCACGCTGGTGCCGATCATGCTGATCGTCGTGGTGCTGGTGGCCGCGGTGGTCTTCGGAGTCCTCAGCAAGCGGCCTCCCCGCAGCACCGGCCAGCGCCATGCTCGCGGTCTTGACCGGCAGCGCCATCCGTCCGGCACAGTGCCGATCAACGAGCCCGCGGGCAGCGCGACGCCACCGCCCGCTCCCGATGATCTCGCTGACACCGGCGTGGCACCCACGGTGGCGGTGCCGGCGGCCGCCACGGCAGGCCCCCCCGCCACCCCCGGCCCCGGGCGGGCCGCGGCCACGGCCACGCCGGTGTCCAGCTCGGCCGACGCCGACACGCCGTCGGCGCAAGCCGCCAACCCATGGGACGATCATGAAGACTGGGGCATCGGGGTCGCCCCGGTCCACGACCCGCGATCTGGGCAGTCAGCCGGATGGTCGGGGCACATCGACAGCGGCAGCAATGCGGGCGCACCAGGGGGAGGGGACGTGACCGCGCAGGTGCCACACGGCGGATACGACGACACTCGCGATCCGGACAAGACCGGTTGGACGCCACCGCCGGCCACACCGCCGCATCAGCTGCCCTCCTACGAGGACGAGCGGGAGAACGCGACCCGCTACTTCGACCCCCAGACCGGCGAGCACCCCCTCGCACCGCCGCGCACGGCCCGCACGCCGCCGCCCGTGCCGCCGGTCACCCCCGCCGAGGGCGCGCCGGTCCCGGCGGGCATCGCTGGCACCGGCCCCCGCCGTACGGACGGGGTGGACCCACGCTGGGAGGCCAGCTCCACCGCGGCGACGATCTCGTCAGGCCCGCCTCGGGAGCAGGCCGCGGACCTGATCGCGACCGAGCCGGAGCGCACCACGGCCGCCCCGCTGCGCCTGGCCGCCGCCGGGCGGACCAGGCGAGGCAAGCGCGGCGGTCCCAACGAGGACGCCTTCGTCGTCGTCGACGGCCTGCTCGCCGTGGCGGACGGGGTGGGTGGCGAGGCGGCCGGCCAGATCGCCTCGACGCTGACCGTCACCACCGTCGCCGGTTTCCGTCCGCAGTACGCCGATGATCCGCTGGTCGGTCTGCGCCGCGCGGTCGCACGCGCCAACCATGAGGTGCGTCGACGGGCCCGCGAGGAACCGACCTGGCTGGGTATGGCCTGCACGCTGGACGTCGTCATCCTCGGCCGGCAGCAGAGCACCGGGGAGTTCCTCACCGTCGCCCACGTCGGGGACAGCTCGGTCTGGCTGCAGCCGGGGCGGGGTCGACCCCGTGCGCTCACCACCCCGCACGCGATCCGCAACGGCCCGCTGCTCAACGCCGTGGGCCTGGCCGACGAGATCGAGGCCGACATCTTCAGCGAACCGGTCCGCGCCGGGGACCGAGTCGTCCTGGCCAGCGACGGCATCACCAAGGTGATGTCACCCGAGCAGCTCGACGGCCTGCTCAGCGAACTCGGTTCCGAGCCGCCGGAACGGGCCGCGGACGCGCTGGTAGAGGCCGCGCTGCTCGCCGGGGCCCGGGATGACACCACCATCGTCGTCGCCGATCTGGTGTCCGAACCCGCCGGGCGGTGACCTCCGGCCGGCAGGGAAACCGGCCGCATCCCGCGACAGCGGCTCCGCTCGCGCTGGCTGGACGGCTGGCCCGATGGCTACGACATCACCTGCTCGGCGCGTTCGCCGTGCTCGGGATCATCGCCTTCACCCTCGGTCTGATCGGCGCCTACCGGGAGTTCCACGCCGACCCGGCGACGTTCAGCTGGCCGAACGTCGTGTTCTTCGCCGCCACCCTGTTCATCGCGGACGGCACGATCTTCCAGGATCTCGGTCACTACCCGTTGTCGTTGGAGATCGCCCGCTTTCTCGCGCCGATCGCCACCGCGGTCGGTGTCGCCGATGCCGTCAGCACCGTCTTCGCGCAGCGGTTCGAGCGTTTCCGGGCCCGCCGCGCCCGCCATCACGTGGTCGTCTGCGGCTGCGGCCCGACCGCGACCGCCCTCGTCGACCGGCTCTCCTGGTCCAGACGGGTGGTGCTGGTCGCCGAGGACGCCGAGCGGGAGTACCCGGACACCGAACTCCCACCCGGGCTGCTGCGGGTCGTCGGCGATCCGATGGAGCCGCTGGTCCTCGCCCAGGCCGGCATCGCCCGGGCCGAGGTCGTCTACGGCTGCCTACCGGACACCTCCGCCAACCTGGCCATCGCTCTGGCCGCCCGGCGCCTCGCCGCCGCCCGCGGGGACCAGCCACTGCGCTGCCTGGCCCAGGTGGGCGATCTCTCCCTGATCCCCCATCTGCGCGCCCGGCGGATCGGCCTCAGCGACGACACCGGTTTCCGCCTCGACTTCTTCGCCGTCGAGGTGCTGGGCGCGCACGCCATGCTCGCCCGACACCCCCCGGACTGGGCCAGCGCCGATCCCGCTGACGGCCCGACGCCTCCCCCACCACCGTCGCCCAGGCCAGCCCCGGCCCCGCTGGTGGTTCTCGGTCTGTCCCGCCTCGGCCGGGCCCTCGTCCTCGAACTGGCCCGTCGCTGGTCGTCCTACGCTGGCCCGAACGGGCCACTGCTGCCCATCGCCGTGTCCGACCCGACCGCCACCGCCCAGCTGGCCGCACTACGAACCCGCGAGCCGGCCCTGGCCCGTATCCACCTCACCGGCCATGACACCCCGCACGGTGAGCTGACGCCGGCTGTCCTCGCCGCCGCCCGCCCAGACCCACCGGAGGGCTCCGACGGCCCGGACAGTCCGCCGGGGTCAGGGGGTCCGGGTGGTCCGGGGGGTCCGCCCGAGTTCATCTACGTCTGCCAGGACGACGAGGAAAAGGCCCTGCTCTCCGGCCTGGACGCCGCTCAGCTCGTCAACGACCGGTTCGGCGTCGGCCGCAGCACCGTCGTTGTGTGCACCGACCGTCAGCTCAGCCTCCAGGAGGTCTTCGGCCAGCCCGGCTCCGCGCACCAGCCACCGACCAGCCCCCGCCCGCTGCTCGAGGATCTCCAGGGCGGCGTACGGTTCTTCGCCGTGAACGATGAAGCGCTCCCCATCGACCTTGGCGACACCGATCTGATCGAACGGTTCGCGCAGACCTCCCACGCCAGGTTCCTCGACTCCGAGTTGCGGCGCGGAGCGGAGCTGGGCTCCCGCCGCTCGATGGTCCCCTGGGACGAGCTACCCGACGACCTGCGCGCCTCCAACCGGGATCAGGTCGCCGGCTTCGGTGAGATCCTGCGCGCGCAGCACCTGATGCTGCTGCCCGCCGGCACCGCCGACACCGCCTTCGCCTTCACCGACGCCGAAGTCGAACGCCTCGCCCACCTGGAACACGAACGCTGGCTGCGAGAACGCACCGCCCAGGGCTACCGTTTCGGCCCCGTCCGTCAGGACAGCGGCTCGGATCGCCGCCACCCCTCCATGGTCGACTGGGAGGCCCTCACCGAGGTCGACCGCGAACGCGACCGCGAGGTCATCCGCACCATGCCGACCATCCTCGCCCACGCGGGCCTTCGCATCGTCCGCCTCGACGAGCCAACCTGACGGCACCCGAGTCGGTCCGGCACCCCCGGCCCGCATGGAGCCGTCACGCCGGGCCGTCACGCCGGGCCGCGGCCGGATGCCGAGGGCTGTTCGGTCGGATGCCGAGGACTGTTCGGTGCGCCGAGGCCGGAATCCTTGAACAACCCTCGGCATGTCGTGATCTTGTCCGCGATCCGGCCGCGATCCGGCCATGATCCGGCCATGATCCGGCCATGATGACGAAGCGGGCCGCCCTGCTGGTCAGGAGATGCGCTGGTCGACGGGACAGTCCAGGGCGCTGGCCCGGGTGAGGCCGTCGACCGAGAGGCGGGCGGTGAGGCGGACGGGACCGGAGGATTCGGTGACGATGCCGGTCCAGCCGCCGGCGGCGCGAAAGACGCAGGCCTGGCCCTGGGAGAGCCGCCAGTAGGGGGTGTAGTGGACCAGGACGGTGGCGATGCCGGGGGAACGGAAGTCGACGCCGATGGAGCTCACACCCAGTTCGGTCAGACTCGCCGGGCCCTGCACCAGACCGGGTGAGTCCTTGACCAGCCAGACCTTCCAGTGAGCGTCCTGCCAGGCGAGATCGAGGTAGGGCAGACCGGCGCGCAGCAGGGCCGCTTCCGCGACGGCGGACGGGTCGAGGTCGACGTCGGGCAGGGCCACGTAGCGGATGCCACGGGCGAGCAGCCAACGATGGTAGGTCGCGGCGCTCAACGTCCCGTCGTAGAACAGGGAGTTGTACTTGCTGTCGAGTTGGCGTAGCCAGCCGCGGGCCATCGGCACGGACGGCGCGACGTAGCGGGCCTCCCAGTGGGCCTCGGTGAACGGCACCTCGACGCGTCCGGCGGGGACGGGCGTGCCCCGGTCGAGGTAGTCGAGCAGGCCGGTGTAGTAACTCGACCTGGCGGACGGGTCGCCCCGGGTGAGCAGGGCACCGTGGATCGGGCCGATCTGCCAGCCGAGCAGCGGGATGGCGACGAGGGCGAGTACCCGGCGGCGGTCGGCGAGCAGCAGCGCCGCGGCGGGGCCGGCCAGCAGGGTGGCCGGGCGGGTGATGTTCCCGCCGATCTGGGTGGGGACGAAGAAGAACAGGGTCGCGGCGGCGGCCCACAGCAGCAGACCGTGCCGGATCGCCCGGGCCTGCGGTGGGACGACGAGCAGCCCCACCCCGATCAACGCCAGCAGCGACAGGTAGGTGATGGCGGGGAACGGCTGGTAGCCGTCCTCGGGGAAGGCGAGCGCGACGATGATGCCGGCGAGGGCGCCGGCGAACGGGACCACACGCCGCCAGCCGAGGGTCGCCAGCAGTGCGAGCCCGACCAGCAGCACGAACCCGGCGGCGAGCGGCGAGGCCAGCGACGACAGCACCGCGCCGGCCCAGGTCAGCCGGGTGCGTCGCTCCCGGGCGCCCAGCAGCGCCAGCGCGCCGAAGGCCATCCCGAGGGCGAAGGGCATCCGCCCGACCACGAGGTTGGCCACGGTGGCCGCGGCGAACCAGACCAGCACCAGGTCATGACCGCCGCGCGCCCGCGGGCCCCGCAACAGGCGGGTGACGATGACCGTGGACGCGAGGCACGACAGCGCGCCCAGCAGCTCCGCCCCGAGCAGCGCACCCAGCGGCGGGAACAGCACACTGTACCCGGGTATGGTATGTCCGCCGTACCATTGGTCGTCCCAGAGGACGGGCCCTCCGTGGCGGAACAGCCACACACGGTATTCCTGGGCGGGTGTGTCGGGGCCGGTCACCGCCAGACCCAGGCACAGCACGCACAGTGCGGCGGTCAGCGTCCACGGCCAACGGCGGACGATCGCGACCAGCACGGTCAGGCCGCGGACGAACCGCCCGCGGCGTCGCGACGACCCAAGCGCAAGGAAAGGGGCCTGGCCAGGTGGAGCCGCCCGAAGCCCGGTCTCGCCCAGCGGCGCGGACCCCGTCCCGACCGGCTCCGGCAGGGACACCGCAGCGGTCTGGGGAGCAGGGACGCCCCCCGGGGGCGGAGCCGACGCCGCGTCGGGGTCGGCGGGTACGGCAGCTCCGGTCGAGGCGAGCGCAGTCACACGCGTCCTCCCCCGCCATCGCCGACGGTCCGTCCGCCGTATCGCACCGATCATCTCCCGGCGACCCGCCCCTGGGCGAACGGGCCGCGGACGTCACCACGCCGGTCTGGGTCCTCGCACTGGTCATCGCCGGTGCTATCGCCGCGGCCACAGCCATGATCACCGAAGGACGGCTCGGGCCACGTGATCTGAACGTCACCGACCCGACGTCCTGGTGGGGAATTCTCCCATCGGCACCACCGGGCGAGACCACGAGGGGCATCCTGGCCGGATTGTCCGCCCTGGGGATCATCACTCTGTGTGGATGCTGGGCGGCCCTCGGATATGCCGCCCTGGCCGGCCGCGTACCCACCCGAACGGGCCTGGCCGCCGCGTTCGCCTGGACCCTTCCCTTCGCCCTCGGTCCGCCTCTTTTCAGCCGGGACGTCTACGCCTATGCGGGTCAGGGGGAACTCGCCCGTCTCGGCCTGGACCCGGCCAGGCACGGCATCGCGGCCCTCGCGACGTCCGGTGCCGTGGACGGATCGGGACCGGTGTTCGTCCGCGCCGTCGACCCCCGCTGGACGCTCACCCACAGCCCCTACGGCGGCGCGGCCGTGGCCGTGGAGAAGGTCGCCGCGGTGGTGGGCGGCGGACCAGCCGGGACGGTCGTGACGCTGCGGGTGTTCGCCGTGGTCGCCGTCCTCGCCCTGATCGCCGGCGCGCTGCGGCTGGCGGGCCGTGACCCGCGGCGACGCGCGGTCGTCGCGGTGCTGGTCGCCGCGAACCCGGTGCTCGCCGTCCATCTTGTCGGCGGCGCCCACCTGGACGCGGCCGCCGCGGCCCTTGTCGTCGCCGCGCTCCTGCTCCAGGGCCGGACGCGGGACGCCGCCAGGACCGACGGCGGCGGCCGGTGGGCGGCCGTACTGGTGGGGGCCGGGGCGACGGGGCTCGCCGCACTCGCCGGGAACGTGAAGGTGACGGTGCTGCCGGTGGTCGTCTGGCTGGTCGTCGCCCATCTGCTCGACGCCCGGCGCGGCCCGCGGCCGGTACCGGACGCCATGATCCGGCTCGCGGCGGACGTCGTGGCCATCGCGGTGGCCACCGCCCTGTGCACGGTCGCCGCCGGATTCGGGCCCACCTGGGTGCACGCCCTGGCGACCTCCGGTGCCCTGAGCACCGGCATCGCCCCCGCCTCACTGCTCGCCCACGCCGTCCACGCGCTGCTCGGCCTCGTCGGCATCCACACCGCCGCCGAGACGACTCTGAAGGCGTCGCGTGACCTGTGCCTGGCTCTGGCGGCCGTGTTCCTCGTCGGGCTCGTCCTGCGCGCCTGGCGCCGCACCCCCACGCCCACCTCGGACGACGCGGCACCCGGGATGGTCCGGCCTGATCTCGCGGTGGTCGGGTACGGCGGGCTGGCGGTGGCCCTGGCCAATCCGGTGGTCTATCCCTGGTATCTGGCGGCCTGCCTGCCGGCGCTGGCCATCCTCGCCGTGCTGCGCACCGAACTGCCCGCGCGGACGCGCACCCTCGCCGCGACCGGTCCGCTCGGTGCGGCGGCGCTGGGGGCCATCGTGGCGTCGGTGTGGCTGTGCCTGGCGACGCTGTCGCCACTGGCCGCGACGTGGCGGCTACTGGGGCCGGTCGGGCTGGCGCTGCTGGTCACGGTGGTGGCATCGGCCGTGCTGGGGGGCGGCCGCGCCGCGATGGTGGCGGCCCGGCGACAGCCCGCAGCGCCCACCAGCACACGATGACCATCCCCAGGTTGCGGAGCACCAGCAGCACGCTGAGCACGATCCGGCCCTGGACGACGTCGTTGTACCGCCACGGATAGATCAGCTGGGACACCGCGGCCACGGCCAGCAGACCCACCGCCACCCGTCCGCCCCGACGCGCCGCCGCTCGTACGGGACGACTCCCCGCCCCTTCACCAAGCCCACCGGGCCCACCGGCCGGCCGCACGGCGATCACCGCGGCGGCCAGCGCCAGCAGCCAGACGAGGTACTGCGGGCTCAGCACCCGGGCGGTGACGACCACCACCAGCACCAACGCCAACGCCCGGCTGGCCAGCACCTCCGCGACCGCCCGCGCACCCGCCGACCCCGCCTCGGACAGCCCAGCCTCCGTCAGCCCGGAAGCGGACGGCCGCCTGGGAGCGAACGGCCACTCGGTGGGTGGTACGGCGCGTAGCCACCACCACAGCGCCGCGGCGACGATCACCACGACCTCGGTCAGCGAACAGGCCGTCGCGACGGCCCGGGCCCATGGTCCGTCGAACTGCAGGGAGCCGTAGGAGTACCGCGGACCCGGCCCACCGGCCATGTGGACGAGCACGAACGGGGTCGCCGCGACCGATTCGACCTGTAGGCCGCGCGCCTGTTGGGCGCCGACGAAGCCGAAGGCGTCCCGCCACCATCCCGTGGCCACCAGTACCGCACCGAACATCACCACCGCGCCCACCAGCCCGCCGAGCAGGCGACGCAACGGCGCCCATGACATCGGACGGGGCAGCGCGACGAGCATCAGCACCGGCCAGACCTTGCACGCCGCGCCGACGCCGATCGCGAACCCGGCCCGGCCGGGACGTCCACGGGCGACGGCGAGCACGGCGGCCAGTGCGGCGGCGGCCGGCAGCAGATCGAAACGGGCCAGTGCCACCGGCCCGAGCGCGGTCAGGCCGAGCGTCCAGAACCAGGCGGCGTCCCGCCCGCGACGCGCCAGGGCGACCGTGACCGCCGCGTCGACCAGCAGGGCCAGGCCGACGAATGCCACCCGATAGGACAACGCCGAAAGTGTGTGCGCGAGCTCCGGCAGGACGAACACGACCGCCGCCGCCGGCGGGTACTGCCACCGTTCGTCCCCCACCGGCAGCCCGCCGCCGTGACCGAGAGTGCTCGCCCAGTCCGCGTAGATCCGCAGGTCCCCCCGCACGTTCTGCTGGGCACCGAACGTCTGCCCGGTCAGTACCAGGACAGTGAGCAGGGCACGCGTGACCAGCCAGGCCGCCACCAGCCGACCGGCGCCTGCGCGCGGGCAGCCCGGAGCTGTCCGGCCTGGGCCGGTGGACGCGGTGGACGCGCTGGTCCCCCCGGCGGACGGCGCCGCGGTGGCCGAGGGAGGCGGCGGCGGCGGGCGACGTGGCCCGGGCAGGAAGGCCGATCGGCGCGCACGCACGTCCGCGAACGTACCCGGGGCCCGTGATGCGCGATGGCTCACCCCGATGCGCTCGGCGGACTCCCGCCGCTGTCACCTATTGTTTCCGCCATATCGAGTCACTGCCCATGGCGTGCAACGGAGCACGGCGTGGCCGGCGGACCGGGCGGCGCGTCCGACGGCGGAGGGTGACTCGAAACGCGCCGTGGAGGTGCCTGTGATCCTCGGATCCGGCTCAGCATGGGACACGGCCTGCGTTCAACTGGCGAACGCGGCCCAGCATCTGGGTCTCGACGACGGAATGCACGAACTGCTCCGCACGCCTCGACGGTCGATCACCGTCAGCGTGCCCCTGCTACGGGACGACGGGCAGCTGATGGTGCTGACCGGCTACCGCGTCCAGCACAACCTCGCCCGCGGTCCGGGCAAGGGCGGCATCCGCTACCACCCCAGCACCGACCTCGACGAGGTCAAGGCCCTGGCGATGTGGATGACCTGGAAGTGCGCGCTGATGGGGATCCCCTACGGCGGCGCCAAGGGCGGCATCGCGGTGGAGCCGGGGATGCTCTCGCGTCAGGAGCGCGAGCGGATGACCCGCCGTTACGCGGCCGAACTGGTACCACTGATCGGCCCGGAGAAGGACATCCCGGCCCCCGACGTCGGCACCGACGAACAGACCATGGCCTGGATCATGGACACCTACTCGACCCACACCGGCCACATCGCCACCGGCGTCGTGACCGGCAAGCCCCTGTCGATCGGCGGTTCCGCCGGTCGGGCCGGGGCGACCAGCCGTGGTGTGCAGCTCGCGGTCTTCGCCGCGCTGCGCCAGACCGGGCGCGACCCGCACGAGACGACGGTCGCCATCCAGGGCTTCGGCAAGGTCGGGGCGCTCGCCGCCCAGTACCTGCACGACGCCGGCTGCCGGGTCGTCGCCGTCTCGGACGTCAAGGGTGGCGTCCACAACCCGCAGGGCCTCAACCCCGCGGCCCTCATCCGCCACCTCGCCGACGGCGCCGAGACCGTCGTCGGCTTCCCCGGCACCGACAGCATCACCAACGACGACCTGATCGAACTGGGCGTCGACGTACTCATCCCCGCCGCACTCGAAGGCGTCATCACCATCGAGAACGCCGACCGCGTCCGCGCCAAGATCATCGTCGAGGGCGCCAACGGCCCGATCACCGCCGAGGCCGACCGCATCCTCGACGACCGCGGCATCCTGATCGTCCCGGACATCCTGGCCAACGGTGGCGGTGTCGCCGTCTCCTACTTCGAGTGGGTGCAGGACATCCAGGCGTACTTCTGGTCCGAGGACGAGGTCAACGACCGCCTCGCGGCCCTGATGGAACGCGCCTACAGCGAGGTCGCCATGCTGGCCACGACCCAGGGCATCAGCATGCGCAACGCCGCCCACTGCATCGGCGTGAGCCGAGTAGCCGAGGCCCACCGCACCCGCGGCCTCTACCCCTGACCGTCCGACCCACCCGACCGCCGGACCGGCCCATCACCCAGACCCCACGCCCCGGGTCCCAGGCCCCGGGCCAGTCCGGCCCACACATCCCCGACCAGCACGGCGCCACGTCCCACACCTGTCCGGCGCCACGTCCCGCACCTGTCCGGCGCACGTTCCGGACAGCGCCCGGACGGATCCCGGCCGCCCCCCCAGGGCCCGGACCGTTCGGGCGTTCGGACGTCCGGGGCAGGCAGGATGGATGCCGCTGCCCGTGTTACCCGCGCTGCCCCCGTGACCTGCGCGTTCTGGTGGCGGCTGACGACGGCCGCGACGGTGCCGGGGGCAGCTGACCGGTCCGTTCCACCTCGGCCGCGGCGGCCGCGGCCACCGCGAGGAGCGCGTCCCCGTCGTCCGCGGCTGACGTGCGGCAACGACGCCGGTTCCCGCAGCGCTCACAGGCATGGGTGAGCACCGCTCGGTCCGCCCCGAACTCGACAGCGATCGGCCGCATGGCCCCGCCGCACGCCTCCGCCCGGTCGCCGGGGTTGCGATCCACGTGTCGTGACCACAGGCAACGCGGACAGTGATTGCTGTAGCCGTTACCCTGCACATCCAGCCCGCAGGTGAGGCAGGTGAAGTCCTCCCGCACCCGGGTGAAGCGCCGCGTCACCCCGTCAGCGTAGTGCGCACATCCCCGAAGATCCGCGCCCACCGACATCAGAGGTGCTGACAGGACGGTGGCGGGCGGGATGGTGATCCTGCTGTCGTTCCTGTGGGTGACGTAGGTGGGTGGGCCGTGTGGGCCGGACGTGTGTGGATGGGACGCGTGGGTGGGGAGGAGCGAGGATGTCGGACCGACGGGGTGAAATAGTGGGCGTCGAGTCATACCGGGCGGGGTTCACCCACGTCCGGTCGCGCCCGTCGTCCCACCCGCGTCTCGAGGAGGTCGCACCGTGCAGGCCGCCGCACCCCGACCTTCCGAACAGCCAGCCCAGCCTGACCGGCCCGCGGGGCCGGAGCACCCCGGGCACCCCGAACAACCAGGGCGGCCCGCACCGGCGAGCCCGTCCGAACTGGTAGAGCAGCCCGGCGACACCGGGCAGCCGAAGCGACCCGAACAGGCGGAACAGGCCAAACAGGCTGGTGAGGCCAAACAGGCTGGTGAAGCCGAGCGGGCTGGTGAAGCCGAGCGGGCCGGGGGGCCGGAGGTCCGCGAGCCTCGGTTGTCGGAGCGGGATGCTCGCATCCTGGCGTTCGAGCAGGGGTGGTGGCGGCATCCGGGGGCGAAGGAAGAGGCGATCCGGGCCGAGTTCGGCCTCTCGTCGACGCGGTACTACCAGATTCTCAACCGGCTGATCGACAGCGAGGCGGCGTTGGTCACCGACCCGATGCTCGTGCGTCGGCTACGTCGGCTACGTGAGCAGCGGCGGGCGGCACGAGCCGGCCGGCGCGACCGGGACGAGGAGTAGTTCCCGCATGGCGCATGGCACAGGTGCTCCGGGGCGGCGACACGCGCCGACGGGGCGGGGGTCGCGGCTACGCGGCGTGTGGGCGGGGATCATCGCGATTCTCGCCGTGCTCGTCGGGATTCTGGTCGTGAACCTGGTCAACGGGGAAGACGCCACGAAGGATCCGAACGCGTCCGCCGCGGCGCCGAGCCGCACCCCGCTGGACGCCGCCCTCGGCACCACGTCGCCCTCGACCGCCCGGTCGGCCACCGCCTCGCCGACGGCGACACCGTCGGCGTCGGCGAGGCCCGATCCGGCCAGGACCACCCCGGCACCGACTCCGCCGCCCGAACAGCCGGCCGCGGGTCCGGGCGCACGACCGGGCGCCGCGGTGTCGACCCCGATCGCGGTGCTCAACAAATCGCAGATCAAGGGCCTGGCCGAGGCCGCGGCCAGGAAGCTCACCGACACCGGCTTCACGGTCTCGCGGACGGGAAACTTCCTGTCGACCTACAACGTCCCGGTCACGACCGTGTACTACGCCGACGGTCAGGAGCAGGCCGCCCAGACCCTCAAGGACTCCGTCCCGGGTATCGAAAAGATCGTGCCCAGGTCAGAGACCCGCATCGTCGTCGACGATCCGCTGATTCTCGTCATTACGCGCGACTTCCCCGCAGACCCGGAAAAATGATCGCCTGATCGCCGGTCGCGACATCCCACAGTGGGCGTGTCCGCCGGAACTCGACCATTCCGACATCGACCCGGGAAGGCCCCGTGACCGAATCCACCCGCCACGAGCCCGCCTCCGACCAGCCCGCGCAGCCCGCGCCGCGCACCCCCGCGGGCGGGGCAGGGCTCGCCGCCCTGCTGACCGCCCCGCAGCGGGCGCTGGTCGCCCTCGACTACGACGGCACCCTGTCCCCGATCGTCGCCCGTCCCGCTGATGCCGTTCCGGCGGCGGGGGCGGTCGAGGCACTGCTGGCGATCTCCCGGCTGGTGGGCACAGTCGCCATCATCACCGGCCGACCGGTGGCCGCGGTGCTGGAACTGACCCGGCTGGAGAAGCTCGCCGACCTCGGCGACTTCGTGATCCTCGGCCAGTACGGGTTGCAGCGCTGGGACTCCCAACGACGGGAGATCACCAGCCCCGATCCGCTGCCCGGTGTCGCGGCCGTGCGCGCGGCGCTGCCCGGGGTGCTACGGGACGCGCCGCCCGGCACCGTCGTCGAGGACAAGCACCACGCGCTGGTCGTCCATGTGCGCCGCGCGGCCGATCCGGACGCGGCCCTCGCCGCGCTCTCCCCCGCGCTGACCACGCTCGCGACGGAGAACGGCCTGGAGGCGGCTCCCGGCAAAAGGGTGCTCGAGCTACGTCCTCCGGGCCACGACAAGGGCGGTGCGCTGCGGGAGCTCGTGGCCACCCGCGGTGCGCGCTCGGTGCTGGTCGCCGGGGACGATCTCGGTGATCTGCCGGCGTTCGACGCCGTCGAGGAGCTGCGGGCGACCGGTGTGCCGGGGATCGCCGTGTGCAGCGACAGCCCCGAGGTGCCGAACGCCGTGCGGGAACGGGCCGATCTCGTCGTCGGCGGCCCGGCCGGCATGGTGTCCCTGCTCGAGGTCCTCATCGAGCGCCTGAGCCGCTGACCGGGAAGGCCCCGCCGGTCAGGGGGCGGCGGCCAGGGCCGCGAGCTGGTCGGTGAACCAGATACGCGGGGGGAGGCGGCCGGCGACGGCGGCGAGTTCCGCGGCTCGCCGCCGTCGCTCCGCGGCCGGCATGATCAGCGCCGTGTGCAGGGCCGCCGCCGTCGCCTGCACATCGAACGGGTTGACCACCAGCGCGGCCCCACCCATCTCGGCGTACGCCCCCGCCTCCCGGGACAGCACCAGCACCGCGTCGCGGCGGGACAGCGCCGCCCCCTCCTTCGCCACGAGGTTCATCCCGTCCCGGACCGGGTTGACCACCAGCACCTCGGCCAGCGACAGCGCCGCGATCGAGCGGGGATAGTCGTCGGTCACCTCCAGGTGCAGGGGACACCAGTCGTCCTCGGCGAACTCGTCGTTGATCTCGGCGGCGAGCCGACGCACCGCCTGGGTGTACTCGCGGTACTCGGGCAGGTTGTGCCGCGACGGATAGGCACACACCAGGTGCATCACCTGCCCGCGCCACCGCGGCTGGGCGCGCAGCAGCTCACGGTAGGCCAGCAGGCCCCGCACGATGTTCTTGGACAGCTCCGTCCGGTCGACCCGCACGATCAGCCGTCGTCCGCCGGCGAGCGCCGCGAGTTCCGCCGCCCGCCCGGCCACATCCGCCTGCGCGGCCCGGTCCCGCAACTCCCCCACGTCCACCCCCAGGGGATGGACGCCGATCCGAACCAGCCGTCCCCCGTCCGCCTCCACCCCGTCCGCCTGCGCCCCGTCCGCCTGCGCCAGTACCCGCACCTGACGGTCGTGGACGGCCACACCGGGCAGCGCCTCGGCGCACCGTTCGAACGCGTCGGCCCAGGCATCGGTGAGAAAACCCAGTCGGTCCGCGCCGAGCAGACCGTGCAGCAGCTGCGCCTGGACGTCGTCGGGCAGAATCCGGAAGTAGTCCGGTGGCGCCCACGGGGTGTGACTGAAGTGGGCGATCCGCAGGTCAGGGCGCATCCGACGGAGCTGGCCGGGGACGAGCATCAGGTGGTAGTCCTGCACGAGGACGCAGGCTCCGGGCGCCGCCTCCTGCGCCAGCGCCTCGGCGAACATCGCGTTGTACGCCTGGTAGGCGGCCCAGTCCTGGCGAAACCGCGCACCGAACACCGGCTGCGACGCCGGCGCGTACAACAGATGCTGGACGAACCACAGCACCCGGTTCGCCACGGCGTTGTAGGCCCGGTCGAAGATCTCCTGATCGATGTCGAGGATGCGCACCGCGGCGCGGCCGGTGTCGAAGCCAGCCCGGTCGAGCCGCCCGTCGGGCGCCCGGCTCGCCGCCCGCCGATCGGCGTCCCCCAGGGCCGCGCACACCCACACCAGGCGGTCGGCGTCCGGCGGCGCGTCGGCGGCCGCCTGCCCGAGCCCGGACACCAGCCCGCCGGCGCCACGTCGCAGCAGCAGCTCGCCGTCCGGACCATCGGCGAACGCGACCGGCCCACGGTTCGACGCGACGAGGACCCGCGCCGTCCCGGTAGCAGCCGAGGGCGCGGGAACAGGCTCCGGGGGCGCGGGCGCAGCATCCGGGGGCACGGGGGCAGGGTCCGCCGATACGGAAGCAGGGGCCACAGCGGTGCTGTGTGTGACGTCCGACATGCGTTGCACACAGCGGAGAGTAGGCCATCTGCGCCGCCGTGAAGGCCCGCTCCGGCGCACCGCTCAGCCCAGATGTTGGTCTCTCGCTGGTACCGATGCCTTTTCGCCGGACGGCCACCGCCCACGCACCATCGACCCGAGGCAACCCTCGGTGACTCTCAGTCGACGATGGCCTGACGCACCGCATTGGCCCAACCGGCGCCGACGGAGCCGTCCTCAATGGTGACGTTGTCGTACTTCGGTAGCAGCCCGGGGATGCTGGGATGACGCAGCGCGTTGGCGACCAGGTGCATCCGACCGACGTGCGCGGCCATCTCCAGATCACTCGCCGAGTCGCCGATCGCGATCGCCTCGGTCGGCGACAGCCCACGTCGGCGCAGGTCGTAGGCCACGGCGTCGCCCTTGCTGACGCCGTCTGGCACCAGGTGGTAGACGTGCGGCTGGCCGCCGAGATGCGGCATGTGCGACGGCGAGATCAGCCCGTTGTCGCGCATGCTCAGCCAGCCGAAACCGATCTCGGTGAGCCACGCGTCGACCTCGGCGACCTCGATCCGCCCGCGCAGCATCACATCGATCTCACGCCCGGTGTGCCAGGGCGTGTGCAGCTCCAGCTCACCGGGATGACGGTCGATCAGCTTGTCCAGCAGGACGGGTGGGACCTGGTCGAAGTCGGACGGCATCGCACCGCGCAGGATCTCGCTGTCGCGCCCGCGGTTCCAGCCGACGATCGCACCGAGCTCGCCGATGAACCCGTCCGCGCCGAAGATCTGCGCCGCCTCGAGCAGCTGCGGCCGGGTGCGCCCGCTCACCAGCACCAGCAGGACTCCCGCGGTGTGCAGCTCGATGAGCGCCTGCGCGGGCTCCAGGGTCACCCCCCCGCCCTCGGCGAGAAAGAAGCAGCCCCCGGGCCCGACCATCGTGCCGTCAAGATCGGTGTAGACGACGCGGACACTCACTGTTATGAACTCCCTGGTCCTAGGACGGCACCCGGTGGGACACTGGCTGACGCGACACACAACCGTGAACCAGGAAACATCGGTGCACGATCTCGGGCACGCGGTCTACAGTACGGACAGACAACTTCATCTGGCTCATCCAGAGGGGCAGAGGGAACGGCCCGGCGAAGCCCCGGCAACCACCCGCACGCTGTGCGTGCGCGGCAGGTGCTAATTCCGACCTGTGGCAGGTTGCCGCGGGAAAGATGAGGAGCTTCTCCATGACTCTCGCGCCCGAGCGCGCCACCGCCTCCGCCCTGGACGTGGCCAACCCCGCCGTCGGCCTGTCCTGTCGCCACTGCGGAGCGACCTACCCGCTGTCACCGAGCCATGTGTGCGTCGAGTGCTTCGCCCCGCTGGAGATCTCCTACGACCCGGACCTGCTGCGCCGGGTCACCCGGGAGTCGATCGAGGCCGGCCCGCGCAACCTGTGGCGTTACGTCGGCCTGCTGCCCGCCGGCCACGACCCGTCCCGCCGGGTCTCCCTCGGTGCCGGCTGGACGCCACTGCGCCACGCCCCGCGGCTGGCCGCCGAACTCGGGATGAAGACGCTGTACGTCAAGGACGACAGCGCCAACCCCACCCACTCGTTCAAGGACCGGGTTGTCTCGGTCGCCCTGTCCGCCGCCCGTGAGCTTGGTTTCACCACGGTGGCCTGCGCGTCCACCGGTAACCTCGCCCAGTCGGTGGCCGCGCACGCCGCCAGTGCCGGGCTGCGCTCGGTCGTCCTCGTCCCGCACGACCTCGAGGCCGGCAAGACCGTCTCCACCGGTGTGTACGGCGGCACCCTGGTCGCCATCCAGGGCACCTATGACGATGTCAACCGGCTGTGCAGCGAACTGGCCGGCGAGTACGAGTGGGCGTTCGTCAACGTCAACGTGCGCCCGTTCTACGCCGAGGGTTCCAAGACGCTGGGCTACGAGGTCGCCGAGCAGCTCGGCTGGCGGCTCCCCCAGCAGGTCGTCGTGCCGATCGCGTCCGGCTCGCTGCTGACCAAGGTCGACAAGGCGTTCGGTGAGCTCGGCAAGCTCGGCCTGGTCGAGCCGACCCCCTACCGGGTCTTCGGCGCCCAGGCCGCCGGCTGCAACCCCGTCGCCGCCGCCTTCAGCCGCGGGGTCGACACCGTCGCCCCCGTCCGTCCGTCGACGATCGCCAAGTCGCTGTCCATCGGTAACCCCGCCGACGGCCCCTACGCCCTGGACGTCGCCCGCCGCACCGGCGGCGCGATCACCGACGTCACCGACCCCGAGATCCTCGAGGGCATGCGCCTGCTCGCCCGCACCGAGGGGATCTTCGGGGAGACCGCCGGTGGCGTCACGGTGGCGACTCTGCGCCGTCTGCTGCGCGAGGGCCTACTCGACCCCGAGGCCGAGACCGTCATCTACAACACCGGTGACGGCCTGAAGACCCTCGACCCGCTGGTCGAGACCGGTGGCCCCACCGCCACCATCAAGCCCTCCCTGCGCGCCTTCGAGGCCGCAGGCCTGGGCGACGACTCCGCCGCCTGAGGCCTGCCCACGGCCCCGTGCCTGACCCCTGGTCACGGGGGCGTGGTGCGACGGTCCGCCGAGCGGGCTTCGTGACATTCGGTGCGCCTTGGCCACCGCGGGTGCCGGTTTCTCCTCTCGGTTACCTCAGGACCGGGCGTCCACCGGCGTGGAGCGACGTCCACCGGCGGCCAGCGGGCGTCCAGGAGGCATCCGAAATGTCCTAGAAGCGGCTGTCGGTGCCGCCGGACGCGGACGAGGGGAACAGCAGGGGACGAACGGTCGCACAGCCGGTTGCGGGGGCGGCTCGGGACGGGGAACAACGGGTGCGGCGGGGCTCGCCGACCGAGGGCGCGCTTGCACTCTCCCAGGGTGAGTGCTAAACATGAGCTGGCACTCTCGTGATGGGAGTGCCAAGGCTGAAACGGCGAGGCTGCCCAGTCCTCCCGGCTGTCATGGCGGTTTGTCCGCACCTGGCCGGAGCTGGCGGGAGCCGTCCGTCGCGGGCGTCGTTGTGGCCAGGCCATCGAACCTGCCATCCCACTGGGAGGACCCAGAAACCATGCCGAAGATCATTGCCTTCGATGAGGAGGCTCGGCGCGGCCTGGAGCGCGGCATGAACCAGCTGGCCGACGCCGTCAAGGTCACGCTCGGCCCCAAGGGTCGCAACGTCGTGCTGGAGAAGAAGTGGGGCGTCCCCACGATCACCAACGACGGTGTCTCCATCGCCAAGGAGATCGAGCTCGAGGACCCGTACGAGAAGATCGGCGCGGAGCTCGTCAAGGAAGTCGCGAAGAAGACCAACGACGTCGCGGGTGACGGCACCACCACCGCGACGATCCTGGCCCAGGCGCTGGTCCGTGAGGGTCTGCGCAACGTGGCCGCCGGCGCCAACCCCCTCGGCCTGAAGAAGGGCATCGAGGTCGCGGTCGAGCGCGTCTCCGAGGAGCTGTCCAAGCAGGCCAAGGAGGTGGAGACCAAGGAGCAGATCGCCTCCACCGCCTCCATCTCGGCCGGTGACCCCGCGATCGGCGGGCTCATCGCCGAGGCGCTGGACAAGGTCGGCAAGGAGGGTGTGGTCACCGTCGAGGAGAGCAACACCTTCGGTCTCGAGCTTGAGCTCACCGAGGGCATGCGCTTCGACAAGGGCTACATCTCGCCGTACTTCGTCACCGACGCCGACCGCCAGGAAGCCGTCCTCGACGACCCGTACATCCTGATCGTCAACAGCAAGATCGCGGCGGTCAAGGACGTTCTCCCGCTGCTGGAGAAGGTCATGCAGACCAGCAAGCCGCTGGTCATCATCTCCGAGGACGTCGAGGGCGAGGCCCTGGCCACCCTGGTCGTCAACAAGATCCGCGGCACCTTCAAGAGCGTCGCGGTCAAGGCTCCCGGCTTCGGCGACCGCCGCAAGGCGATCCTCGGTGACATCGCCATCCTCACCGGTGGCCAGGTCATCTCCGAGGACGTCGGCCTCAAGCTCGAGAGCACCTCGCTCGACCTGCTCGGCCGCGCGCGCAAGATCGTCGTCACCAAGGACGAGACCACCGTCGTCGAAGGTGCGGGCGACCCCGACCAGATCGCCGGTCGGGTCAGCCAGATCCGCAACGAGATCGAGAAGTCCGACTCGGACTACGACCGCGAGAAGCTCCAGGAGCGCCTCGCGAAGCTCGCCGGTGGTGTCGCCGTCATCAAGGTCGGCGCGGCCACCGAGGTCGAGCTCAAGGAGAAGAAGCACCGCATCGAGGACGCGGTCTCCAACGCCAAGGCCGCCGTCGAGGAGGGCATCGTCGCCGGTGGTGGCGTCGCGCTGCTCCAGGCGTCGATCACCGCCTTCGAGAAGCTCGACCTCTCCGGCGACGAGGCCACGGGCGCCAACATCGTCCGCCTCGCGCTCGAGGCCCCCATCAAGCAGATCGCCTTCAACAGCGGTCTCGAGGGTGGCGTCGTGGTCGACAAGGTCCGTAACCTGCCCACCGGCCACGGCCTCAACGCCGCCACCGGTGAGTACGTCGACCTGATCGCCACCGGCATCATCGACCCGGCCAAGGTCACCCGCTCGGCGCTGCAGAACGCCGCGTCGATCGCCGGCCTGTTCCTCACCACCGAGGCCGTCATCGCCGACAAGCCGGAGAAGAACCCGGCCCCCGCCGTCCCCGGCGGCGGCGGCGACATGGACTTCTGAGACTCCTCCAGTCTCAGGACGTCAGCTCGGCACCACCGGCCGTCCCGGCCACATCAGACCGGGCTCGGCCGGGTCGAGGTGGGGCGGCGCACCACCCGCACCGCGTCGACACAGCACGAATGGTAACGGCGAAAGGCGGCTCCGCTTCGACGCGGAGTCGCCTTTCGCCGTTTCTGTGGTGGTTCTCCCGAACCGCTTGATCGCAGCGACAATGCCAGAAAAGAGGCATTCATCACGCAGATTCGACTGAACCTGGGGATACCCCCCGGATGGGGTGGACAAATCCGAGCCACCACGGATCAGCGTGGATCAATCCGACTGGATGGTCGATCCTCCCGGCCCCGACGGCACTCCACCCCTCGACCGGGAGGGGCACAGGCGGGCCGGCACGCCAGAGACCCGACCCGAAGCGGAGACAGAAGGGCCCACAGGAGCCCGCAGTCGAGCTGGCGAGGCATCAGGGGGACCGGGGGAGACCGGGAGGCGGAAGGCGGGGAGGCGGGTGCTCACCTCCGTGGACGGGAGGTTCCACGGAGGTGAGCCGCCGCGGCCTGGGAGCAGGCGCACACTCGGGACGGAGCGAGCGCCGGGAGGCGCTCCCAAAGACGGCCTTCTGCGGGTAAATCACAATCTCCTGCAGCGGAGAGCAAGTTACCAGGCAGTAGGACGGCCCGGCAAGAGTTTTATGTCACTTCTTATCGACAATTTTCCGTCGACTGATCATTTGAAGTCGACGAATTGCGCGACACGGACAATTGACCTGAGCGGGTTTCGACACGCCGCGGTCCGCGCGGCACGATGGACGGCGTGGTCCAGGCCAGTGCGCAGTTCCGTGCCCGTCGTCCGTCGCTGACAGTCCCCGCCCCGCCGGTCACTGTCGCCGACCTCGCGGCGGGTGGTGGCGATGCCCGCGTCGAGGTGGTCGACGGCCTGTGTGTCGTGCGACCCTGGCCCACGCCGCTGCGTGCCCGGGTGACCAGCCGCCTCGCCCAGCTGCTGGCCGGCGTGTCCACCTCCGGCGCGCAGGTGCTGCCGGCGGGCGTCAGCGTCGAGGTGTCCGACCGCTGTCTGCTGGTGCCGGATGTGGTCGTCGCCTCCAGCCCCGCACCGGGCGGGCGAACGCTGCGGGAGCGGCCGTTTCTGGTCGTGGAGGTCGCCGACGCGAGCACCCGCCGCTACGACCGGACCGTCAAACTCGATCTCTACCGGGAGTGGGGCGTCCCGGCCTGCTGGCTGGTCGACCCGGACTCGATGACGCTGACGGCGTTCGAGCTGGTCGGCGGCGCCTACGTGACGTCCAGCGTGACCGGGGCGGACGGCGAGTTCCACACCGTCCGCCCGTTCCCGGTGAGCGTGCGACCAGCCGACCTGATCGACCCGCCCGACCCCGACTAGCTCTGGTCGGAGCTGCCGGCGCCGTCGGGGATGTCGTCGGCGTCGACGATCGTGTACGCGTAGCCCTGTTCGGCGAGGAAGCGCTGGCGGTGCGCGGCGTACTCCTGGTCGAGGGTGTCGCGGGAGACGACCGTGTAGAAGTGGGCGGCGCGGCCGTCCGCCTTGGGGCGCAGCACCCGGCCGAGGCGCTGGGCTTCCTCCTGGCGTGAGCCGAACGTGCCCGACACCTGCACGGCGACACCGGCCTCGGGCAGGTCGATGGAGACGTTGGCGACCTTGGAGACGACCAGGGTGGTGATCTCCCCGGTGCGGAACGCCTCGAACAGGCGCTCGCGTTCCCGGTTGCGGGTGGAACCCTGGATGACCGGGGCGTTCAGCATCCGACCGAGCTCGTCGAGCTGGTCCAGGTAGGCGCCGATCACCAGGACCCGGTCGTCGGCGTGCCGCTCGACCAGACGGCGCACGACCATCCGCTTGCTGGCCGCGGTCGCGCACATCCGGTAGCGCTCCTCGGGCTCGGCCACCGCGTAGGCCATCCGCTCGTCATCGGTGAGGGTGACCCGCACCTCGGTGCACTCGGCGGGGGCGATCCAGCCCTGCGCCTCGATCTCCCGCCACGGGGCGTCGAAGCGCTTCGGGCCGATCAGGGAGAACACGTCGCCCTCCTGGCCGTCCTCCCGGACGAGGGTGGCGGTGAGACCAAGCCGGCGACGGGACTGGATGTCGGCGGTCATCCGGAACACCGGGGCCGGCAGCAGGTGCACCTCGTCGTAGATGATCAAACCCCAGTCGCGGGCGCTGAACAGATCCAGGTGCAGGTACTCGCCCTTGCGGCGGGCTGTCATGACCTGGTACGTGGCGATGGTGACCGGCCGGATCTCCTTGCGCTCGCCGGAGTACTCGCCGATCTCGTCCTCGGTGAGGGAGGTTCGCCGCAGCAGTTCGTGGCGCCACTGGCGACCGGCCACCGTGTTCGTCACCAGGATGAGGGTGGTCGCGCCGACCTGGGCCATCGCCGCGGCACCGACGATGGTCTTGCCGGCACCCGCGGGCAGCACGACGACACCCGAGCCGCCCTCCCAGAAGCCCGCGACCGCGCCCTGCTGGTAGTCGCGCAGCTGCCAGCCGTCCTCGACGAGGGCGATCGAGTGCTTCTCACCGTCGACGTAACCGGCGAGGTCCTCCGCGGGCCAGCCGAGTTTGAGCAACGCCTGCTTGAGCCGGCCCCGCTCGGACGGATGCACGGCGATGCTGTCATCGTCGATGCGCTCACCGAGCATCGGGATGATCCGTTTGGCGCGGGCCACCTCGGCGAGCACCGCCCGATCGAGCGCCCGCAGGACCAGCCCGTGGACCGGATCGTTCTCCAGGCGGAGCCGACCGTAACGGTCCATCGTGTCGGCGACGTCGACCAGCAGCGCGTGTGGGACGGCATACCGGGAGTGCCGCACGAGCGCGTCGACGACCTGCTCGGCGTCGTGCCCGGCGGCCCGGGCGTTCCACAGCGCCAGCGGCGTGATCCGGTAGGTGTGCACGTGCTCCGGGGACCGCTCCAGCTCGGCGAACGGAGCGATGGACGCCCGTGCCTCCGCCGCACCGGGATGGCCGACCTCCAGCAGGAGGGTCTTGTCCGACTGCACGATCAGAGGGCCGTCCGCCACTCGCCACCACCCTCTCGCTGCACCACCCGGGCGCTCAGGGTCGCCCGGGAGCCGTCCCGAACGCCGGTGGTCACCCGCCGGACGTCCATCGAGCTTCTTCGACGGTACAGGCGGCCTCCGACAAGGTGACACCCAGTGGGCCGAGACGAGTCAGCCCGGCGGGGTGGGTCAGCCCACCGGATGGGTCAGTACGACAGGCGGGTCAGTACGACAGGCGGGTCAGTGCGACGCGTCCGAATCCTGCCGGGCGGCCGGAGTCCCGCCTGAGCGACCCAGCTCGGCGATGCCGGTGACCCGGTGCAGCGCGAACCGGCGCGGCTGGTCGGTGAGCTCGTCCCAGGCGGTGAGCCAGCCGCCGTCCAGGGCGGTCGGTCGCACGATCCGGTCTCGGGGGGTGCCCTGCTGGTCGACATAACCCAGCAGGATGCGCTGTTTCTCGCGCACCGCGTCCTGCAGCATCGTCAGGATGAGCGGGGCCGATCGGGTGAGCCCGAAGCCGGCGATGTCGGTGGACCTGGCCGCTCGCAGGGTACGGGCGCTGTCGTCGCCGCGGCGCACCAGTCGCAGTACGTCGCGGGCCTGGGCCAGCCGGCTGTCGGCGACGTCACCGGAGCTCGAGCGAGCCCGGGCCGGCGTCCGGTGGGTGGTGGGACGGCTGAGCAGTACCCGGCCGTCGGGGGCCTCCGCCACCGGTGCGTACCCGGCCTCACGCAGACCGGCCAGCAGGTCGTTCACCGGCAGCGACGAGATGACGATGGTCGGTGCGATCCGGCGCAGACCCAGAGCCTGCGTTCCCCGGCTGACGACCACTTCGGAGAGCAGGGCCGTGTCGTCGCAGCGCAGGTAGCTCGCCGCCGGTCCGGCCCGCATACGGCCGTGCCGCCGGGCGGTGTCGTCGATCAGGTAGGTGAGTCCCTGCGGGATGCCGGTGCGGCCCCAGCGGGCGAGATCGTCGTGCAGGTCCTCGGCGGTCAGCCCCGAGTCGAACGCGCGGCGCAGCGATTCCTCGGTGAACCGGTAGACGGTGGCGGCCCCGGTGGACTCGATGTCCGCCATCCGCGCCAGCCGAGCCGCGACCCGCGGCACCAGCGGCCCGGGGGCGACGGCTGTCAGGTCCGCCTGGAGCAGCAGTTCCTCCACCGGTTCGGGCAACAGCGGGCCGAGGACGTCGGCGAGCCGCTGACACAGGTCGGTGTCGCCTCCGGCCGGCCGCCCGGAGGTGAGCGGGGTGTGGGCGGGATCGGCCGCCTCGGTCTCGAGCCGGTCGATGATCACCCGCCCGACGGTGCTGGGCGCGCCTCGGCCGGTGACACCGAGCAGCTCGGCGTCGACCACCGTGCTCTCGACCGTGCGGTCCAGGAACGTTCCGGTCCGTCTGGGGGCTCGCCAGGCGAGCAGGGCCCGCAGTGACGCGGCGCTGGGCGCCATCCCGGCGGGCGCTGCGCCCAGCGCCCGCAGCACGTCGGCCCGCAGTTCCCGGGCGACACCGCGGCGCACCTCCGACGACAGCGCGGCGATCTGACGGCCCCGCTCGTCCCGCTCACCGATCAGCCAGGTGGCGATGGGGGCACGCAGCCAGCTGTCGACGAGGACGGCCCAGCGGACCTCGATCGGTTCGGTGCCCCAACGGTCGTACGCCGCCGTCGGCATGAACTGGACGTCGTTGCCGGTGGTCGCGTCGACGAGCCCCGCGGCCCAGGCCAGTTCGACGACGAAGGCGGCGACCCGTTCGTCGGTGTCCAGCAGCCGGGCGGTGGCCCGCAGGTCGCGCACGCTCAGTCCGCCCGTACGCAGCGGCGTCAGCGGCGTCTCACCCCAGGCCTCCACGATGGTCGTGACCCAGCGCACGATCGTCTGCGCGGTGAGGGCCGCGGCCGCGTCCACGCTCGCCACACCGATCGCGGTGCCCTCGAGCTCGGGCGGACGGGGATGCAGCGGACCGGCCGGTGTCCCGCCGCGGACCACGAGGCCGACCTCGCGGGGCAGTTCGACCTTCTCGTCGTCGATCCCGATGATCAGCCCGCGGGCCAGCAGCTCCTCGACGGGGGTGCGGGCCTGCTCGACCGGCACCACCCGGTGCGCCGCCGTGGTGCTGCCCAGCGACGTTTCACTGGCCAGCCGCTCCAGCAGTTCACGGGCCCGCGGGGTGCAGCTCTCGACCCAGCCGTGGATCCGCGCGGGCTCGTCGAACAGCGCCCCGACCACGCTGACCAGGTCCGGGCGCCCGCCCGGACCACCCCAGCCGCCGCCCCCGTCCCGATCCGAACCCGAGCCCGCGCCGACGCCCTGGCTGGGAATGCCGCCGAGCGCGGCCGCCAGCCGGTTCAGTTGGACGTTGCGGTAGCTGGACAGGCACTGCCGGACCGGGCGGCCAAGCCCCAGCGGCCGCTCGCCGACCAGGTCGACGGCCATCCCGACGATCCGCAACGCCGTGTCGTCGCCCCACAGCAGGCCGAGTTCACGCAGCCGCCGCACCGCGGCGGCGACCTCGCGGTGCCCGGTGAACGCGGTCAGTTCGGCCAGCGACGCACCGGCGGGCAGCACGGTCAGGGCCTGCAGCACCTCATGGACGAAGGTGTCGAGCCGGTCCACCACGCGGGTGACGCTGACCCGCACCTCCATCCGCGCGGCCAGGACGGTGAAGTCCGGCGGGGGCGGGGTAGCAAGGTCGGGCCTGAGCAGGAACAGCCGGATAATCGCCTCATCCGGCTGCGCGCGAAGCCAGTCCGCCAGGGTCACGGACTCGTCCTGCGCCTCGTCAGCCGGCATCGTCACTCTCATGACGGTAGCTGGCGCTCGCCGCAGGTGACGAAGTGCCGTCGTGTGGACTACCCGCCCCGGCTCGCCTACCGCGCCACACCGCGGGCTGGCCCGGCGGCCTCCCGCTGCGGCCGACCACTCCGCTGCGCCTGGCCGGCCGGGGGAACCACTGTCAGTTCGGGCCGCCGCGCCGCCACCTGGCCGCCTACCCCGCAGCCAAGCCGAGCGCTGCCGACCTGGTCGAGAACCCAGCCGTAGCTGACATCCCACCGCAGCACGGCGATGGACGGATCACGCCCGCCGACGACACGCAGGACGGCGAACGCCCAGTCCGGCGCGCCGGTGGACGTGCGGATGCCGCTGACCTTCACCTCGCCGCGCGGGACCAGCGGGCTGTTCACCACCGCCGCGGTGATCGCGCTTGCCTCGGCCTCGGTGGCCGGACGACCCGGACCATCGCTGACCTCGGTAGCCACGGGGACGAGGCGGGGCGCTCCCACCGAACCGGGCCCCAGCCCACGCCGTAGCGAGGAGCCGAGGCCGCCGTCACCAGTCAGCGCGACCTCGGGGGCCGCTGCCGGTCTCGGACGCACATGGCCTCCCTGGATGCCTTTGGCAGGTCGGGATGCGCGCTCGGCCAATCGTGATGACAGCGTGCACCGACGAGACGGAGCACACCAGCCGAGGTCGACGGAATACGACAGACCTGCCAATACCGATTGGACACGCCGAAGGCGCCTTCAGGCAAGGGATCGGGACCACCAGAACGGGCTATTTTTGACATGGCCCACACGGCGGACCACAGCCGACGGGAAGGGGCGCCGGCCCGCCGAGCCAGATACTCGGCGAATAGCGCCGCAAGCATCCGAACGAGTGACCATAAGGCAACAATTACAACAACAGACGACAACGATCTCCGCCCCGCCCGCACATCGCCCCGTCCGCCCCCGAAGATCCCGTGCCGCCGTGGAACGGTCGGCCGATGCCCCCTTTCGGGGCCCCCGACCGGAGACGGCGCCCGCTCAGCGGCGATCGACCCGGTTGACGACGAAGGACAGATGATTGGCCCGACCCCAGTCGGCGAGCCGGGTCATCGGTCCGACATCGCCGGGCAGCGCCAGCGTGCGTCCCAGTGACACCCCGGCGATCAGCACAGCGACCACGACCACGGCCGACATCACCAGCAGCGCGACCGCACGCCGCCCCGGACCGGCGCCCACCCCCGCACGCCTGCGCCCCACACCTGAACCGGCGGCGGACGCCGACGACGCCTCCCGCCCCGACCACCCATCCCGCCCTGCGGGCTCATCCCGCATCGAGGTGGCGGACCTCCCCGGCGCGACGAATCCTTCCGGCGGGACGGACCTTCCCTGCAGGGCGGATCTTCCCGGTGGAAGGGACCTTCCCGGCGGAACGGACCTGTCCGGCGGAACGGATCTGTCCGGCGGAACGGACCTGTCCGGCGGGACAGGTCCGGCCGCCGGCCTGGACCGCTCGGACCGCTCGGACGGATCGGACTGTTCGGGCGCCCCGAAGCGCCCAGGCGGAACACGCCGCCGCGACGGGCCGGGCCCGGCAGGTGCGTCGCGCCGCGCGGGCTGGACCGGACCCGTCAGTGGAACATCGCGCAGCGCGGGCCGGAGACCGGTGGAACTGACGCTGTCCAGCAGACCGGTATAACCACGCTCGGTCGCCGGCGGCGCCGGCCGATAATCACGCTGCGATGTCGACGGGGTCACCCGGTTTCCGCCCGGACCACCGGCTCGCATCGGACGAATGTCCGCCGCTCTCGTCGAGCGGGACGCATCAGTAATCGGCGCGGAACGGACCGCACCAGATTTCTCCGCCGAACCCCGCCGTTGCGTTACCGGCGGATTCGCTGGATTGATCGAGGGAGAAACCGGCGCCGGGCGCGGCCCTGCTCCGGCGGCCGGCGGCCGTGCCCCGACCGGCGGCGGCTGTGTTCCTGGAACCGGCGGCGTTCCTGAAGCTGGCGGCGTTCCTGGAACCGGCGGCGTACCTGGGGCCTGCGGCCAGGCGGACGGGTCGAGGGCGGACCTGTCCACCACGGGGGCGGTACGGATGACTCCGGCGCCGCCCGCGGTCGGATCACCGAAGGCCACCGCCCGGAAGGTCTGCCGCCGCCCAGCCGAGCCGGACCGACGATCCGCCGCGCCGCCGCGGTCCCGGCCCTCAGCGACCACCGCCCGCACCTTCCGCCTCTGCGGCTCGACATCAGCGCACCGGCCCGACATCCGCCGCACGACGAGCGATCCGACCCGGACGCATCGCCGCTCCGAGCGCCGCCATCTGCGGCAATACCGCCCAGACTAGACGAGTAGGGCCGATTTTCCGGGCTTGAGCCAACTACCCGACACCCGCTCGGCGCCCACAACCCGCGCTCCCACCGTCCGCGCCCCCGGGCGCCGGCCCGTCCATGACCCTCCGTCCATGACCCTCGGTAGCGTCATCAGGCGGGTTCTGCTGCGGGCTCGTCGTGGGGCGTGGCCGCGGCCGTCCCGGGGGCTATTTGCGGCGGACCCGGCAGACCCGTTCCAGGACCAGCCCACCGACCAGCAGGACGACGGCCGCGGCGAGACCCAGGCCGGCGGTGATCGCGTCGCCACCCGCGCTGCCGAACTCGTCCGTGCGTGGAATGGTGTAGCCCAGCGTTCCGGCCCAGCCGCCGGCCAGCGCGGCCGCGGCCACCGAACTCGCCTTGGCGAACGCGGCGAGCCGGGCGACGGTCAGCGCCACGATCGGCCGCGTCCCCGGTCGACCCTCCAGTCGACGCCGGGTGTGCCCGGCGATCTGCAGTTCCAGCGCACCGATGACGAGCACCGACACCGGCGCCGTACGTGGCAGCGCCGGGATCGACCGGTACGTCCACCAGAGCAGCACGTACGCGAGCGCCCCGAAGATGACGGCCACCAGCGCCAGGTCACGCCCCCGCGTCGGGTTCACGACGGCGCCCCAGCGGAACCAGCACGACCAGCGGAATCAGCGGGACGCAGTGGGGCGGGCAGTCGCCGTAGGTCGGCCAGCTCCCCGTCCTGGGCCATCCGGGCGACGAGGTCGGCGACGGGGCCGTGACCGGGCAGGATGGCCGCGGGTTCGACGTCCAGCCAGGGCACGCAGACGAAGGCGCGCAGATGTGCCCGCGGGTGCGGAAGGATGATCTCCGGATCGTCGCTGCGGACCGATCCGAGCGCGATGACGTCGACGTCGAGGGTGCGAGGTCCCCAACGGACCTGTCGGACCCGGTGTGCCGCCGCCTCCGCGACGTGGGCGGCGGCCAGCAGCTCGCGCGGCCCGGCCGACGCCACCAGGACGACGGCGTTGAGGTAGTCGTCCTGCTCCGGCCCGCCGACCGGCGCGGTCTCGTACACCGGCGAGCAGGCCAGTACGCCAAGCCGCGCGTCGAGACTGGCCACCGCGGCCCGCAACAGCGCGAGGCGGTCGCCGAGGTTGGAGCCGAGGGCCAACACCGCGTGCCGGGCCGAGCGGTCCGGCGCGGGGGCGTCCGGTGTCACCGCCGGCTCAGCGGGGTTCGGGGCGGTCACGGACGACCGTCACGGCCACATCGTCGAAGACCAGCGGGATCGGCGCCGCCGGCTTGTGCACGCTCACCTCGGCCCGCAGCACCCGCGGCGGGCGCAGGCAGGCATCGACGAGGCGGTGGGCCAGCGTCTCGATCAGGTCCACCGGTTCGCCGGCGACGATGGCGGCCAGCGCCTCGGCCAGCTCGCCGTAGTGCACGGTGCGGGTGACATCGTCGGTGCGGGCCGCATCGGTCACGTCCAGCCAGAGCACCGCGTCCACGACGAACTCCTGGCCGAGTTCCCGTTCGGCGGGCAGCACCCCGTGGTGGCCACGCACCCGCAGGCCGCGCAGCGTGATCCGATCCTGGTGCGGACCGGTCGGATCCACGGCTGCGCTCATCAAGGCGACCATCCTGTCCTGGAGGCGTCGGCGGTCCTGGAACCACCGGGGGCGCTGGTGGTGGGGTTCGCGACCAGTGTGGTCGGCGCGGTGGCCTGGGCGCTGCGTTTCCAGGCGCGGACCACCCGCACGGCGTCGGCGGCCGGACGTACGGCGTGCACCCGCACACCCCAGACGTCCGCGGCGGCCAGCAGGGCGGTGGTGGCCTGGGTGGCGTCGTCACGCGCGTCGCTCGGGCGTGGCTGCGCCTGGCCGTCGGCGAGCACCGTGCCGAGGAACGACTTGCGTGACGTCCCGACCAGCAGGGGACGACCGAAGGCGGCGAACGCGTGCAGGTGGCCGAGCAGCGCCCAGTTGTGCGCGGACGTCTTGGCGAAGCCGATCCCGGGATCGATGACCACCTGTTCCTCGGCGATGCCCGCGGCCAGGACCGCCTCGAGACGACTGTCCAGCTCCGCCACCACCTCGGCGACGACGTCACCGTAGACGGCCTGTTCGGCCATGGTCGCGCTCGGCCCACGGGCGTGCATGAGGACGTAGTGGACCCCACGGTCGGCCACCATGGCCAGCAGCTCCGGATCGTGGCCGCCGGAGACGTCGTTGACGAGCACGGCGCCGGCGTCCACCGCCGCGGCGGCGACCGAGACCCTGGTCGTGTCCACGCTGACCCGCACGCCGGCCGCCGCGAGCTGGGCGACGACCGGCAGCACCCGGCGCATCTCCTCACTCGCGGGCACCCGCAGCGCACCGGGCCGGGTGGACTCGCCCCCGACATCGATGAGATCGGCGCCCTCGGCGACCATCCGCAGGCCCGCCCGTACGGCGTCGATGGGGTCGAGGAACGTGCCGCCGTCCGAGAACGAATCCGGGGTCACGTTGACCACTCCCATCACCCGGGTCAGCTCACCCGGTGTGAACAGTCCCGCCACATCCGCGTTCATGCGTTCCGCTCCTGCGCCGAGAAAGCCGGACGAGCCGGACTGGCCGAACTGGTCGAACTGGCCGAACTGGTCGAACTGGTCGCTGGGATCGGTGGAGCGGGTGGGATCGGGCCGCGCCGGTAGGAGTACCGGTAGACCGGTCGGAAGCCGAGCTCGGCGTACAACCGCCTGGCCACGGTGCTGACCTCCTCAACTTGCAGGTAGGCATAGGTCGCGCCCTGCTGGGCCGCCCAGCTGGCGAGGGTGGCGACCACCTGACGGGCGGCGCCCTGGCCGCGGGCGGCGGGCAGCGTCGCCATGCTGTAGATGCCCAGCCAGCGGCCGTCCGCGACACCTCGACCCACCGCGATGGGCACTCCGTCGACGGCGGCGGTGACATAGACCGTGGGCAGCCGCAGCGCGCCGAGCACGGCCAGTGTGGCGTCCCGCTGGGTGTCGAAGGTGGCCAGTACCTGGCCCGCGACCGTCAGCCAGGTCTCGTCCGGCCCGCTCGCGCACAGCACCCGCAGGGTGGGCGGGCCAGCTCGGACGGGGCGGGCGAAGCCGGTCAGCGGCGCGGTGCAGACGTCGGTGGGGCCGGTGTCGTCGAAGTCCGCGGCGTCGAGCACGGCGGCCAGCCCGCTCGGTCTGCTCACCGGTGTCTGCTGGAAGGTGGGTGGCAGGCCGGCGGCGCGATAGAAGTCGGTGACCGTGGCGAGCGCGGCCGGCAGGTCGGGGACGTCGCCGTGGGCCCAGACCGAGTTCCCGCGCCGGGACGCCCCGGCGGAGGCCCGCAGTGTCCAACCGGCGAGCTCCGTCACGTGCAGCGGCGGCCAGGCCCGGTGGGCCACCACCTCGAGGTCGCGGGCGAGCTCCGCCCGCGCTCCGGTGAGGCCGGCCCGGGGTGCGACGAGTGGATCATCCGACATGGCGGGCCTCGCCGGGGGCGGCGCCCCGAGCCGCGCCACCGACCGGGGTCAGCCCGCATGCTCCGTCGGCTCCGGACACCGTGCAGCGGCCGCCGGGCCCGCGCCCGCGGCGCGTCGGGCGAGTCGGGCGCGTCGGAAGGTCCCGCGGGGCCGCGTCAGCCATCGTGCCGAGGCTACCGACCCGGGGGGCGCCTCGACCGGCGACCTTGGTCGCATCGCCGGCACCGACACGCCCACCTCCGGGCGCCTATGACCTAATGACATAGTTGCGGGACTATTGCGAGATTGTTCCAAACATGTCCCGATATAAACGCACTGTGAGGATCGGCTCCCGGTCCGTCCGACGCGCCGACGGCGAACTCCGTCGGCGCATTCTCGGGCTGGTGCACAAGGCTTCCGTCGCTCAGCCTGCTCACGCCGCGTGTTCGTTCGTCCGTATGCCCTTCGACCGGATCAACCACGCCCGCGGCGGCCGGTAATCCGGTGCCGCACCGACCGGATCGGCTGCGGAAACCCGCGAGAAACACCACGTAGAGCCACGATGGCTGATACCTTTCACGATCCCCATCGTTACCCTCCGGCGCAGGGGTGCTCCTACTATTGGCCATGCGGATCCGGTAGTGCCGGACGAGCCGGCGCCCACCGGTTCATCCGGCCGGCCCACCCGCGGCGGCGTCGCCGCCCGGAGGGCCACCACCGTCGTCACCGTCGCCGACGGACCGGAGCGTCAGCCCAGCAGCGTGGTCCCACCGTGCGCTTGCGCCACGTCACTCCTCGCAGCGGGCCGACTCTCCGCTACCTTGTCGGCACGGTCGCTGACCGTGGTGTTATCGGAAGGAAGGACGCGCGGCATGCCGCAGTCGAGCGGATCCTCGCCGGACCGTGGTCCCGAGCGCGGGATCCCGGGTCCGGCCGGTCGTCCCGGCCCGCACCCGGTTCGATCGGCGTCCGGCGAGTCGATCCTCATCCCCCCCGCCCGAACCCCACCGGACGACTGCCCCGAGGACTACCCGGTGGAACCACCCCCGCCGCCGCCGCCGTCCTGTGCCGCGCCCGCCCGCCATCCGTACGCGCTCGGCTTCGCGGCGTTCGCCCGCCGCAGCGAACTCGCCGTACCCGCCCTGCTTCCCGTCCTCAACCGCCGCACCAGGCTCGCTCCGGCGCCACGACCCGTCCCGGGCCCCGCGACCGCGGGTCCGCTGACCGCCGGGAACCCGGTCGCCGGCCGTCTGGTCGCCGGCCCCACCGTCACGGGTCTGCGGGCACCGGCGCAGCGCTCCCGACGGCGCCGCGGGTACGCGGGCGCCACGATGATGACGGCGATGCTGGCCGAGGGTCAGATCATGGAGGTCTCCGACGTCCTCGCCGCGAGCCCGGTGGACCTCGCCCTCGAGCGCGCCGAGGACCTGCTCGACGATCTGCTCTGCGCGCACGAGCGGACGCCCCCGGCGCACATCCTGGCCCAGACCGTCCGGCTACGCCGCGGGCTCGAACGGCTCGCTCGGCGTTCCGTGCCCGGCGGCGACGCCCGACGACGGGACCTGCTGATCGGCCGAGTGGCCGTCCTCGGCGCGGACGCCGCGTTCAAGCTCGGCGACACCGTCACCGCCCGCTCCCTGACCACGCTCGGCTTCCAGGTGGGTCAGGCCCTCGGTGACGCGGCACTGTGCGGGTCGGCCCGTGAGGTCGCCGCCGTCGCGGAGTTCTACGCCGGACGGCCGGAGGAGGCGCTGCGGCTGGCCCGCGACGGCCTGACCCGGGTCGACGACGGTCCGGTGCACGTCCGACTGGTCTGTCAGGTCGCCCGTGCCCTGGCCGCCCTGGGTGACGTCCGCGGTGCCGCGCTGTCCCTGGACGAGGCCTACGACCTGGCCGATCTCGTCCCCCCCGACCAGTGGGGACGACCAGGACCGGCGTTCGAGACGTGCCACCCGGTACTGGTGCCCTACCACGCGACGACGGCGATGTGCCTGCTCGGCCGGCCGACGGCGGCCGAGCAGCACGCCGAACTCGCCCTGCCCGGACTCGACGCCCTCGAGGTGCCCGGGTTCCGCTCGGTGATCCGTCTCGACCTCGCCATCGCCCTCTCCCGGCAGGGTCGACTCGAACTCGACCGGGTCTGCACGCTGGCGAGCGAGGCGATCGAGATCTCCTGGGGTCGCACCGTGGCGTCGGTCTCCATCCGCGCCGACCAGTTGCTCACCGCCACCCGAGCGCACAGTGAGGTCCGGGCGGTGCGCCGCGTCGCGCTGCTGGTCCGGGAGTGGCAGCGCTCAGCCGCCAACCAGCGACCCGCTCCGGGCGCGGTCACGGCTCCCGGCCACCGGTAGCCGAAACCAGGCGGCCAGGCCGAGCGCCCATGCCACCCCGAGCAGGTATCCGGCGACGACGTCCGACAGATAGTGGACGCCGAGCCCCACCCGGGCGAAGCCGGTGCCGGCGATCACCACCGCGGCGATGCCCCACCACACCGGACGGGCCGTCCGCCCAGTCAGCGCGCCCGTGACGACGAGCACCACCGTCGCGGCGACCACGACCCCGAACGCATGGCCGGACGGGAAGCTGAACCCGGCCGCCGATGCGACCGGATCGTCGACCAACGGCCGCGACCGGCGGACGACCTCCTTGGCCAGGCGGGCCACCAGCCCACCGACCTCCACCGTGACCAGCACAAAGGTGGCAAGCCGCCGCATGAGATCCGGGTCGCGGGCACCCACCCCCCGACCACCACGCGCGCGCCACCACAGCCAGGCGGCCGCAACAACCGCGAGCACCCGCCAGACAGTGGGAGCGCACACCACACTGACCCACCGCAGGGCACCAGCCAGGGCGTCGTCGCCGGCGGAGACCCGCACCAGCGTCGCGGTGATGTCCACATCGACGCGCACCCAGGGCGCCCAGGGCACCCGAACCGCCAATGCCAGCAGCAGCACCCCGAACACGCCGGCCGCGACCGCCGGCCACGACCAGCCACGCCCTCCGGCCCGCGTCCCCGCCCGCACCACGCGCCGCGCCGCGCCACGCATCCGCGTCATCATCCGATCACTGCCTGGTGTCCTCCCCGGTGTCCGGCCCCTCGCCGTTCGTCCCCCGGTACTGCGCCCCCCGCGGACCTCCTGCCCACCCCCGGGTGTGGTTACCGCCGGCCACGGCGGCCCGGTGCGGCGGCGGGCGGTCCGTCGATTCGGGTTGGGCGGTCCGTGCGGTCCCGTCGGACGCATGTCATTCTGGTCAAACCCGTCGGGTGCGACGGACCGCACATTCACGTCGGACGGTGACCGCAGCACGTCGCCCGCCCGTGCAGGACCGACCGCCCGTGTCGGGCGCCAAAGCGACCTGGCCGCCCGAGCGGGCCGACCGTCTGGAGGGAGACCCTTGAACCGCGTGGAGGGATCGATTCCACCGGACGGCTCGCCGTCAAACAATCCGTGGGCAGACGATCGGCGCGACCTCGACTTCATCCGCGTGGACGGCGTCGACGACCCGCCCCCGCCCACCTACCCCACCGTGACCGGCCAGCCCATCGTGGCGAGCCAGCCCATCGTGGCGAGCCAGCCCGCCTACGGCGTCTGGGCCAGCGGCCGCGACCAGCGCGGCCCGGTCGTCGGCGGCACACCGGCCGACAGTTCCATGTGGGACGGTTCCATCGCCGCCCTGACTGATCAGGGTTGGTCGGTGGGAGATGTCGCGCCGGCCCGCGCGGATCCGGCCACTCCGACAGCCGCGTGGCCCGCACCAGCCCGCGAACCGGACAGTTCGAACGGCTGGGCGTCGCCGCTCGGGACACGGACGTTCGATCCCCTCCACGGCCCCACCGTCACCGGCCCCACGATCGGCGAGCCCACCGTCGCCGGATCCACGGTCCCTGGCCCCACGGTTGGCGGCCCCACAGTCACTGGCCCCACGGTTGGCGGCCCCACGGTTGGCGGCCCCACGGTTGGCGCCCCCCCGGTCGCTGGCCCCACGGTCACCGGACCCGCAGGTGTGGGGCCCACGGTCGGTGGGCTGACGGTCGCGGGTGGGCTCGGGCGCTCGACCGGGCCCGGCGTGGTGCCACCCGCCTACGACGCGCAGTTCGAGGCATACCGTCCGTCCACTGAATATCCCGCCCCGCCGCCCACCGTCGCCGACGACACCTCGTCGTACGGCCATCCCGGGACCCGTCCGATGCGGGCGCGAACCACGGCCGGTCGGGTGCCGTCCTGGCTTCGGGATCCCGAGCCGTCCACACCGGACCCGCTCGCCGGTCAGGCACCGGCCCACCCGGCCCACCCACGCCCGGACGGACGGCGCCGGATCGTGCCCCGCGGGATGCTGCCCCGCCCAGGGGCCCCGGTGGCTTCTGGCGACACACCACCACCGCTGCCGCCAACGCCACCACTGCCGCCGCGGCAGCAGCCGACCCGGTCACTGCCGTTGGACGAGCGCCCGCCGACAGGTCACGGCCCGCCCCCGGCGCTCCAGCCGCCGCCGGGAACCCAGCCGCACCCCGGCTATCGCGAGCATCCCAGTTATCCGAGCTATCTACCGCCGTCGCTCTCCGGCGCCCAGCCGCTGCCCGCCGCCGCGCGCGTGGTCCCAGCGGGACAGCCGCATCCCGCTCACCGGCCGCAACCAGGCCAGCAGGTTCGCCCGATCGACCCGCGCCAACCGTCGAACCCCGGCTACCAGCCCCAACCTGGTTACCAGGCCGACCCCGGCTACCAGCCTCATCCGGGTCAGCTCGATTCCGGCTACCCGGCGCAGTCCGCCTACCAGGCCGATTGCTACCAGACCGGTGGCTACCCGGCCGAGCAGCGCCAGGGTCGTCAGGGCTACCCGGCCGACGATTACCAGGACGACCGCTACCAGGACGACGGGTACCAGGACGACGAGTACCAGGACGACGGGTACCCGGACCGCTCCGCCTACCCGCCCAGTTCCGACTATCAGCCCTATCCGGATGACCGGCCTGGCCGTCCGGAGGGCACGACCCACCAGTCGCCGGACGACGTCGCGGCGGCGTGGGCGGGCTACCGAACGTGGCCGGGTAACCCGCCGGGGCAGCGCTCGGGGCCGGACCCGCGCTCGGGGCCAGACCAGCCGGCTTCGACCGGTGCGCACGCAGCCGCCGGCCAGCCACGGCTGACCAGCGCGTTGCTGCCCGCACCTGCGCAGACGGCGTCGCGCGGCTGGCGCAAGCTCGTCTACCAGGTGTCGGCCGGTGCGGTGAACCCCGGGCCGTCAGCGGACGAGGTTCGCGACAACCGGCTCGTCGCCCGCATCCGCACCCCGCTACAGGACTGTCACCGGATCGCGGTGCTCTCCCTCAAGGGCGGGGTCGGCAAGACGACGGCGACGGTCGCCCTCGGTTCGACGCTCGCCAGCCTGCGCGGCGACCGGGTGGTGGCGATCGACGCCAATCCGGACCGGGGCACCCTCAGTTCCAAGGTGCCACGCACGTCCGCGCACACCGTGCGGGAGCTGCTCGCGGACGCCGGGCGCCTGCACCGCTACGTGGACGTCCGCAAGTACCTCTCCCAGGCCGACTCCCGGCTCGAGGTGCTGGCCTCGGCGAACGATCCGGAGCTGGCCGAGAGTTTCGGCGAGCCCGAGTACCGGGCCGTGGACGACCTGCTCCAGCGGCACTACTCGATCCTGCTCACCGACTGTGGGACGAGCATCCTGCACAGCGCCATGCACGGGGTCCTGGACATGGCCGACACCCTGGTCATCGTCAGCAGCGCCACGGCGGACGGCGGGGAGAGCGCCGAGGCAACCCTCGACTGGCTCGAGGACAACGGCTACGCCGCCCAGGTCCGCGAGGCCGTGGCCGTGATCTCCATGTTCCCGGCCACGGCCCCACGTGTGGACGTGGACGAACTCACCCACCACTTCGAGGGACGCACCCGTCGGGTGGTGCAGGTCCCGCACGACCCGCACCTGGCCGCCGGTGGCCGGATCGCCCTCGCGGACCTGCGTCGGGAGACCCAGGAGGCGTATCGGGAGATCGCCGGCGCGGTGGCGGAACGCTTCGGGCAGGAGGGCGGCCGGCCCTGACGGGACGCCCCCGTCAGGCGGGCTCAGCGGGCGAGTGCGGCGACCGCCGCGCGGACACCGGGTCTGCGCAGCTGGCGGGCCACCGTCGTACGGCCCTCGATCAGCCGGGTGAACAGGCCGAACGTGCCCGGGCTCGACAGCAGCGCGTGCATGACCGCCGGCCGACGGGCGAACGCGGCCAGCACCTCGCGACCGGCATCCATCTCCGGGCCGAGAATCCGCTCGACCCGGGCGGGATAGGCCGCCAGCGCCGCCACACCGTGCGGCCCGCTGGCCCGGGGCGCCGCCACCGCGGCGGCGGCGGCCTCCCCGGCGAGCCGGCCCGAACGAAGCGCGAACGAGATCCCCTCCCGCGTCCACGGATCGAGCAGACCGGCCGCGTCGCCGCTGACCAGCACCCGGCCGCGGCGCAGCGGTGAGCCGGCCGCCCGAACCCGGGTGAGATGCCCCGAGTCATGCTCCCGGGGCAGATCGGTGAGCCCGTACCGGTCGACGAGACTCCGGTAGTAGCCCCGCAGCGCCGCGCCCTGCTCCCGGTCGCCGATCACGCCGACGGTCAGCACCCGTCCCTTGGGAAACACCCAGCCGTACGATCCGGGAACCGGACCCCAGTCGATCAGCATCCGACCGGTCCAGCGGTCGGCCATCGCGGCGTCGACGACGAACTCGCCTTCCAGTCCCACGTCCACCTGGTCGCAGCGCACCCCGACATGGGTACCGCACCGACCGGACGTGCCATCCGCCCCGATCACGACCCGAGCGCGCACATCGGCGCCCTGCCGCAACCGCACCGTGACCCACCCGGCGTCCTCGCCGTCCTCGGCCGCTTCGGTGAGGCCCATGACCTGCACCCCGGTCCGGACGGTCGCACCGGCCGTCTGGGCGGCCGCGAGCAGGGCGGCGTCCAGCTCCGCGCGCATCACCATCGACAGCCACGGCTGGCCGTGGCGTCGCCCACGACTGACCTCGTACCGGCCGTCCAGGGTCAGGGTCAGGGAGCTGGCCGTCGCGCGGACCAGGCCCGTGAGGTCAAGCCCGACATGATCGGCGGACAGTCCGACCAGCCCACCACCGCAGGTCTTGTACCTGGGCACCGCGGCGCGTTCGAGCACGCAGACCCGCGCGCCGGCCGCCGCGGCTGCCCGGGCCGCACTGCCCCCCGCGGGCCCGGCCCCGACCACGACGACATCGAACACGTCGTTTCCACCAGCGGCATCCGGCCCACGGTCCGCGGCCGGCATGGGGTCCACGGCCGGCATGGGGTCCACGGCCGGCATGGGGTCAGCGTCCGGCATGGGGTCAGCGTCCGGCATGGATCAGCGCAGGGTGAGGCTGCGGCCGACAAGGCCGGCACGAATCCGCCGCTGGGCAGCGTCGAGCGGGACCCGCTCGGCCAGTGCGGCCCGGTAGGCGGTGAGCAGCTCGACCGCCGGCTGTTCGCAGGCCGACGCCTCGGTACCCGCGGCCAGATCCCAGACCGGGACGACCAGGCCATTCGCCCGGAAGAAGCCGACGAAGCGCGATCCCGGGCCGACGGTCAACTGATCGGCGGCGGCCAGCCGGGCGAGGGCGTCCAGCAACGCCTCCTCCGAAGCGGCCACCGGCACGGCGTCGGCATCGGTGTCGGTGCCGGCATCGGTGTCGCTGTCGGACGGCGAGCCGGCGTCGGTGCCGCCGGGTGCGGCCAGCGGCAGTGACCAGCGCAGATGCCAGCGGTCGCCGGGATGGCACCAGTACGCGGCCGCGACACCACCCAGTCGGACGGTGGGCACGACCGTGGCGTTCGCCCGCTCGAGCAGCGCGGCCGCCTCCTGGTTGAGGGCGTCCCCCTCGGCGCCGTCCGTGGACGGCAGCCACCAGCCGAACCCGTCCCAGACGGTGATCTCCAGCGGCGCCGGGTCCAGCACGTCGACCAGTCCGGGCAGCGCCGCCAGGCCGCCGGCCTGTTGGTTGACGAGCAACGGCGACGAGGCGGCCGGGGTGTCGATCACGCTGCCCGGCGTGGCGTCCAGGGCGGCCAGCAGCGCGCCGGCGATGTCGCGGGACGCGTCCAGGCCGGGCACCGCGGTCTGGATCGCGATGAGGATCTCGCCGTCATCGCGGACCAGCGCCGGTGCCGCCTGCGGCAGCATCGTGCCGAGGATGATGCGCCGCCCGGCATGCTCGGGATGAGCCTCCAGATGGGCCGCCGACAGCTGCAACGGCGCGGTCGCGCTTGGCACCAGTTCCCGCAGGGCGACCAGGTCCGGCTCGTCGCGGCGACCGACGAACGGCCGCAGGACGGGGGCGGGCCGACTGCGCCCACCATGGCAGGCCTTGTAGCGGCGCCCCGACCCGCACGGGCAGGGTTCGCGCGGCCCGACCACCGCGATCTCCCCGTCGGTGGACGGCTGCGCGCCCGACCGGTCTCGATCAACCGTACCGGCGCCGGCGGACGAGCCGGACCGGGAGCCGGTGGCGGTGGGCCGGGTGGAGCGGGCGCCCGGGCGCTGGGAGGCGGTTCGACGTGCGATCGCTGGCTCCTGGAGGATTCGGGGCAACCTGGCACCGGGGGACTCCGGCCCCGGTAAGGCTAGGCCATCGTCACCGCCGGACACGCGACGGCAGCGAGGGTGATTCCCGCCGGTGCCACACCGTTACCCCTTCAATCGGGCGGCAGCCCCCAGAAAATGTCCGGGAAAACCCTCGACCGGGACGCACGTTATCCCACGCCGATGTCACCTCGACCCGGCGATCCACAGGTCGACCGGGCACGATGATGGTGAGCTGGACGGGCCGCACCGGCGCCCTGGTGGTAGTTGGACGTTAGTTGTGTTGGACTGTCGTCGAGTAGGACATTGGGGGGCTGGTGCCAAAGGTCCTGGTCGCCGGTGGGGGAATTGCGGGAATCGCCTGCGCCTGCGTGCTGCAGGCGGGTGGGATCTCGGTGCGGGTCCGTGACCGCGGCCGCGTGATCGGTGGCCGGATGGCCTCACGCTGGATCGACGGTCGCATCGTCGATACGGGCGCGTCGTATTTCACGGTGACCTCGCCGCAGTTCGCCGAGGTCGTCGCGGACTGGACCACCCGTGGGGTGGCCCGGGCCTGGACCAGACGGATGTCGGTGCTGCGCGGCTCGGACCAGGCTCTGGTGGTCGGCGAGCCGGGCCCGATGCGCTACACCGCGCCGGGCGGCCTGCGGTCCCTGGTCGCCGACCTCGCCTCCCGCAGCGGCGTCCGGGTCACCCAGGCGGCGCCGATCGCCCGGATCACCCCCGGCCCGTGCGTCGATGGTGAACGGGTCGACGCCGCGGTGCTGGCCATGCCCGACCCGCAGGCCGCCCGACACCTGGACGCGTCCCTCACCGCCGAGCGGGCGATGGTCGTCGACCGGCCGTGGCTACCCGCGCTGACGCTGCTCGCCGGCTGGTCGCACCGCTGCTGGACGCCGCTCGACGGTGCCTTCGTCCACGAGGACGACACCCTGACATGGATCGCCGACGATGGCCGCCGCCGGGGCGACCAGGCGGCGGTCCTGGTCGCCCATTCCACCGCCGGCTATGCCGCCCCTCGGCTGGTCGAGCCCGCGGCCGCCGGGCCCGGGCTGCTCGCGGCGGTGCGCCGGCTGCTGGCCGTCGACGAGGCGCCGCAGTGGCTGCAGGTGCAGCGCTGGTCGTTCGCCCGACCCGCGCAGGTCCACGATCATCCTTTCTTCCTGTCTGACAATGCGATCGGCCTGGCCGGTGACGGCTGGGGCACACAATCGAAGATCGAGAATGCCTGGCTCTCCGGCACCGCGCTGGGCCATGCGATCATCGAGCGGCTCTCCTGAGCGACACGCCGACCGGCGCCGGCGCATGTGACCAAGAACTGACAAATGTCGGCCGAGCTGGTTCGATTGATGCTGTCACGGGGGGGTACACCTGCCGACATGGAGATCAAACTCAGTCTGTCGTTGCCACGCGATGAGATCTCCATTCCGGTGGTTCGAAGAATCTGCACGCAATCCCTGAAGGTTCTCGGTGTCATCCGTGAATGCATCGACGACGTTGAGCTTGCGTTGACAGAAGCTTGTGCCAATGTGCTGATTCACGCCCAGATCGAGGACGAGTACGAGGTTTCGGTCGGCGTGGACAACGAGGTTGCCGTCATCGAGGTCAGCGATCGCGGCGGCGGTTTCGACCTGACCGTCGATCCCGACCTGATCGCCAGCGCGGTCGCGGCGGAGGCCGCCCCCGACAGCGCCCCCAGCAGCACTCCGGACGGTCTCAGTGACATCGCCACCGATGGCGTTCCCGAGCAGGGCCGGGGAATCTTCCTCATGAGGGCGCTGATGGATCAGGTGCAGTTCCACCGGGTGGACGGTCCGCACCGGGGCACCCGCGTCCATCTGGAGAAGGTTCTGGCCTGGGAGGAGAGCGCACCCGGCGCACGCCTGAGCCGACCACGCACTCCCTCCGGACCATGGGGAACCCCCACCCCGGGCCTCACTCCCACCCCAGGCCTCACCCCCAGCACCGCGCCACCCTCACCCGCGCAGGCATCCTCGGCATCCGCAGAAATCCCCGGCCGCTCGGTCGCGTCAGAGACCATCGACAAGCCCCACTGACGGCCCGCCGCCCGTGCCGCCGGCGTCGTCGGCGGCCACCGACCGACGCAGGGCGGCGTGCAGCCCGGCGGGCGTGAGCATTCCGATCGGCTGCTCACGTGGATCACCCTCGTCCGCTGCGGCACCGGATGACACGGCGCCACCGGGCACGCCGCCACCAGGAGTGCCGCCGCCGGACGGGCTCGCCCCGGCGGTCGCGGCATAGACGTCGAGGGTGTCCCGGTCCTGAGCCAGGAGCGCGGCGAGCGCCTGGCGCAACGGTGCGCCCACCCGAACCCTGGCCGGGCCGGTCCCCACCGCGCCCCGGCCATCCGTCCCACCAGCGCCGTTCGTCCCACCAGCGCCGTTCGTCCCGGCGGCAGAGTGCGGGCGGGGTGGTTCCAGATCGGCGGGGAGCAGGGGGGTGACGGCCAGCCGGCGCAGCGCCCGGTCGGCGCCGACGAAGTCGGCCACGAAATCGGTCGCCGGACGGCCGAGGATGCGCGCGGGCGGGTCGATCTGTTCCAGTGTGCCGCCCTGACTGAACACCGCGACCCGGTCACCAAGCCGGATCGCCTCGTCCAGATCGTGCGTGACGAACACGACCGTCTTGCGGATCTCCTGTTGCAGGCGCAGGAACTCGGCCTGCAACCGTGCCCGGGCGATCGGGTCGATCGCCGAGAACGGCTCGTCCATCAGCAACACCGGCGGGTCGGCCGCCAGGGCCCGGGCCACCCCGACCCGCTGCTGCTGACCGCCGGACAGCTCATGGGGATAACGCCGTCCGATGGTGGCCGGGTCCAGCCCGACCAGCTCCAACAGTTCGTCCACCCGCGCCCGGATGCGCGTCGACGGCCAGCCGAGCAGCCGCGGCACGGTGGCGACGTTGCCCCGGACGGTCAGGTGCCCGAACAGCCCGACCTGTTGGATGACGTAGCCGATCCGCCGACGCAGCCGCACCGGGTTGGTCCGGGCGACGTCCTCGCCGGCCACCAGGATCCGCCCGCTGGTGGGCTCGACCAGTCGATTGATCATCTTCATGGTGGTCGTCTTGCCACAGCCGGACGGACCCACCATGCACAGCAGCTCTCCCGCCGGCACGTCGAAGCTCAGATCGCGCACGGCCACTGTGCCATCCGGATAGCGCCGACCGACCCCGACCAGCGAGATCATGGGATCCGCGCCGGCTTCGGGCTTCGCGGCGGTGGGTTGACCGGTTGTCGGCATCGTGTCCTCCCGACCGGTTACGGTGCATCGATGGCCATCGCCACGTCCGGGACCTGCCTCGAGCAGAACGCGTGGATCTGCGGAGACTACGTCCGTACGCGTTCCGACGAGCTGTGGACGGCCACCCGCGAACACATCTCGCTGACGGTGACCGCGGTTCCGATCGGCCTGGTGATCGCCGCTGTGCTGGTCCTGTTCGCCCGGCGCTACCGGGTGAGCGTGCCCTGGATCGGCGGGCTCACGAACGTGCTGTACACGGTGCCGTCGCTGGCGTTCTTCGCACTGCTGCTGCCGGTCACCGGCCTGTCGGTGACGACGGTGCGCATCGGGCTGGTGGTCTACACGCTGGTCATCCTGTTCCGGGGCCTGCTGGCCGGGCTCGACGCCGTCCCGGACGACGTGCGGGAGGCCGCCCGCGGGATGGGTTACGGCCCCACCCGGCTGCTGCTGACCGTCGAACTCCCCCTCGCGCTGCCCGCGATCATGGCCGCGATCCGGGTCGCCACCGTCTCGACCATCGCCCTGGTCACCGTGGGGGCGGTGATCGGCCACGGCGGTCTCGGCAACCTGATCTACGACGGTCTGAACAGCTCGTTCAAGTCCGAGGTGCTGACCGCCTCGGTGCTGTGCGTGGCCCTCGCCGTCGTCGCCGACCTGCTGCTGGTGGCCCTGCAGTGGCTGCTCACCCCCTGGCGGCACCGCCGGCGGTCCCGCCGCCGACCGGGCGGCGGCCAACCTGAAGCGACGACCGCATGAGCACGTTGACCAGTGCCTTCGACTGGCTCACCACCGGCTCGAGCTGGCGCGGCGGGGAGGGGATCGCGACCCGCCTCGGCGAACACGTGCTGCTCACCGCCGCCTCGGTCGGGATCGCGTCGGCGGTGGCCCTGCCGATCGGGATCGCCCTGGGTCACCTCGGGCGCGGCGGCACCCTGGCGATCAACATCTCGAACATCGGCCGGGCCGTGCCGACGCTCGCCGTGCTGGTGCTGCTGGCCATCGGTCCGCTGGGCATCGGCGACCTGACCACGGTGCTCGCGCTCACCCTGTTCGCCATCGCCCCCCTGGTCACGAACAGCTACGTGGGGATCCGCGAGGTCGACCCCGGCGCCGTGCTGGCCGCGCGGGGTATGGGCATGTCCGGTGGCCAGGTGCTGCGCCGGGTGGAACTCCCCCTCGCCCTCCCGATGATCCTGCTGGGTCTGCGGCTGGCCGCGGTGCAGGTGGTGGCGACCGCGACCATCGCCGCGCTGATCGACGGCGGTGGCCTCGGCCGTTTCGTCGTGGACGGTCTGGCCAACCACGAGCAGAACAAGGTCGTCGGCGGTGCCATCCTGGTCGCCGTGCTCGCCCTCGTGGTGGACGGCACCCTGTTCGCCCTGACCCGCCTGCTCACCCGGGCCCCACAGCCCACCCGTCCACGCCGCTGACCGTCCCAACCGCTGACCGTCCCAGCCAGCCGCCGCGAACCTGTCCACCCGAACACCCACTCTCCGCGGCCAGACCGCACGAACAGCACTCCACCCCGCCCCCATCACGCCTCGCCACGAGCCCCACAGCAAGATCCGCCTACACGGGTCGCCATGGGGGCAAATCGGACACGAACACCCCCACGACGACCCGTGGGCACCCTGCACACCCGCGCCCCCCAGCCACGGCATCACGGAACGTGGCCATGGTTGAGGGTTGTGCCGCGTCGCACGAACAAGCCGGCAGAATCGTTGCCGACGGCAGACTCCACCGTGACGGTGTGCGATCACACGTCGGGGGCGGCCGGGCGGGACGCGGATCGGGATTTCCCACCTTGGCGCTGTCGTTTATGTCGGTTGCGGTTGCGGTGGGGCATCCGCTGCGGGAGGGTGACGGCCGAACCCGTCCAGAGACCGCCGGAGGGCCGACCTCGTGACAGACCCGACAGCACTGATCGGAACGCGGCGTCGGCCGCGTGCCCTGGTGACAGGCCTGGCCGCCCTGGTCGCCCTGATCCTGGGGCTGGCCGCCTGCGGCTCGGACACCAGCGGCAGCACCAGCGGCGGACGTTCGTCCGGTGCCACCGCGTCGTCCGCCGGGGGGACGCTCACGGTCGCCGACGCCGGCTTCACCGAGAGCAGGATTCTCGCGGAGATGTACGCGGCGCTGCTGGAGAAGGCCGGGTACAAGGTCGAGCGGACGTCGGTGCAGCAGACCGAGCTCGCCCAGTCCTCCCTGGAGAAGGGCATCGTGGACGCCATGCCGCAGTACGTCGCGACATACGCGGACCTGCTCAACACCGAGATCAACGGCGCGCAGGCGGCCTCGGTCTCCTCACCTGACCTGCAGAAGTCCCTGACGGCGCTGCGTTCGCTCGCCGGGCGCCGCGGCCTGACCGTGCTCAACCCGGCGTCCGCCGTCGACCAGAACGCCTTCGCGGTGAGCAGGTCGTTCGCCACCGAGCACAAGCTGCGAACCCTGTCCGACCTGGGAGCCAGCGGCCTGAGCGTCAAGCTTGCCGCCGGCCCGGAGTGCGCCACCCGGCCGTTCTGCCAGCCGGGGCTGGAGAAGACCTACGGCATCAAGGTCAGCGAGATCGTGCGCACCGGAGTGGACACCCCGCAGACCAAGGCCGCCGTCAAGGACGGCAAGGCCCAGCTCGGCCTGGTACTGACCACCGACGCCACCGTCGCCGACAGTGACCTCGTCGTGCTGACCGACGACAAGAAGTTGCAGAACGCGGACAACCTTGTCCCAATCGTCACCACGAAGTCGCTGACCCCGAAGATCTCCGCCGCGCTGAACAGCCTCGCCCCGGTGCTCACCACCGCCGACCTGGGCGAACTCAACAAGAAGGTCGACTCCTCCCGGGAGAAGCCGGCCGACGTCGCCCGCTCCTACCTCGAGGACAAGGGCCTGCTCTAGGTCAGGAGTGGCCGTAGGGCTCGGAGCCGGGACCGTCGCCTGACTCCTCCCCCGGCTCCGGGTCCGACACGGAGCCGGGGGTATGAGCCCCGACACCGATCAGTTCCACGTCCGTGGGGACGAGATCGCTGGGATCCTCGTCGAAGATGACCGGCTCCGGATGCGCCGACGGGGCCACCATCGCCTCGGAATGAGCACCGCAGCCGTGGTCGATCGAAGTCACCCGGCCGTCGTCCGGGGCGAGCTCGTTGGCGCACGCGCCGAACAGCCGACCCAACGCCCCGGCCAGCCGGACGTGAAAGCCGCAGGTCAGGCACGAGGCTGGCGCCACCTTCGCGATGGACGCGCCGGGGCCCGCCTCACCGGCGTACCAGCGTTCGACGGCCTCCTCCCGGCCGGCCACCGACAGCACCCGCGGCCGGCCCAGGCCGAGTTCGACGAAGTCGTCGGTGTCGACGAGCTCCTCGACGTCGGTCACCCGCAACGCGAGCCGCGGATCATCGATCGCGGTCGGCAGCAGGTCGCCGACGCCGACATCCCCGGGGCGCAGCCGCTGCGACCACGGCACCCAGGCCGGAGCGAGCAGCGCTTCGTCCCAGGGCATCAGCACCACGTCGTCGACGGTCGCCTTACGCACCCGGGCTGCCCGGGTGACCACGATCGTCCACACCCAGCCGTAGTAGGCGGGCGATTCGCAGGCGAAACGGTGCAGGACGATCCGGTCGCCCTCGGCTTCGACACCGAGATGCGCGCCGACCGCCTCCTCGCTGCCGGCCTCCGCAACGGCCGCGGCCCGGGCCAGATCGACCGCGGCGGCACAGGCCGCGTCCACCCCCGAATCCCGACCTGCCCGCGCGCCCCGCGACTGTTCGGGCGCCACCGCGCCCGCACCGCCGGCAGGGGCCTCGCCAGTATCAGCCGAGGGTTCGCTGCCAGCCGGAAGTTCGCTGCCAGCCGGAAGTTCGCTGTCGGTTGGAGGCTGGGGTGCCGCGGGTTCGTCGGTCACCGCGGGCAGGTCGAAGGCCGCGGGCGGCCCGGCGAGTTCGTCCGCGTGAGCCACCTCGACGGACGGGCTTGACACGGGCACGCGGGTTGACTCGGTCGCGGCGAAACGAGCCTCTGGAGCATCCACGCAACGTATTCTCACCCACGGACACGTGCGCTGCCCGACATGGTCGTGGAAGCGCGGGCCAGGGACGAGGACACTCGGCACGGTGAACGTGCTCAGAGGCATCTCGGGGGGCGCCCGTCGCCTGCGCACACGGGTCCGCGGGGCGGACGCGGAGCGCACCGGGTTGTCCTCGCTGACCGAGCTGTCCTTCGTGAACGCCGCCGGCGACGCGCTGGTCACCGTGGCGCTGGCCGGGTCGCTGTTCTTCTCGGTGTCCTCGGCCGAGGCGCGGTCGAAGGTCGCCCTCTACCTGCTGATCACCATGGTGCCGTTTGCCCTGCTGGCACCGGTGATCGGGCCGCTGCTCGACCGGGTGGCGCACGGCCGGCGCACGGCGCTCGCCGCGCTCTGTCTGGCCCGGGGACTGCTCGCCTGGCAGCTGGCCGGCGCGCTGGACGGGCTGTCGGTCTACCCGCTGGCACTCGGGCTGCTGGTGCTCTCCCGCGCCTTCGGTGTCGCCCGCAGCGCTGTCACCCCCCGGGTGGCGCCGCCCGAACTCACCCTGGTGAAGGTCAATGCGCGCATCACTCTGATCAACGTCGTCGCCGGAGCGATTGTGGCGCCGGTGGGATTGGGCCTCGCGAACATTCCGTTCGTCGGCTACCCATGGGTGCTGCGGATGTGCGCGATCGTGTACATGGCCGGCGTGCTGCTGGCGTTCAACCTTCCCGGGCACGTCGATTCAGCGGCCGGTGAACTCCCGCTGCGGGCGGCGGCGGTGGCGGTGGAACCCGACGCCGCGGGGCCCGGATCGCGGGCCGGGATGCGGACCCGGTTGCGCGCCCGGTTGCGCGCCGTTCTGGGCGCAATGCCGGTGGCGTTGCGGGCCACTCTGGTCCTGCGCGGACTGGTCGGCTTCCTCACCTTTTATCTGGCGTTCCTGCTGCGCACGAACGGCGGCAACAATCTGTGGCTGGGCGGCCTCGCCGTCGCCGCCGGTGTCGGCAGCGGGCTCGGCGTGGTCGCCGGTGGTCGCCTCGGCCAACGCCGGCCGGAGGGCATCCTGGTGCTGGCCATGATCCTGGCGGCCGGAGGGTGTGTCGGCGCGGCCGTCACCTACACCCGGTTCACCTCGCTGCTCGCCGCGCTGCTGGCAAGCCTCGCGGGCTCCATGGGCAAACTGGCGCTGGACGCGATCATCCAACGCGACGTGCCGGAATCGTCGCGAAACTCCGCTTTCGCACGCTCGGAGACGGCGCTGCAGCTCGCATGGGTCGCCGGGGGTGCGATCGGCCTCGTCGAGATGCCCGGCACCCTGGGCTTCGCCCTTGCCGCGATCGTCGTCGTCATCACCGGCGTCATCCAGTCCCGCGCCCTGCACCAGGCCCGCCAGGCCGCCCGGGCCGGATTCACCGCGCAGCCACGGGTCCCGTCGGATCCGTGGCCGGGCGGCCAACCGGAAGCGCCGGTGGATGTCACCCCGGACCCGCAGGCCATGCCCGTCCCGACGTCCGCGGAGCAGACCTGGCCGCCGACCGAAACGATGCCCGCCGAGGCATACCAGCCAGGCGGTCAACCACCGGGTTGACGTGCGGGGGTGATGGTCAGCTGGTAAGCACCTCGGTGCCCGATCCGGCGGGCGTCTCAACGCGGGTACCCCCGTTACACCGCCGCAGCCCACGCAATGCGCATGCCATGCCGCACACGGCCATCGACGACACGCAGTGTCGTCTGTGGTGCTATGGTCCGGCAACACGTCCGATTTGCACCACATCGAAAACCCCGTGCCGTTACCTTGCCGTCCGGTGCGGTGGCATTCAGGCGAATCGACCCGCACATTCAGGACGGCGGACGAGGACATTCCAGACGATGACACGGAGGCGGTCGTGAACCGCACCCTGATCGTCACCGCGGTGACCGCTGAGGCGGACGCGGTGTGCGCGGGACTTATGGGCAGCTGGTCACGCGGGCGAACCCGGCTACCCGCCGGCCCGGCGAACCTGGTCTCTCCCGACTGGGACCGTCAACTGCTCACCACATCCACGCTGGGCCCGTACGTGGGCCGGCGGCGCGGCCCGGTGACGGTGCTCGCCGCGGGCACCGGCGGACCCGCGGCGGCGGCCGGGGCGGCGACGGCGCTGGCTGTCGCCAACGCCAGCGGCCAGCCCTTCGACCTGGTGCTGATGATGGGCGTGGCCGGCGGATTCCGCGGCTGGGCCGAGATCGGCGATCTGGTCGTCGCCGAGCGGATCGTCGCCGCGGACCTCGGCGCCGAGTCCGGCCTCGACGAGGAGCCGCCCGCGGCCACCACCCGGATCAGCGAGCTTGACCGCAACCTCGGTTTCCACTCCACCGGCGCGCCGACCCACCGCGCCGGTGACGGTCGAGCCGGCGCCGAAGGCGCCTTCCTCACCCTGGATGACCTGGGCCTGGGCTCGTCCACGGCCCGCCCCGACCCGGAGCTGGTGGCCCGGTTCGGCACCGTGCTGGACGCCACCGGCCGGCGGATCGTCACCGGCACCGTCGTCAGCGTGTCGACCGTCACCGGCACCGAGCGCCGCGCCGCCGCCCTGACCGAGCGGCTTGACCCGGTCGCCGAGGCGATGGAGGGTTATGCGGTGGCACTCGCCGCCCGTGCCTTCGGGGTGCCCGCGGTGGAGATCCGGGCGGTCAGCAACCCTGTCGGTCGGCGTGACCGCGCGGCCTGGAACCTGCCGTCGGCACTGGCCAGCCTGCGGATGGCCGCCGCTGCCCTGGTGGCTCATCCCGAAGGCCTGGTCGCCGTCGCCGAAACGGTCACCTCCTCCGGAGCCGGCCAGGGTGCGCACAACGGCAACGGCGTCGGCCCGCACACCGGGTAGCCCGACGCACCAGTGGCAGTGGGGCACCAGGGACAGTGGAGCGGTGGATGAGCGTTGACACCCAGCCGGGCACGAACCGACCGGGGCAGCCGCGGCCGCTGTCCCTGGCCATCTCGCCCTGCCCGAACGACACCTTCTCCTTCCACGCCCTCCTGCACGGGCAGGTCACCGACGCGCCCGCGGTGACCGTCACCTACGCCGACATCGACGTGCTCAACGGTCGCGCCGAGCGGCGACTCGACGATCTGGTGAAGGTCTCGTACGCCGCACTGCCCTGGCTGCTCGCCGACTACCAGCTGCTGACCTCGGGCGGTGCGCTCGGACGCGGCTGCGGGCCGCTGGTGCTCACCGCCGGGCGCACCGATCTGCGCGGCGCCCGGGTCGCCATTCCGGGCACCCGCACCACCGCCTACCTGCTGTTCCGGCTGTGGGCCGCGGGTGTCGACCTGGCCGCGATCGACGTCCTGCCGTTCGAGCAGATCATGCCGGCGGTGCGGGCCGGTCGGTATGACGCGGGCCTGGTCATCCACGAGTCACGCTTCACCTACCCGTCCTACGGGTTGACGGCGGTGGCCGATCTCGGCGACTGGTGGGAGGGGCGGACCTCGCTGCCGATCCCGCTCGGCGCCATCCTCGCCCGCCGCGGACTGGACGGTCCCGCGCTGTCCGCGGTGGTGCGCGACAGCGTCGCGCGGGCGTTCGCCGACCCGTCCGCGTCCCATGAGTACGTCCTCGCGCATGCGCAGGAGATGGAATCCGACGTCGTCGAGGCGCACATCAAGCTGTACGTCAACGAGTTCAGCCTCGATCTCGGTGACGAGGGGTTCGCCGCGGTCGAGGCGCTGCTGGCCCGCGCCGCCGCGGCTGATCTCGTTCCCCACCTCGCCCAGCCGCTGCGCTGACCGCACCGGCCGCCGACTCCCGGTGATATTCGGTTCACACCCGGCTGGCCATCCGGGCATGGTTCGTCGGTGCGGGCGGATGGCAGGATGGGGCGGTGAGCTCTGACCAGATCCCGGCCGTAAGCGCCGACGACCTGCCCATCGACCTGACCACGGACGGCGCGCCCCTGCTCGTCGATGTCCGGGAGTCCGACGAGTGGTCCGCCGGGCACATCGCCGGCGCGCTGCACATCCCGATGGGGGATGTGGTCGCCCGCCTCGACGAGGTTCCCCGCGGCAAGGACATCGTGGTCGTCTGCCGCTCCGGGCGGCGTTCCGCCGCCGTCACCAGCTACCTGGCGCAGGGTGGCTGGCAGGTCCGCAACCTCACCGACGGCATGGTCGGCTGGCAGGCCCGCGGGCGTCCGATGGTCGCCGAGGGCGCCGCCGTCCCCACCGTGCTGTAACCGGTGCCGCGGTGGCGAACATCGACCCCGGTGGTCGGGTTCGACCTTGACCTGACCCTGCTCGACGCCCGGGCGGGCATCCGGGCGACCTTCGCGGCCCTGTCCGCGGAGACCGGCGTCGCCGTCGACGGCGACGCCGTCGTCGGCCGCCTCGGGCCGCCCCTGGAAACCGAACTGGCCTACTGGTTTCCGGCCGCGCAGATCCCGGCCCAAGCCGATCGTTACCGGCAGTTGTACGCGGTGCACGCCATACCGGCGTCAGCGCCGATGCCGGGTGCCGCACGGGCCGTCGCCGCCGTACGCCGCCACGGCGGGCGGGTGGTCGTCGTCACCGCCAAGAACACCGCTCTCGCCCAGGCCAGCCTCGCCGTCGTGGGCCTGGCCGTCGATGTCGTCGAAGGCGCCCGTTTCGCGGACGCCAAGGGCGCGGCCCTGCTCGAGCAGCACGTCGACATCTTCGTCGGCGACCACGTCGGTGACATGATCGGCGCCCGCGCCGGGGGTGCGCACGCGGTCGGCCTGACCACCGGCCCATGCTCGGCGGACGAACTGCGCGCCGCCGGCGCCGACACCGTACTCACCCACCTCGACGAGTTCCCGGCCTGGGGCCCGGGCGCCGCCCCGCGCCGCGGGGGGCCCCCTGCCCCCCCCGGGGGGGCCGTGGGCCGCCGCCCTGCCTGGCGGCGGCCCGGTACGGCGCTCAGGTCCGAGCGCTGCTGGTGGCCTACAAGGAGCGGCGCAGAACGGATCTCGCCCGTCCGCTGGGGGCCGCGCTCGCCCGGGTGATCGTTCACGCCCGGCCTGGTCCGGCGGTGGTGCTGGTCCCGGTGCCGTCGTCGGCGGCGGCTCGGCGGCGTCGAGGTTTCGATCATGTCCAGATGCTGTGCGCCGCGGCGGCGGTGGTGCTCCGCGGCCGGGGTTACCGGGTCCGGGTGGCACCGGTGCTGCACCCGGTGCGGCGGCTGGCCGATCAGGCCGGTCTGGGCATCCAGGCTCGGGCGGACAACCTCGCGGGCGCGTTCGCGCTGCGGGCCCGGGCGGCGACGCTGGAGGCGGTCAGCCCAGGGGGTCCACGGCTGCTCATCGTCGATGACGTGGTGACCACCGGCGCCACCGTGAGCGAGGCCGCTCGCGCGCTGCGCGAGGGCGCGTTGCGCCCGTATGCGGCCGTGTTCGTGGCGGCCACCCCCCGGCGACGTACGGGTGCCGCCACGCCCGCCCGGCGGCTGGGGACGGCGGCGACGCGCGCAGAGGTCGGCTTGGCGGGGCTGGATGGCCCGTCCGGGTGAAACTACCGGTACGCGCCCTGCGGACGCGTGTGCACGAGACGCTCAGGTCGGGCAGTGCTCGCCCGGGCACGGCGAACGGCGTAGCGCATCAGTCGTGCGGATGCTGGGCGTGCGATCGGAGTAGGGCCGGCGCAGTGGGGAAGGAGCCGATCGCGGGCAACCATCCGCAGACCGCCGCGACCGGCGCAACGGCACGACAGAAAGGTGTTACCAGAGTGGACAGGGCGCCCCTCGAGCATCCCGGTCAGGCACGGGAGCAGATACGGGGGCACGAGCGGGCGCGATGAGATCACCGGCACCTGGGCCGGCTGCGAACGCAGGTCAGGTGGCCGGACACTTGAACGGGAGGTGGATCGCGTGGACATCGTGGTCAAGGGCAGGCACACCGCGGTACCGGAACGGTTCCGCAAGCACGTCGAGGCCAAACTCGCCAAGCTTGAGCGGCTGGACTCCCACATCATCCGGGTGGATGTCGAACTGTCGAAGGAGCGCAACCCGCGCCTGGCTGACGTCTGCGACCGGGTGGAGCTCACCGTCTACTCGCGGGGGCCGGTGATCCGGGCAGAGGCCGCCGCCGACGACTGCTACGCCGCTCTTGACCTTGCCGCGAACAAGCTGGCCGAACGGCTGCGACGCGCCGCTGACCGCCGGGTCCGCCACCACTCCAACCATGCCGGAAGCAAGCCGGCCGGGATCACCGCGGTACCGCTGGAAAGCCTGATGCCCCTCGACGGCTCGTTCGCGCCGGGTGGCCACCACACCCCCGACGAGCGGCGCCCGGCGACGGGGCCCGCGGCGGCCCGTCCTGTGGTCGCGGCCTCCGTCGAGCAGGTCAACGCGGTCCGCCAGCAGGCCGACCAGGCGGAGTCACCCGAACAGGCCCCCCTTGTCGTCCGGGAGAAGACGCACGAGGCGGACCCGATGACGCTGGAGGACGCCCTGTCGAACATGGAGCTCGTCGGGCACGACTTCTACCTGTTCCTGGATGCCGAATCCGGCCTGCCCAGCGTGGTCTACCGGCGGGTTGGCTACGACTACGGGGTCATCCGGCTGACCGGTTCGAGCGAGCTGGAGGCGGCGCTGTCCCACGACCGGTCGCAGACCGGTGAGGCGGCCCGGGAACACGACGCCTACGCGAGCTCCGCCGCTCTTTAGCCGATCTGCAGGTCACGTCCACCGGCTGACGTGGGACCATTTGCCTCGCGTGTCGAAGTACATGACCGTGCCGCTGTTGCCGCTGCCCTGTGCGGTCGCCAGCAGCGGCACGGGTCGGGGTAGCAACGGTCTCAGGGAGGTCACATGACGGTGGAGGAGCCGCGCTCCGAGGAGGTGGCCCCGACGCCATCGGGGGCCAACCCCATCCGGGTGCTCATCGTCGACGACCACGCGCTGTTCCGCCGTGGGCTGGAGATGGTGCTGGGCCAGGAGGTCGACATCGAGGTCGTGGGCGAGGCCGCCGATGGCAGCGAGGCCGTGACCATGGCCAAGGAAACCGCGCCGGACATCGTCCTGATGGATGTCCGGATGCCCCGTCGAGGTGGGATCGACGCCACGAGCGCGATCAAGGAGTCGGTGCCCAGCGCCAAGATCGTGATGCTGACGATCAGCGACGAGGAAGCGGACCTCTACGACGCGATCAAGGCGGGTGCCATGGGCTACCTGCTGAAGGAGATCTCGATCGACGAGGTGGCGGCGGACATCCGTGCGGTCTACGGCGGGCAGAGCCTGATCAGCCCGTCGATGGCGTCCAAGCTGCTCAGCGAGTTCGCGGCCATGATCAAGAACAAGGATGACCGGCCGCAGCTACCCACCCCCCGGCTCACCGAGCGGGAGATGGAGGTGCTGCGGCTCGTCGCCAAGGGGATGAACAACCGGGACATCGCCAAGCAGCTGTTCATCAGCGAGAACACCGTGAAGAACCACATCCGTAACATCCTCGAGAAGCTGCAGCTGCACTCCCGGATGGAAGCCGTGGTCTACGCGGTGCGGGAGAAACTGCTCGAGATCACCTGAGCTCGGGCCGCGGTGGCGGGTCGGTGGGCAGTCGGGAGCCGACCCAGCAGTCGACCCGCCGGCCGCCGTCGACCACCAGGGCCTGGCGCAGCGTCCCCTCCAAAACGAAGCCGGTGCGCTGGGCCACCCGTCGGGAGGCGTCGTTGCCGACGGCGGCACGCCACTCGATCCGCGCCAGGTCCAGCATCGCGAAGCCCCAGCGGGTGACGGTCGTCACCGCCTGCGAGATCACGCCCTGGCCGCGGGCGTGCTCCGCGCACCAGTAGCCGATTTCGGCCTCCCCGGACGTGGAGATGTCCGTGAGCGAGATCGACGCGAGCAGGCGTTCCGTCGTCGCGTCCACCACCGCGAACGGGGTGCCGGTCCCCTCGGCCCAGGCGGTGGGGGCCAGGTCGCGGACGAAGGACTCGGCGTCCGCCCGTCCGTAGGGCCGCGGCAGGCGGGTCCACCGGGCGATCTGCGGATCCTGGCAGGCCTCGTACACGGCGTCGATGTCGTAGGGCTGCCAGGGGCGCAGGTGCAGGCGGCCGGCGGTGATCTCCGCCGGTTCGAGAGAGGGCATGGCCACAGTTCTACGTCCCGCGGTGGTGGCCGGGTTCGGCGGGCACCCGGCGGGCCCGTCGATCGTTGGGTGGGATGAAGGGTGTGAGTCGGCTGTGCGTCGCGCCCGCGCCCGCGCTCGGGCCACGGCGGGGTTCGCGGCTCGGGTCGGAGCGCGCGTCGGGAACCGGCCGTAAACCAGTCGGGAACCGGTCGATCAGCAGTCCTCCCGTCCTTCGTTGGTCCGCCGCGAGCGCCGTTACGGGAACCGCATCCGATGGTCGGATGTAGGCGTCGGTTCAGGGGCTAGCATCGTGTCGTCGGTGACGTCGCCGACATGCCTGCCGGAGGAGTTTCGCCCGTGGTTCTAGAGAAGATCTTGCGTGCCGGTGAGGGCCGGCTTCTGCGCAAGCTCAAGGCGATCGCCGAGCAGGTCAATCTGATCGAGGATGACTTCACCGGGCTGTCCGACGGTGAGCTGCGCGGCATGACCGACGAGTTCCGCCAGCGCCTCACCGAGGGTGACGACACCCTGGACGACCTGCTGCCGGAGGCCTTCGCCGCGGTGCGCGAGGCCGCTCGGCGCACGCTGGGCCAGCGTCACTTCGATGTGCAGATCATGGGTGGCGCGGCGCTTCATCTCGGCAACATCGCCGAGATGAAGACCGGTGAGGGTAAGACGCTGGTCTCCACGCTGCCGTCCTATCTGAACGCCCTGGCGGGCAAGGGCGTGCACATCATCACCGTGAACGACTACCTCGCCCAGCGCGACGCCGAGAACATGGGCCGTGTGCACCGCTTCCTCGGGCTCAGCATCGGGATCATTCATCCGCAGATGTCGCCCGGTGTCCGACGCGCCCAGTACGCGTGTGACATCACCTATGGCACGAACAACGAGTTCGGCTTCGACTATCTGCGCGACAACATGGCCTGGAGCGCCGACGAACTCGTGCAGCGCGGCCACAACTTCGCCGTCGTCGACGAGGTCGACTCGATCCTCATCGACGAGGCCCGTACTCCGCTGATCATCAGTGGCCCGGCCGACCATCCGACCCGGTGGTACACCGAGTTCGCCCGGATCTCCCCGCTGCTCGAGCGGGACGTCGACTACGAGGTCGAGGAGGGCAAACGGACCGTCGCCATCACCGAGTCCGGTGTCGAGAAGGTCGAGGACCAGCTCGGCATCGAGAACCTCTACGAGTCGGTGAACACCCCGCTGGTCGGCTATCTGAACAACTCGCTCAAGGCCAAGGAGCTCTACAAGCGCGACAAGGACTACATCGTCACCGACGGTGAGGTCCTGATCGTGGACGAGTTCACCGGGCGTGTCCTGCACGGCCGCCGCTACAGCGAGGGAATGCACCAGGCGATCGAGGCCAAGGAAAAGGTCGAGATCAAGCAGGAGAACCAGACCCTCGCGACGATCACGCTGCAGAACTACTTCCGGCTCTACGACAAGCTCTCCGGGATGACCGGTACCGCCATGACGGAGGCGGCCGAGTTCCAGCAGATCTACAACCTGGGCGTCGTCCAGATTCCCACGCACAAGCCGATGGTCCGCATCGACCAGGCGGACGTCGTCTACAAGACCGAGATCGCCAAGTTCGACGCCGTCGTCGAGGACATCGCCGAGCGCCACGAGAAGGGCCAGCCGGTCCTGGTCGGCACGACCAGCGTGGAGAAGTCCGAGTACCTGTCCAAGCAGCTGGACAAGCGCGGTGTGCCGCATGAGGTGCTCAACGCCAAGCACCACGAGCGGGAGGCGAGCATCATCGCCGAGGCCGGCCGCAAGGGCGCGGTCACGGTGGCGACGAACATGGCTGGCCGAGGCACGGACATCATGCTCGGCGGCAACCCGGAGTTTCTCGCCCAGGCCGAGTTGCGTCAGCGCGGCCTGTCGCCGATCGAGACGCCGGACGACTACGAGGCCGCCTGGCAGGAGGCCCTGGAGAAGGCCCGCCAGTCGGTGAAGAGCGAGCACGAGGAGGTGGCCGCCGCCGGCGGCCTGTACGTCCTTGGGACCGAACGGCACGAGTCGCGCCGCATCGACAACCAGCTGCGCGGGCGCGCCGGCCGGCAGGGCGACAACGGTGAGTCGCGGTTCTACCTCTCCCTCGGCGATGACCTCATGCGGCTGTTCAACGCCGCCGCCGTCGAGGGCATCATGGACCGCCTCAACATCCCCGAGGACGTCCCGATCGAATCGAAGATCGTGACCAGGGCGATCCGGTCGGCCCAGACCCAGGTCGAGGGCCAGAACTTCGAGATCCGCAAGAACGTCCTCAAGTACGACGAGGTCATGAACAAGCAGCGCACCGTCATCTACGAGGAGCGGCGCAAGGTCCTCGACGGCGCCGACCTGCACGAGCAGGTCCGCCACTTCGTCGATGACACCATCGAGGGCTACGTTCGCGGCGCCACCGCGGACGGCTTCCCCGAGGAGTGGGACCTCGCCACCCTGTGGACGGCGCTCGGCCAGCTCTACCCGGTCGGTGTGGAGGCTCCCGAGGTCGACGACCGTGACGGTCTGAGCTCCGACCACCTGCTGGAGGATGTCCAGGCCGACGCACAGGAGGCCTACGACCGGCGCGAACTCGAACTCGGCGACACACCCGACGACGAGCCGGTCATGCGCGAACTCGAACGTCGGGTCGTGCTCGCCGTCCTTGACCGCAAGTGGCGTGAGCACCTCTACGAGATGGACTACCTCCAGGAGGGCATCGGCCTGCGGGCGATGGGGCAGCGCGACCCACTGGTCGAGTACCAGCGCGAGGGCTTCGACATGTTCCAGACGATGATGGAAGGCATCAAGGAGGAGTCCGTCCGCCTTCTGTTCAACGTCGAGGTTCAGGTCGCGGGCCAGGAGCCCGAGGCCACCGAGGTGGTGGAGCAGCCAAGCGCGCCCGTGGCCGGGCCCGCCGGTGCCGCCGTCCTGCCCGCGCCACCCACGGTCGTGCCCGACGGGAGTGGTCCCCAGACAGGCGACCCGGCGGCCGTCGGTGAACGACCCGCCCCGGAGCCGCCCGCACAGCCCACCCCGCCGCCGGTGTTCGTCAAGGGTCTCGAGCCACGCCGTCCCACCGGTGGGCTGCGCTACACCGCCCCCTCGGTCGACGGCGGCTCCGGTCCGGTCACCGTCCTCGACAACGGTGCGACCACCCTCGGCCCTGGCGGGCGCGGCGGGCCAGGCCGGATGGCCGGCGGCGACTCGGACTCGTCCACCGGCGCCAACGGCCGCCCGGCCCGCAACGCCCCCTGCCCCTGCGGCTCCGGCCGCAAGTACAAGCGCTGCCACGGCGACCCCTCCCGGCGCAACGCCGACACCGCCGAGTAGCCCCGCCTGGGCCTGGCCTGGCCTTGGACGCCTCAGGGACCGAGGGACCGGCATCAAGGCGGTCCCTCGGCTCACCTGTCACTGACCGCCGGCTCCAGGCGGGCCGGCCCCGCCTGGTAGGTCGCCCTCGAAGCGGCCAGGGGGTCGCCATGGTCGGGCAGAACGAACAACGCCACGGCCATGACGATCCGTGCGGATGCCCTCCGTCCGACCGTCAGGACGAAAGCTGTGAAAGCCGGGACCGGGCCGGTCGCGGGAACCCGGTCACGGCCTGGGGCGGCCGGAGGTCAGCCCACCTGAAGGGTGGTGACCCGCCACCGGCCGTCTGTGGACTCCATGCGCAGGGCCAGGGCGCCGGCCCGGGCGCCGCGGCTGATGACCGCGGACACCTCGGCCACACCGGGTCGCGGCTCGCTGACCCGGACGCTACGCACCAGGCCGCGATGCCGGTCGGTGATCTGGGCGGCGGTGCGCTCCAGATCGTGGAGCAGCCGCGGGGTCGTCCAGCGGGCGAGGTGCGACACCGGCCGTGCACCGGCCAGGGCCTCGACGATCGCCCGAACAACGATCACTGCCGCGACCCGGGGTGACAGCGACGGCCCGGCCTCGCCGGCGCGCTGGTCCGCCACGGCACCGACGCCCGCGGCCGGGGCGTTGCCCGCCATGGCGGCGCGGGCGGTGGCGCCATGGGCGGTCGCCCCCTTGGCTGTCCTGGCTGTGGCCGCACCAGCCGTGGTCGCACCGGTCCTGGTCGAGGTGGACCTGCCGGTGGCCGTGCCCCTGGTGGTAGCCCTGCCGGACGTGGTTGCGCCGTTGGCGGACCGACTGCCGTTGGCGGACCGACTGCCGTTGGCGGACCGACTGCCGCTGGCGGTTCGGCCGCCATTGCTGGGCTGGCCGCCATCGCCGGGTCGGCTGGTGGAAGGGCCGGTCGCTGTCGTGGTCGCGGCGGTGCCGGAGATGGTGCCGGGGCCGGGGGAGCGCGGGGATGGCCGGCCGCATTCGGTGAAGAGCAGGTCGGGCATGGGCAGCCGCCGCGGCGTGCGGTCGATCGGCGTGTGGGACGCGGCGTGGGCCGGCCCGGCCGGGTGGGGTCCGGCGGGGCGCGACCCGGGCTCGCCGTCGAACGGCGGATCGCAGGCGGTGACGGGCAACAGCCGCAGGCCGAGGTCGGCCGTGGATCGTCGCGGATGGGGCAGGGCACAGACTGCGTTCACGGCTGGCTCCGGTGGACGGCGGGCGGGGTCAGGGCCCGGTGGGTGGTGTGAGGCGTTGGCCGGGAAGGATCACATTGGGGTCATGGCCGATGACGCCCAGGTTGGCGGCCCACCAGCGGGGCCATTCGGCGGCGATCTGATCGGTGGTGGCGTCGGGGCCGAGGGCACGGGCCGCGATGGACCACAGCGTGTCGCCTCGTCGGACGACGATCTCCTCGCCCGACTGGCCGCTGCCCGCCGCGCCGGCCGCGGGTACACCCGTGCCACGGTGCGCGGACGGAACAAGTGGGTCGTTCGGGGGCGCCGCGGCGGTACCTGCGCCCGGTGCGCTGTCGGCACCGGGCGCAGGACTGGGTGCGTGGGTGGTACGTGCGGCCGGGGCAGGGGCCGAGGCGGACGAGGTACCGCCGGCAGGGGCCGGGCCGGGCGGTGTCGTCGACGGAGCAGCCGCTCGCGGTGCCGCGGCGCTGGGCCGGCCGAGGTCGGGCCAGTCCGCCGAGACGCGGGCGGGGGTGAGCGGGACGGACGCGCCGGGGTCAGGGGCGGTGTGCACCGGAACACCGCCGCGGGCGGCCTCCGGAGATTCGGTGGGTGCGGACGCGGCCGGTGCCGACCCGGCCGGTGTCGAAGCGGCCGTCGTCGGGGCTGGGGCCGTCTCGCGCAGGTCGATGATCGGAATCGGCACGTCCACGCCGGGAACCGACAGCGTCGGGCTGGGACTCACCGCCGCATCGCCGGAGCGGGCCGGCGTGGCCGGTGGGAGCGTCGGGGCGGTGGACATGCTGGGACGGGACAGGTCGGCCGTCAGCGGCGTGCGGGAGGCGGCCTGCCGGTCGAGGTCGGGCCAGGCCGCCGCGGTGACGCCAGCCGCGGGGTTGGCCGGAACCACGGGGTTGGCCATCGCGGGCAGCGCGGTCATCACCGGCCCGATCCCGGCGACGAGGGTGACGCCCAGGCTGACCTCGACGAGTCGGCGCATCGCCCGTGGCAGCACGAGGCGCGCGAGCGCGCCCGAGAGCCGGCCGAGGCCGCCGGGGAGGGCCGCCGCCGCGGCGAGCAGCACGCCCAGGCACAGCCACAGCAGGCACAGCCACGCCACCGCGGCGATGATCGTGACCAGCCCCTGTTCGGGTGCGGCGGTGAACCAGTCCGGCAGGTCGTGGAAGCTGGCGGGAAGATCGGCGGCGCGTGGTCCGAAGGCGATCAGGATGATCGCCACGACGATCGCGCCAACCGCGCCGACGAGTCGCGCCAACGTGCGCCGCACTCGTCCCGTGCCCATGATCGAATCCCCTGTCCGTTGGTGCGTAGTCCGTCGCAGTGGTGACCGTCGAGGTGCTGCCTGTCGGGTGTGCTGTCTCGCGGATGGTATCGAAACTCTTCGTTTGCCTGTGTTTGGTTGTGTAACCCTCTTCTGTGTGACTGTCAATCCCGGTTGCCTCCGAAACCTGTGCGCGGCTGGGCCGTCCGACGGGCTGGCCAGGCCCGACGGGCCGGGCGGGCCGGATGAAGTCGGGCAGGCTGGGTTGTCGCGAGATGTGTTGGATGAGACGCCGAGCGAAGGAGATCCGATGCGTTGGGAGGACCTGTTCGCCGATCTCGAGCTGCAGTGGGAGGCGAACGAAGCGGCGGAACTCGCCTCCGAACTCGCCGACCGCAGCCGCCGTGAGGCCGGCTACCTGCGAATGATCGACCGGATGCGGCCGGTGGTGGGCTACCCGACCCGCCTGCGGGTGCTCGGCGGTCAGCACGCGGGGGAGAGCCTGCACGGCACGCTCGCGGCGCTCGGGATGGACTGGCTGCTGCTGGCCGAACCGGGGGCGACGGAGGTGCTGGTGCCGATGCGCGCGCTGCTCGCCGTCGAGAACCTGCCGGTCATCTCCGCCGCTCCCGGGCATGAGGGGCCCCTGGGCGCCAAGCTTGACCTGCGCTATGTCCTGCGGGGACTGGTGCGGGACAGGTCCACCTGCACGCTGCGGTTCGTGGACGGGACGACGCTGCACGGCACGCCCGTCCGGGTGGGGGCCGACTTTCTCGAGGTCGCCGAGCATGCCGTGGGCGAGTTCGCCCGCCGTGGGCAGATCCGTTCGGGCTGGACGCTGCCGCTGAACGCCCTCGCCTACATCCGCCGCATCCCCTGAAGCCCCTGGTCGGACGCCTGGCACCCCCGTCGGGCGCCTGCCGCCACCGACTGGGCGCCCTGACACCACCGGCCGGACGCCCCCTGCCGCCACCGACTGGACACGCCCTGGCGCCACCGGCTCGGATGTCCGCGGGACGTCGGCCGGGTACGGGCCGGTGTTCGGTTCTCGGCGTTCGGCTCCCGGGGTTCAGTCCTCGGGGATGCCCTCGCCGCGGGTCATCGGGTTGGCCGCCACGAACGCCCGGGTCTGCTCGTAGGCGCGCTGGATGTAGCCCTCGAGCTCGGCGCGCTCGACCCGCCACTGACCACGCCCGCCGATCTTGATCGCGGGCAGCTCACCGGAGCGGACGAGTGCGTAGGTCTGGCTGGAGGAGATGTTGAGGATCTCGGCCACGTCGTTGAGTTGAAGGAAGCGGTCGTTCATCGGGTCCTCCTCCTGAGACCGGATGTCTCTCCTCACGTGTGTATCAGAGTTTCCACCGTTCATCGTCTGCAGATGCTTCAGGTTGTGGATAACTGCGCCCAGTCACGCCCGAAAGCTCACGCTCGCCCTCGACCGCCTCGACTGGGATCGTTGGCTGGGCGGGTCGGGCCGCGGTCTGGCCGCCAGCCCCAGGTTCAGGTCCAGGTCCAGCCGTGACCGCATTGTGGCCACTATGTGCGTTGCGTGGGCGCGCATCGACCGGGGTGACCTGCGCGTCCAACAGGTGGGGGCGACATCCGGACACGTCGGGATGTGGGGCAGTTCTGACGTTGCGTGGCCTGATGCTGCGCTGGGTGGTCGGATGTGGTGGGATGCGGTGCTGTGCGGCCACCGGGCTCACCGGTATGACTAGGTTCGAGCTGTTAGACCACGTACGCTCTGCGACCGGAGGGTGCGTTCCAGCGCTGGCGGGTCAGCCAGGAGAAAGGGAGGTCTCCCGGTGACCGAGCTTGCCGCGGCGGTCCGTCCCGAGGCGTCCGCACCGCCCGTCTCGCCCCCGGCGCGGCGGATCACGCGACGGCGCTGGCGGGATTCCCGGCTGCTCGTGGGCGTGCTGCTCGTGCTCGTCTCGGTGGTGGTCGGTGCGCGGCTGTTCGCCACGGCGGACTCGTCCCGGCAGTGGGTGGTGGCTCGCGGTGATCTTCCCGCGGGGCACGTCGTCGTCGCCGGCGACCTTGGCACGGTGTCCGCGCGGCTGGACGGGACCACATCCGGCCGGTACTACCCGGGTGCCCGGGTGGGTGACCTGACCGGCGCGACGCTCGCCCGTCCGGTGAACGCCGGCGAGTTCGTCAGCGGCGGCGACTTCGCCGGGCGTGACCGGCCGGCGACCCGGCTGGTGCCCGTCATCGTCAAGGCCGGTCGGCTGCCGGCGCTCGAGTCCGGTGATCACGTGGACATCTACGTCTTCCAGGCCGGGGCGGCCGCGGCGGGCGGAACCCCGGCAGGTACGTCCGGCGGCGACGCCACCGGCACGAATGGTACGAACGGCACGGCCGCGCCGGCGGTGGGTGCCGGTGCCGAGACACTCGCGCTGCACGACGTCGAGTTCGTCGAGATGGAGAAGCTGGCCAGCGGCGACCGGTCGATCACCCTGCGGGTGCCGATCGACGGGGCGATCGGGGCGGTGGCGGCGTCGCAGAGCGAGCGGGTCGATGTCGTGAAGCTGGAACGCGATGCCAGCGGTGGCGTCGGCGCGTCCGGGCCGACCACCACCGCGGGGTTCGGGCGGTGAGCCTGCCGATCCTGACCGCGGTGACCGACTCGGACGTGGAGGCGGGGCTCGTGTCGGCGTTCGACCGGCGCGATCTCGGGGTGACGGTGGTCCGCCGCTGCGTCGACCTGCCGGATCTGCTGGCCGCGGCGACCACCGGAGCGGCCCGCGCCGCCCTGTTGTCCGCCGACCTGCGCCGGCTGGACCGGGACGCGCTGACCCGCCTGGCCATCGCCGGGATCGCCGTCGTCGGTCTGATCGCCCCCGGGGACGAGGACGCGGACCGCCGGTTGCGCCAGCTCGGCGTCGCCGCGGTCATTCCCGCCGATGCGACCGCCGAGGTGGTCGCCGGCGCCGTGGTCGAGGCGTCCCGGGCGCTGGCGACGCATCCGGGGGTCGGCAACGGTTCCACCGCGGCCCCCGGTTGGCCGAGTGGTTACAGCGAGGCGCTGCCCGGCTTCGGTCAACTCGCCCCGTTCGGCGTCGGTGGGGACGCCGCGGACGTGCCCGAGGTCGGTGCCGGGCGGGTGATCGCGGTGTGGGGTCCGGCGGGTGCGCCGGGTCGCACGACCCTCGCGCTGTGCCTGGCCGCGGAGATCGCCGCGCTCGGGGTCTCGACCCTGCTGGTCGACGCCGACTCCTACGGGGGGGCGATCGGCCAGCTGGTGGGCCTGCTGGAGGAGGCGCCGGGGCTTGCCGCCGCGGCCCGTTCGGCCAACCAGGGCCTGTTGGACGTGCCGCGCCTGGCCATGCTGTGTCGTGATCTCGGTGACGGGCTGCGGGTGCTGCCGGGGATCTCCCGTCCGTCGCGCTGGCCGGAGCTGCGCCCGGCGTCGATGGAGACGGTCCTGGCGCTGGCCCGGCGGCTGTCGGCGTACATCGTCGTCGACTGCGGCTTCTGCCTGGAGAGCGACGAGGAGCTGTCGTTCGACACGGCGGCCCCGCGGCGTAACGGCGCGACCCTCGCTGTCCTGGAGGCGGCGGACATCGTGCTCGCGGTCGCCTCGGCGGAGCCGGTGGGTCTGGTCCGCTTCGTCCGGGGTCTGGCGGATCTGCGCGAGAGTGTGCCGTCCGTCGAGCCGCTGATCGTGGTCAACCGGCTGCGTGCCTCGGTGGTGGGTGGCGAGCCGGCCCGCGAGGTGAGCCGGGCGATCCTGCGGCACACCGGCAGCGAGCCGGTCGCGCTGGTGCCCTACGACCTCGCCGGGCTGGACGCCGCCCAGGTCGCCGGCCAGTTGCTGCGCGACATCGCCCCCGCCTCCCCGGCCCGGCTCGCGATCCGTGAGCTCGCCGCTCGCCTGGCCGGCCGGCCGGCGGCGTCGCGGCGCCGGGGTGCCTTCCGCCGCCAGTCCCGCTAGGCCGTCACGGTCACATCACCGCCCGGTTGATTGCTCGGTCGCAGGCGACTCACAGTTACGCCGTTGGCATAACCGTGACATACGGTGTTCGGATCATCGGCTCTTGGTAGTCGAGACGGTTACAGCGCGCGATTCACGGGCATCGCTGTGTGGAGTGGTTTCGGTCGGGACGTGAAAGGGATCTTACGTAAAGCGCTCAAGAAGCTACGATCAAGCGTAATCTGTCGTTGACCGACTGCTCAATGAAGTCTGAGCGTGCTATTTCGTGCAGACGCGTAACCGATCGGTGACATTGCGCGTGTTCGTACGTGAGTCTCACTTTGGCGACGTTACGTTAGTGTGAGCATGCCGAGAAGGTGCCCTCCGGTTCGTGGGCGCAGCCGCGCCGGCGAACCGTGCCGGCGCAGGGATGCTCGGGCGAGACGGCTGGGGGTGTGTCGGATGAGCCGGGAGTATGCGAAGGCAGTGGGCGCCCGCCTGCGAGCTATTCGGATCCAGCAGGGTCTGTCGCTACAGGGGGTGGAACAGAAGTCGCGGGGCCGCTGGAAGACCGCCGCGGTCGGTTCCTACGAACGCGGCGACCGCATGATCAGCGTGCATCAACTGTCCGAGCTGGCTGGGTTCTACGGAGTGCCGGTGTCGGCGCTGCTCCCCAGCGAGGATCAGTTGCCGCCGCGGGAGCGTCGTCCCCGAACGGTGCTCAACCTCGAGAAACTCAGCGAGGCCCCACCGGACACGTCCGCCCTGGTCCGGCGCTGGGTGGCGCAGATCCAGCGCCAGCGTGACGACTACGCCGGGCGGGTGCTGTCCATCCGTGACGGTGACGTTCGGGCGTTGGCCCTGCTGCACGACACCACACCGCAGGATTTCGCCGAGCGGCTACGCAACTGGGGCGTGCTGGAGACGAGTTTTCCGGAGGAGAGCGAAGAACCGCCGGAGTAGACGTCCCAGTCCGTTCCGGCCCGGCCTGACGGCCCTGCCCGCGCCACCTTCGCGCGCGAGGCCGCCCCGGCTGGGCGGGGCCGGGCGGCCAGAACGACACCCCGGTGTTCCGGGGGCGGCAGGAGCCCCGCAACGGGGTATCCCACCCTCCTGGGCGCCGGTCAGGGTGCCGCGCCAGGAGGTGGACGATGAGCAGAAGGCGGACGGTGCGTCGAGGCCTGGTTCTCGGCGCGGGCGGAGTCCTCGGCTCCGCCTGGATGATCGGCGCCCTGCGCGCCGTCGAGACCGAGACCGGTCGCGATCTCGCGCGAAGTGATCTGGTGGTCGGCACCTCCGCCGGCTCCGTGGTGGCTTCCCTGCTCGGGCTCGGGATCAGCGTCGAGGCGATGGCGAACTCGGAGCGCGGCATCCACGAGTCGGGCGATCCGATCCTGGACTACCGGGATCTCGGAGCGTCCCTGCCGCCCAGGCCGAAGATGCGGATGGGCTCGCCACGGCTGCTCACGGCGAGTGCCCTGCACCCCCGGCACGCCACCCCGATGGTCACCCTGGCCGCGCTGCTGCCGCAGGGACGCGGCAAGATCTCCGCGGTGGGTGACCTGGTCCTGGCCGGGATGGGACGTGCCGGCGTGGACCCGAACCACTGGCCCGACCGACCCGCGCTGCGCATCGTGGCGATGAACTTCGACACCGGCGACCGGGTGCTGTTCGGTTCCCCCGAGGCGCCGCGGATGAGCCTGCCGGACGCGGTGATGGCCTCCTGCGCCATTCCGGGCTGGTACGCCCCGATCGAGGTCAACGGCCAGCGTTTCGTCGACGGTGGGACACGCTCGCCGACGTCGGTCGATCTGCTCGTCGACGTCGGGTTGGACGAGGTCGTCGTCGTCGCCCCGGCCTGTTCGCTGGCCACCGACCGGCCCCGCGGGGCGGTCGCGCTGGTCGAACGGCAGGTGCGCCGCGCCGCGACCCGCCGCCTGCTGCGCGAGGTCGCCCTGCTCGAGGGAGTGGGCACCCGGGTCACCGTCATCTGCCCCGGGCCGGACGACCTGATGGCGATGGGCGGCAACCTGATGGATCTCACCCGCCGTGCCGAGGTCTTCGAGACCAGCCTGAGCACCACCACCGACTTCCTGCGGGCGACCACCCGGACCCGCCACCGCGCCACCCCGCCCCCCCGCCGCACCCCGTCAGCCGACGGGCTGGCCCAGCCCGAACGACGCGACGATCCGCCGGTGGGCCTCGGGCTCGCCGGCTGAGCGGGCCTGGCCATGGCAGCCGAACCGGAGCCGTCCGGCGACCCGCCGCGTCATCTGGTGGTGGCCGGTTGGCAGACTGGTGCCGTGCGCGTCTACCTGCCTTCGACCCTCGCCGCCGCCCGCCCGGTGTGGGAGTCCGGGGAGGTCCCCGCCGGCACCGGCTACGCGGTGACCCCCGCCCTGCGTGAGTGGTACGCCCAGTCGGAGTCGGAGGAGGAGCTGGAGTACGCCGTCCTGCATGACGCGGCCCGGGCCAGCCTGCGCCTGCTCGACGCCGATCCGCAGGCCCCCCGCCGGCGGCTGGTGTTCGTCGCCGAACTCGCCGACGGCCAGGTCCGGGTGCGTGACGACCTGGACCGCGGCGCCGTCGAACTCGACTTCCCGGTGCCGTGGTCGGCGATCGAGGCCATCCATGTGGACGACGGTGGCGACGAGGAGGTGCTCGCCGCGGTCCGCGATGCCGCCGACCAGATCCTCGAGGCTGACCTCGGTGGTACGGACGCGGCCTTCACCGTGGACAGCGCCGAGGGCTTCGAACTGCTCTGGTTCGCCCCCCAGGAACTCCCCGACCTGCTCTGAGCACCGCGCGTCGCGGATCGGCCACCCGGCCTGATCGCCGCGCGCCCGGGATGGCGGCCGGCATCCGGATGTGCACGCGTCGCGCGCCGGGTCGGCACACATACCGGACGGTCCGACACGGATCGGAATCCTCGTGCGCTTACCGGTGCGGGTGACAACGGTTGGGGCTCCCCGGGGCGCGGTCCACGTCGGCTGTTGCGAATAATGGGGATAGCGCCGCTCCCGTCCGCTCGGATCCTGATCCGGGCGGTGGTGGCGGTGAGACCCCCTTGTTCCTGTTGACATTCTTCGTCGCGAGATGCCGGCTCCCGTCGCACGGGTGTGGATCTCGAACGACCCACCGCGGTAGGGAGGCTGACAGCCCATGCTGTACCTCGCCGGGCAGATCCTGGCGTACGTGCTGGTGGCGATGGTCATCGGCGCGGCGCTGGCGTGGGTGTTCCTGATCGCCCCGTTGCGCCGGCAGATCCGGACCGAACGCGCGACCCAGCGGCCGGGCATCACCACCGCCACCACGGACGCGACCGACGCCACCCGGCCCGGGCTGGTCTCCAGCACCTCCCGGGACGAGCCGGTGGTCGCGATCGGCCGCCCGGTCGCCGGATCCGCGAACGAGCCGGCCGGGACGTCCACGACCACCGCCACGCCAGCCGAGCCCGTCCCGACCGAACCCGTTCTGGCGGCTGCACCCGCCCTGGCCGCGCCCGTCCCAGCTGAACCGGTGGTGGCTGAACCGGTGGCGGGCGCACCGGTGGCAAGCGGACCAGTCCATGACGACCCGGTCGCGCCCGAACCCGCCATGAGCGAGCGACTCGTGGCCGAGCCCGGTGTGGCCGAGCCCGGTGTGGCCGAGGCGGAGCCGGCTGAGGGCGAGCCGGCCGGGGGCGAGTGGGGCGCTGGCAGGCCGGCGGTGGGTGCCGAGCTGGCCACCACCGGGCCGATCACAATGCCGCTGCACATGGTGCGGGCGGTGGAGCCGGTGGCCGAACTCGTCGATCTGCTGCGTCGGCAGCGCGACGACGCCGCGTTGGAGCGAGCCGATCTCACGGCCCGACTGGCGGTGGCCGAGCAGCGGGCAGCCGAGGCCGAGCAGCGTACCTCCGCCGCCGAGCGGCACGCCGTCACGGCGAGCGCCCGGGTCGAGGAGATCGACGCCGCTCTGCGGGCCCGGGTGGAAGCGGTCACCCGTCCGGTGTCCGAGGCCGGACCGTCCTCGGTCGAGATCGATGACGACGCCGCGATCGAGCCCGGGGTCGCGATCGCGGCCGGGGCCGTGACCGAGGCCGGGGTCGCCTCCGACGGGGCCGATGACGCCCTCGACGGGGCAGCGGAGCGGGTCGCACCACCGAGCGGGCCAACCGTCGCCGAGCTCGTTCAGGCGGCCGAACACCTTCGTCAGCAGTTGGACGAGGCCGAAGGGCGGGCCGCGAAGTTCTCCTCCCGGCTGGCGATGGCCCGCACCGAGGCGGAGGACGCCCAGCGCCAGGTGGCCACTCTGAGCACCCGGCTTGACCGGCACCAGGCCGAATGGGCGGTCGAGCGGCAGCGGCTGCTGAGCCGCATCACCCGCTCGGAGTCGGCGGTGGGTCTCGAACCGCCGACCGGCGTCGAGACAGCGGCGGACGTGGCGCCGCGGGCGGTTCCGCCGCAGGCGGCCACGGTCGATCCGCTGACGGACGTCGAAACCACGGCGGATGCCGATCCGGTGGCGGACGTCGATGCCACGGCGGATGCCGAGGTGGTGGACGTCGAGACGGCGGTCGAGGTTCCGGTGGCGCGGGTTCGTCCGGTGGGGGCGGTGACCAAGGAACGGCCGTCAGCGGTGGCCGGGGCGCCGCTACGTGGCCCGGCGGGGCTCGCGACCTCGCCCGGGGTACGGCGCGGGGCCACCGGCGAGCAGACCGCCGGCGGCCAGGTGGTGATGGAGTCCTCCCCGCGGTGGAACGGGCTGCTTGACCCGTCCGCTGTCGGCGGGGACAACCTCAAGGAGATCGTCGGGGTCGGCCCGGTGATCGAGTCCCGGCTGCGGACACTGGGCATCACGACCTTCGGGCAGCTCGCCGAGATGGGCGACACCGACGTCGAGCGGCTGGCGCGCATGCTGGACGGTTTCGGCGACCGGATCATCTCCGACGACTGGGTCGGCCAGGCCCAGGACCTCCAGGTCCGCCACTACGGCGGCGTCTGAGACCGCCGTAGTGTGCCGTCCGCCGGCACGGGTGTCGACCGTTGCACCCGTCTGCCGGCGGACGGGTGCCCAGGGGTGTCACAGCCCGGAGATGAGGCCTTCGATCTCCGCCTCGAGGATGCGGCGATCGGTCACGTCGCTGTAGAGCCACAGATGGCCGCGGTAGCCGTCACCCGCGGCCAGGGTGATGTGGCTGCGCTCGAAGAAGCGTCCGTCGGCGAACATCACCGGCTCGCGGCGCAGGGTCCGACGCCGGCGTAGCAGCGTGTCGAGGCGGGCGGCGAAACCGGAGGGGTCGTCAACGAGCCCGGCCCGCGGCCGCAGATGCCGGCGGCAATCGGTGCCGACCAGGTCGACGGGCGACTCGGCCAGGTCGAACAGGTCGCAGTACAGCTGGTTGACGGCGACGACGGCGCAGTCCCGATCGGCGATCAGCACGGCGGTGGTGAGCTCCGCGAGCAATGTGATCAGCCACCGTTCGCGATCCCGACAGGCATCCTCGATGCGGCGCATCTCCGCGAACATGCAGCCGCAGCCGTCGTGGTGGTGCGCGGACCTGGTCCGTCCGATGTCATCCGGGTGCAGGTCGGCCTCCTCGTCCCGGTGCAGGACGACGGCCGCCCGCCATTCCGCGCCGGGTGGCAGCGCACCGCGCGGGTATGTCGGCGGACGCTCCTCCACCGCTCCCCACGGCGCCTGCCGTCCGGGTGTGGGTTCGCCGGGCATCGGACGACGCGGCAGCGGAACGTTCCAGCGCCGCTCCGGGTCACCGGCCAGCCCACGGTCCGCGCCGGTTTCCTGGTCGGAGCCCGCGCCCTGACCGGACGGCCCCCGGTGGCCCGACCGCGGGTTCTTCTCGGACGTCGGATGCTGGCTCGTGGCCGAACCCTGACCCGCGGCCGAACCCTGACCCGCGGCCGAACCCTGACCCGCGGCGGGGTCGGGCAGTCGGCGGCCGGCCGGATGGTTGGCGGAATGGCCGAGCGGGTGGCCGTCGCGACGATCGGTCGGATCCTCGTGACGCGACGGATTCTCGTAGTGTGTCGGTCCGTCCTCGGGCCCGTCCGCCGCGCCGAGGGCCCGGGCGGCCTCGTCGAACGGGTCGCCGAACAGCTCCTGGTCGAAGGCGCCACGCTCGAACGGACGCTGCTGGAACGTCCGCCCATCGAACGAGCCCGGTTCGTCGAAGGCGCTGGAATCGAACGTGCCGTGGTCGAACAAGGGGTCTGGGTCGAAGGACTGGTCCTCGGCGAACGGCCCGAGGTCACCGAAGGGCCCGTGGCCCAGCAGATCATGGTCCAGCGGCCCGAGACCCAGCGGCCCGACGTCCATGGGCTCGGCCCTGATGGACTCGATGGGATCGACACCCCGCGGATCGACACCCCGCGGATCGACGCCCAGCGGGCGGAAGTCGAAGCGGCTGGGGTCGAGGAGTTCGGGGTCCAGCAGCGCCGGGTCCAGCTGTATCGGGTCGAGCGCGATGGGCGGCGCGGGGGTGAGCGTGCCGACGAATCGGCGGGTGCCGTCGCCCGAGGTCGATTCGACGGTGTGCAGGATCGCGGCCGGACGGGTCGGCTCGTCGGCGTCGGCCAGCCGAATCCGGACCGAGAACGCATCACCATGGGTGATCAGCCGTTGCCAGTGGTTGCTGACAGTGGCCACGTCCTCCGGCTGGAGGATTTCGTCCAGGCGCAGTCCGACGGCGTGGTGGCGGGGGAGCCCGGTGAGCGTCGACCAGGTCTCGTTCACGAAGACCAGCCGGCCCGTCGCATCCGTTGCGAATACCGCGATCGGGCAGTTCTCGACAATTCGCCAGAACATTTCCCAGGCGGTTTTGGTGAACCTGTCGGACGGTTCCGGTTCCGGATTCTGATTCATCGCCCCGCACCTTTCGGTCCGGCGGTCGTGCCCGGGTGGATGCGATCCGCCCGCACCGTTACAGCGGTCCGACGAGCATCTCGCGGACGGCGGGCGAGCCCAGATGGCGATGGCTGACCGGACACGGAAGTGACCCCCGAGGCAGGTGTGGACCGTCTGTCGGATGAGATCGGCAGGGTGGGGGAGTCTCTACCGGTCGATCCAGCGGGCGGAATGTGACACGACGGGTGTGCGGATTAGGGAACGCTGCGAGGCTATCGCCTCCGAGCGGATTCGAGGCCGTAGTCCCACGGGCGTTTCCGGGGCGCTCCGTGCGCTGTCGTGTGCACCCGACGTGTGCGTTCAGCGACGCTCCTGCCCCGTTCCGTACCTAACCGTGACCGCAAAATTGATGCGGAGAGTAATCATCGGGGCAGTCAAGGTCGGCCGCTGTGCGCTCCGTGAGCTTGTTGTGTCCTACCCGGCCTGAGGGTCGCTACGAGGTTGTGCGAACGTTGATGCGTCTGTCCCGAAGTTCGGGGCTTGATTGGCGGTGACCCTCTTTCTACGCTTCGTAGCTATTGGTCGCGTGGCGGGCGGCGGAAGAGACACGGCCGGAGGAGCAGCGGTTTTCGTGGCGGTGGCACGCAACGGGTGGATGGACGCCACCTCCCATGTCGAGGACGAGGTGCGTGAACTCGTCCGTCGGCGTTCCCTGGACCCGGTGCGCGATCCGGCGCTGGTGCGCAATCTCGTGCACGAGGTGCTGGCGGACTACGAGGAACGAGTCCTGGTCAGCGACCTTCCACCGGTCGCCGACCGGGATCTCACCGCCCGCCTGGTCTACGACGCGGTCGCTGGCTTCGGCCCGTTGCAGCGCCATCTCGACGATCCGACCATCGAGGAGATCTGGATCAACGAGCCGGGCCGGGTATTTATCGCCCGGCATGGTCGCAGCGAGCTCACGACCACGATTCTCACCGCCGATCAGGTTCAGGACCTGGTCGAACGAATGCTGAAATCGTCCGGCCGACGGGTGGACCTGTCCACCCCGTTCGTCGACGCCATGCTTCCGGACGGCTCCCGCCTGCACGTCGTCATCCCGGATGTGACCCGGGTGCACTGGTCGATCAACATCCGCAAGTTCGTGCTCAGCGCCGCGAGCCTGGACGAGGTGGTCGGTCTCGGCACGATCACCGCCGCCGCCGCCGCGTTCCTCGAGGCCTCGGTCGTCGCCGGGCTCAACATCATCGTGGCCGGCGGCACCCAGGCCGGCAAGACGACCATGCTCAACTGCCTCGGATCAGCCATCCCGGCCCGGGAACGGGTGATCTCCTGCGAGGAGGTCTTCGAGCTCAAGCTGCGCTCCCCCGACTGGGTGGCCATGCAGACCCGCCAGGCCAACCTCGAGGGCAGCGGCGAGATCCGGCTGCGCCGGCTGGTCAAGGAGGCGCTGCGGATGCGCCCCGACCGCCTGCTCGTCGGCGAGGTCCGCCAGGAGGAGGCACTCGACCTGCTCATCGCGCTGAACTCCGGCCTGCCCGGTATGTGCAGCCTGCACGCGAACTCCGCCCGCGAGGCGGTCACGAAGCTGTGCACCCTGCCGCTGCTGGCCGGGGAGAACGTCAGCCACGCCTTCGTCGTGCCGACCGTCGCCGCCAGCGTCGACCTCGTCGTTCATCTCGCCAAGGACATCAGCGGCCGGCGCCGGGTCACCGAGATCGTCGCGCTGCCCGGCCGGGCGGAAGGCGACATCGTGGAGATCGCCCAGATCTACCGCACCCGGGCCGACGGCCTGGTCCGCGCGGACGGTTACCCGCCGCACGTCGAGCGCTTCGCCCGCGCCGGCTACGACCTGCCGAGCCTGCTTTCCCACGGCGACCACGACCAGCACCAGCGCGGCTACCAGCAGTACCAGCAGCCGCGCTACCAGCCCCCGCCCCCACCCGCGCCGCCCGGTCCGCCCGGTCCGCCCGGTCCGCCCGGTCCGCCCGGTCCACCCGCGCCACCGCCGCATCCGTCGGGGCCGCCGCACCCGTTGGACCCCTCCCCGGCCCAGCGGATGCCGCCCGTCCAGCCACCGCTGCCACCGACCCCGCAGCTCCCGCCGACCCCGCAGCTTCCGCCATCCCCGCAGCTTCCGCCGTCCGCGCCGACGCGCCAGCCGCCGCCGATGCCACCGCCCGCGCCGTCGGTGCCGTACTCGTCGACGTCCCAGCACCCACCGACGTCCCAGCACGTGCCGTCCGGGCGGCGGCAGTCGACCGGTGATGGCTGGTCCGAGATCGCGGTGGAGGGCTAGATGGGCATCTTTCTCGGTCTGTTGTGCGGGCTGGGCCTGTTTCTGATCGTCACCAGCGGTCGGTCGTCCGGTGCACGCGGTGGCGGTGCGCTCGCGGCGGCGGTGGCGCGCTGGGAGCACAACACCGCCGAACTGCTGGCCCAGGCGGGAATCCGCGGTCTCGGCCCGCGCCAGTTCGTCGCGATCAGCGCCGGGCTTGGTGCTCTGGTCGGACTGGTGGTGCTGGCGCTGACCGGCACCCTGTCGCTGGCCGGCGCGTTCGCGCTGTTCGCCGCCATGATCCCGCGCACCCTGGTGGTGCGTCGCCGCCATGCCCGGATGCACGACCTGCGCGAACTGTGGCCGGACGTCGTCGACAACCTCGCCAGCGCCGTCCGTGCCGGCATGTCCCTGCCCGAGGGGCTCGCCGCGGTCGGCGTGCGCGGTCCGGTGCAGCTACGGCCGGCGTTCACCCGGTTCGGTGAGGACTACGGTGCCACCGGCTCCTTCACGACCTGCCTGGATCGCCTCGCCGAGGAGCTCGCCGACCCCATCGCCGACCGGATCATCGAGTCGCTGCGGATGGCCCGCGAGGTCGGCGGCACCGACCTCGGTCGTCTGCTGCGCACCCTGTCGACGTTCCTGCGCGAGGATGCCCGCACCCGCGCCGAACTCGAGACCCGCCAGGGCTGGACCGTCAACGCCGCCCGGCTCGCCCTCGCCGCCCCCTGGATCGTGCTGCTGCTGCTCGCCACCCGTGGGCAGAACGTGCAGGCCTACGACAGTCCGACCGGGGTGGCGGTCCTCGTCGGTGGCGGCGCGGTGTCCGGCCTGGCCTACATCCTGATGCGCCGGATCGGACGGCTCCCCGAGGAGGGCCGTGTGCTGCGTGGCGGTGCCCGGCCGGCGCTGCCCGCGACCGACCCGGAACCCACCCTCGCCACGGCGACCGCGTCCGGCTCCGCTGGCACGGCGGGTTCGGCGGGTTCGGCGGGCCCGTCCGGGTCGTCCGGCCCGTCCGGTCCCTTCGGGTCGTCCGGGTCGCCGCCGATGGGCTGGCCGCCAGATCCGAACGGCGGCGGGCCTGGCCTGGACTGGCCGGGTGGCGTGGCGGATCCCGGCTTCGGTCCGGACGGCCCGCATCCCGGTCCCGAAGCCGGACGGGAGGGCTGGGGATGACGGCCGTGCCAGCGGTGACGGCTCCGACCGTGGTGACGGGTGTGACGGGTGTGACGGGCGTGGTGACAGGGGTGGCAGCGTGACGATGGTCGCCGCCGGCGCGTTGCTCGGCCTGCTGCTCGGGCTGGGCCTGGTCATCATCGTGTACCGGTCGCCGCGGGCCCGGCGCATCCAGCTCGCCGACCGGATCGACCCGTACCTGCGGGACACCCCACGTCCGTCCCGGCTGCTCGCCGACCGGCCACGGTCATCCAACCGCCCGGGGTTCGTCGCCATCGAGGCGCTGCTGCGTCCGCTGCTCTCGGATGTGGCTGGCCGCCTCGACCGCTTCCTCGGCGGACGGGTCGGACTCCAACGACGGCTCACCCAGGCCGGCGGGCGCACCGGCATCGAGGAGTTCCGCGCGCAGCAGGTGGTGTGCGCGGCCTGCGGGGCGCTGTTCGGGGCGTTCCTGCTGGGGCTGCGCGCCACCGTCGGCATCGGCCCGCCCGCGCTGGTCAGCGTCGCCCTCGTCGTCGCCGGCGCCGCCGGTGGTGTGGTCGGACGCGACTACTGGCTGACCCGGACGATCGCCGACCGCGAGGACCGGATGCTGCTGGAGTTCCCCACCATCGCCGAACTGCTCGCCCTGGCCGTCACCGCCGGTGAGTCGGCGATCGGGGCCCTGGAGCGGGTCGGTCGCCTCACCCACGGCGAACTGGGCCGCGAACTGCGTCTGGCGCTCGCCGACGCCCGAGCCGGCGCCACCCTCGTCCAGGCTCTGGAAGGCATCGCCGCCCGTACCGCCCTGGCGCCGCTGACCCGCTTCGTCGACGGTATGGCCGTCGCCATCGAGCGCGGCACCCCCCTGGCTGACATCCTGCGCGCGCAGGCCGTGGACGCCCGCGAGGCCGGCAAACGCCAGCTGCTCGAAGCCGGCGGCCGCAAGGAGATCGCCATGATGATCCCGGTCGTCTTCCTCGTCCTGCCCACCACGGTGATCTTCGCCTTCTATCCCGCCCTGGTGAGCTTCACCGTGATCGCCCAGTGACCGTCGCACCGACGCCGAGCGCCTGGCGGCTTCCCCCGCGCGCGCAACGACACCGGACTTTCACGAGTCCCACATGTCGGACGTCGCGCACCGACTCGAACTGGCCGCACGCGCACGACTGGCCGCACGCGCACGCGCACGACTGGCACGGCACGCAGGCATGGCACGACGCGGTGCCCACACACGGTCCCGAGACGACGCGCCGATGATCCGCGGCGCGTCCTCTCGGACCGAACAGCGAAGGAGAGATCATGGGACGGCGTATCGGGCAGGCCGGACGGGCCCTGAGCGCGCGGTGGCTGGCCTGGGCCGCGGGCCCCACCCCCCGCGACGGCAGCGGCAGCCCTGGCGATGACCGCGACCGGGGTGACGTTCCCGGCTGGGTGATGATCACGGTGATGACGGCGGCGCTGGTCGTGGCGATCGCGACGCTCGCGACTCCCGCGCTGCAGAACCTGTTCAACTCCGCCATCAACTCGGTCTCCGGAGTCGGTGGTGGCGGCGGCGGCAAGTAGGCGCACAACCGACGAACCGGTCGTGGACGGTCAGCAGGCCGCGACCGTCGAAACCCCCGGAGGTCTACCAGCCACCGGAAATCTGCCGGTCACCGGAGGCCTACCGGTCACCGGAGGCCTGCCCGCCACCGGGGAGCTGCCAGCGGACGAGGGCTCCTCGGTGGTGGAGTTCATCCTGGTGGGGACGCTGCTGTTGCTCCTGTTCCTCGGGATTCTGCAGGTCGGGCTGGTCCTCTACGTCCGCAACACCCTCGCGGCCGACGCGGCCGAGGGCGCCCGGCACGCGGCCAACCTCGGCGTCACCTCGGCGGACGGCGGCCCGTACGCCCAGGCGCTCATCGCCCGGACGATCCCCGGGCGAGCCGACACCACCTGCACGGGCGTGGACGTCGACGGCCCGGACGCCACTCCGCTCGTCCAGGTGACCTGCAAGGTGGTTGTCCCGCTCGTCCTGGTTCCCCTCGGTGACGGCGTCACGCTGACGGTCACCGGCCACGCCGTCAAGGAGGTGCCGTGACGCCCGCGGCCCGCCCGGGTTCGACGTCCGGTCCCGGTTCTACGTCCGGCTCGGGTTCGACGTCCGGCTCGGGTTCGACGGTCGGCCCGGTGCGACGCGTGGTGCGATCGATGGACCGGGCCCGTCCCGCGCTGGCTGCCGCTTTCTGGGGGCGGCCAGGGGCGGCAGGCGTCAGGGAGGAGCGAGCCCGGGCCGCGGTCTGGGGACGGCGACGAGGAGCGGGGTCGGGGAAACGAGCGCGGGCCGCTGCCGGGAGGCGGGTGCGGGGATGGGGAGCCGCTGACGAGGGCTCCGCGATGATCGAGTTCGTGGGACTGTCGATCGTGCTGCTCGTACCTTTCGTCTATCTGTTTCTCTGTGTCTTCTCGGTGCAACGTTCCGCCTTCGGTGTGACCCAGGCAGCCCGCGAGGCCGGTCGCGCTTTCGCGACCGCCGACAGCGCGACGCAGGGGGTCAACCGTGCCCGCCTGGCCGCCGAACTCGCCCTGCGAGACCAGGGCGTTTCCGACACGCCGCAGGTCCGTTTCGCCCCGACCGGCACGAACTGCGGCGCCGGCAATCCCGGGGATGGCGCCGAAACCCTCGAACCGGGCGCCTCGTTCGTGATCTGTGTCCGCACCGTGGTCTCCCTGCCCGGCACCGGTGCCTTGTTCGCCGGCATCACCGATGTCACGGTCAACGGCCAGTTCACCGTGATCATCGACCAGTTCCGCGCCAACCGCCAGGATCCCCAGCCATAGCAGGATTTTCCTGCGTTCACGGGGCCACCTGGGATCACGCTGTTTCACGACGTCATGCGGACCCTGGAATCCGGATGGCCCAAGGTTCACTGGTCGTGGAGCAGGGGTCCGGCCGCGGCATCCACATAGACCCAACGGCCGTCGATCCGGGTGAACGTGCTGCGCTCGTGCTGCATATGATGTTCGCCGTTCGCCGTGCGCGCGACCGCGCGGAACTCCACGACGCCGGAGTCGTCGTCTGGCCCGCCGTCCACGGTGTCGACGATCTGTAGGGCGCGCCAGGTCAGATCGGCGTCCAGGCCCAGGCGGCGGGGGCGCGTCGCGGGATGCCAGGTGCGCAGCAGGTACGGCGCGAGGCCACGGGCGAAGGCGCTGTATCGGGAGCGCATGAGCGCCTCGGCGGTCGGTGCCGGATTCCCGAGATGAAACGGCTCGCAGCACTGCGCGTATTCCCGGCGGGAGCCGCAGGGACACCGGTCGACGGCGCTCACGCGGTGCGATGCGGCGTCACGGCACAGTGGGTGAACTCCACTCGCCTGGTCAGTTCCACTCGCGGGTCCCACGGACGCGGGCTTCGGCGAGGGGCCCTGTTCGGCCCAGAGCAGGCGATCGCATGCCTCCACGTGGGCGTCATCCCGGACATGAGGGACCTCCGCGAGCGCACGGCATGGGACGAGCTGATACCAGGCAGGGTATCGCGCTGGTGATCGCGGTAGTCCACGACGCCCGGCGGGCGGGAGGCCGTCAACGGGAAGTTCACTGTGCTCATCGACCAGTTCCGTGCTAACCGACAGAACCCGAGCTGTAGGTCACGGGCCGCCGCTGAGAAGGTAGGGCACGTACCGATCGTCGGAGTCACGTAGGTAAACCGTCATGGTCATGGCGCACGGAAGCGACAAGCTGCTTCCGTGGTGCCACCGAGTCCGCGCCGGGAGCGGGTTGGCATACATCTCCTGTCCGAGCGGACGCAGACCGTGATAGCCGACGCGCCGTATGGGCAGACTCTCCTGCGCCTCGGTTGCGGCCAACGCGCGTGGCTGGCCCGGACCTGTGTAGCCGCGTTCGCAGTACGACACCCGGTCCGGCATGCTCGACGGCCACGGCCAGGCGTGGAATCTGACCCGGTACCAGCCGGTGAGGCTCGCCATGGCGACCAGCAGAACGACCACAACCACCGCGAGCGGCCCGACCAGGGACCGCCGAGTCGGCCATCCCCGCGATCGGCCGGGAACGGGCCGTGCGATGTCCTGATTGGTCACGAGAACACTCCAGGAGGTCGGGAACGGCGCCGAGGAGCGAATTCTAGCCGGCTTCGTCAGGTCGAGGTTGGCCACACCGGTGCATACTGAGGCGGAACCTGGAAGCTGCGGCAGGCTGACCGCCTGGATGTCGCTGACCTTCCTCACAACCAGCAGGGAGGCGAGTGGTGACGTTTTCCTGGCCTGAGTTCGCAGCGAACATCGTCATCGACGAGAAACGCTCGTGGACTGCGGTGTTCGAGAGCTACGACCAGTACCATGAGCTCTGCATATTACGTGGCCAGGATATTCTACGGCGGCCAGCAGGTGGAGGAGGTCACAGCCGTGGTGGGGACGGATTTCGCCGATGGCGACTGGACCACACCAGCCTTTGAACGCGGGTTGCAAGAGCAGATAGTGCAGATCATCGCCGCCCATGCCGAGTCATCGGGTGCGGAGAACGCCTAACAGTAAAAGATCGAACTGGCGAATCGATGCCGCTCCTCGGCCACGTTCATCGCGATTCGGAACCTGATCGGGTCTGGGATGCTGGACCAGCCGGTCGGTGACCGGTGGTCGTCCGGGCCGACGGGCCCTGGCCGGAGCGCCGACATCTATACGTTGCTCGTTCGTACCGTCTGACCGGTACCGCGGCCCCTCCCCTCCCCTCCCTGCCGCTGCCGCCGCTGCCGCCGCTGCTGTGCTGCGGAGTGAGGCCGGGTGCTCTGCTGGCATCGCCTGGTTTGGCCCCTTGAGCTGGGAAAAGGGGGGTGGACGTCGAGCATCGGGCAGCCGCGGGTAGCCTCCGCACTCCGAGGGAGTACGGGGGGAAACATGCAGGAATCGGGTCCGCAGGAGCGCCCCGGCTACATCCGGGTGGTGACGACGCTGAACCGACGGGTGGTGGGGTTCTTCCGCGGACTGTCGCGGCGTCAGATCGCCGGCGGTGTCGTGCTCGTCATCGGGCTGCTCGTGCTGGTCGGGCTGTTGCTGCCATCGTCGAAGAGCTCCTCGAATCCCACGGCGGCGGATCGGGCCGCGCCGCTGGCGGCCTCATCGCCGAGCCCGGCGGCCGACGCATCGGCCACACCATCCACGGCCGGCCAGCCCAGCGCCCGCAACGCGGCATCGGCATCGCCCTCGGCCGCCGTCACCGCGGCCACGAGCACGCCGGCCGCTGCGTCCTTGGCCCAGCCCCCAGCCGGGAGCGCCGCGGCACCTGCGGCGGCACCCGCACAGGCCATTCCCGCGCCCGCGCAAGCGGCTGCCGCACCCGCTGCTGCCGCGCCGGCGCAGGCTGCCGCGCCCGCTCCGGTGCGGTCCGTGGCACCGGCGGCGCCCGCACCTGCCTCGGCGCCGGCTGCCACGTCGGCGAACAGTTCGTCGGCTGGCTGCCGGCCACTGAGCAGTACGGGGAGGTGCTACGAGGCGGGCCAGCTCTGCGGCAGGATCCACCACGGGCTGCTTGGTATCGCCGCCAACGGTGTGGCGATCATCTGCGCCGACAGCGGCGGCTGGCGGTGGGTCCGGGCATAGCCGGACCGGGCGTGGCCCAGAGCGTCAGCCGTTCGTGTCTCCGCTCGGAGGCGTTTGCCGGCCATCGACACCGTCCGCGATGGCCGGCGGGACGACATCAACCGTTCGCGACCTTGCCCGGTGTCGACATCACAGTGGCCCGGCGGCGAATGGCCGATGTTGCTACCCGGTGTCGCCACCGTTGTCGCCGGCGGGCGGGTCGAGGCGGGTGGCGGTCAGGACATCGACGAAGATGCGAAAGGCCAGGACCGCCATCGCCAGCACCAGCCCAACGACCACCACCGCGCGTACCGGTGCGCTGTCCGCCACGGCGCCGGCGAGGACGAGAACGGTCAGCAACACGGTGCACATCACCGCGACGGTCACGCCGAGGATGAACAGCCGAACCCGGGGTTTCGTCCAGAAGTAGCCGGGTTGTGGGCCGCCCCGGCGTGGCCGATGCTGGGCGCGCAGACGGTCCAGGTAGGCCGAGTCCCACATCAGCGCGAGCAGGAAGACCGGCAGGACCTGCGCCACTGTGGTGTACAGCTCCGTATGCACATTCACCTCGCATCGTCAGACCTGCACCGTATGGCCAGACCGCCATGTGTGCTGTCCGTCTTCGTCTGACCGTGCGACCGGTCGGCAGGCAGTCCGCTCGCCGGACCTTGGGTGGGTGTTCTCGGTAGCTCGTCAGCTTGGCGGACGGCCGCGCTCTGCGCGGCACTCCTTTCTGGGCCTGGGCCCTGACGGTCACAGATGTCACGGACTGTTACCCAGCTCCGGGTCGGTGTCCGAGCTACGTCGCCCGCGACGCCTGCTGCCCAGCGGGACGGCGGTGGGTGCAGTTCACCAAGGTCGTCTTTCTCTCCCTGGCGCCGGGTCGGGCATTTTGAATCACCGAGTGTAGCCCGACCTGTGCTTTTGTTCCATCGTGGTAGATGGTAGTGGTCGGGCGGCTGGAAGCGCTTTGGTTATCTATGGCTAGGTCTTCTCTAGACCGTTTGGGTTGGGTGCCGACCGCAGGACTGGTTATCCACAGGTTCGAATGGGTGTTCGACATGTGGGGCGGGGTGGGATATGGTCATTTTATGATCTTTCGCTCGGATGATTCTGCTGGCCTTGAGCCGTCTGGCAGCTCCGTTCCGGTTTCGCCTTCGCAGGCGGATCCCGGGGTTTCTCCTGGTTCTTCGGTGCCTGTTTCGGATGAGGGTGGAGGTGCTGCTTCTGGTGCTGTTCCTGACTGGTCTGGTGATGATTTTCGCGAGGGCGTTTCCGGCGGGAGTGGTGCTGGTGGTTCTGGGGGGTGGGTGGATCCGGAAGCGTTGGCGGGGGTTTTGTCGTCGGCGGTCGAGGATCTGGTGGTGGGGGAGGTGTGGCGATGGTCGCTGGAGGAGTTGCGGGAGGTTTTGTTGATGGTGCATGAGGTGGAGGCTCGGTTGGCGGCGCTGCGGGGTCGGGTGTTGGTGGAGGCGGGGGCGCGGGGGTTGGCGTCGGAGGCGGGGGCATCGGATTTGGCGGGATGGTTGGCGGCGCGGTTGTTGGTACCGCGGTTTGAGGCTAATCGGATGGTGAATCTGGCGCGGGAGTTGTTCGAGAGTCCGTATCTGGTGACGGGGGAGGCGCTGGCGGGGGCGCGGATCACCGCGGGTCATGCGCATGTGATCGTGGAGGCGATGGAGGCGTTGCCTCCCGAGGTGTCGGCGCAGGAGCGGGTGGAGGTGGAGCATTTTCTGGTGGAGCAGGGGATGCTGATGGATCGTCAGCAGTTGAAGAAGGCCGCCTTGGTGCTTCTGGAGCAGCTGACGCAGGTGGACAGGTCGCCGGGCGGTGCGGATCCTCATGAGGATGGTCGTACGGGTGAGCATTCCCGCGGTGATGGCAAGGCGAAGGGGAAGGCCGGCGCGGGTGAAAGCCAGACCGGCGGGGGTGCTGCCGACGGCCCGGCTGGTGAGTCCGGTGGCTCTGGTCGGGACGGGGAGTCAGATCAGAACGGCGGGTCCGGTCAGGCTGGTCAGAGTGGCGGGTCCGGTGGTGCAGCCAGGAGGGCACGGCGGGATCCGCGGGCGGCTCGTACGTTGTCGTTTTTCGATACGGCGGGTGGGACGACGCTGATTCGGGGGGAGTTGGACGCGGAGGGTGCGGCGCTGCTGCGGGCGGCAGTGGATGCGTTGTCGGCTCCGGTGCCGGCGAAGGACGGGATGCGGGATCCGCGTGGTGCGTCGCGGCGGAGGGCGGACGCTCTGGTGGAGTTCGTGCGGCGGGGGTTGTCGGCGAATGTCGGTCCGTCGGCGGGAGGGACGCGGCCGCATCTGCAGGTGACGATCGGCTGGGAGACGTTGTTCGGTGGTGGGAACGTGCCGGCGATGACGCAGTGGGGCGGGCCGTTGCCGCGGGAGGTGGTGGAACGGCTCGGATGTGACGCGGCGGTGACGCGGATCGTTCTTGATCCGGAGGGTGTTCCGTTGGATGTGGGTCGTACGAAGCGGGTGGTGCCGCCGAAGATTCGTACGGCGTTGGTGAAGCGGGATGGTGGATGCACGTTCCCGCATTGTGATCGGCCGGCTTCGTGGTGTGAGGCGCATCATGTGATCGGGTGGGAGGTGGGGGGTGTGACGGCATTGGATAATCTGACGTTGCTTTGCGATCAGCATCATGATCGGGTGCATCGAGAGCATTGGAAGATTGTGATCGACGGGGATCGTCGTCCGTCGTTTGTTCCGCCGGCTTTTATTGATCCGCTTCGTCGTCCGCGTCGTAATCCGAACTGCCAGCCGCTCCCGGATCTGTTCGGTGGGCTGAAGCTCTGAGGTCATTGTTCGAGATGGTAGGGGGAGTACCCTGGCTGGCTGCCCGCGGGGCGAGCCGGCCGGGGTAACACGTGATGGTTCACGGCTGGAGGTGCGGCGATGGGTGGGTCCCGACCGTCGATCCAGGCTGCGCCTTGGCGCCGTGCTCGTGAGGTGGGTGGCGCTGTGGTCATGGTTCGTCGGATCGGAAGCACTCCGAAGGTGAATGCGAGCGCTCTCCTACCTTGACCAGGGTGCGTTTCTGTCACGGTTCCAGTGACCACCTGCGCGAGGCGGACCCTGGCCAGAAACACCGCATCAGTAATGACACTGGCATCGACCATGGCGCTGACATCAGCTCGGACATCGGCGGCTCGGACATCGGCGTCAGGGCTTGCGCTGGTATCGGTCGACAGCGCGGGCGGTGACCGCAGCGGCGGAGTCGGCGACAGCGACTCGGGGCGGTGGGTGACTCGGGGCGGTGCGGGAGGCAGAGCGTGACGACATCGCTGGCGTCCGGTGGGACGGAGGAGACCTGGCGCGGCCGTGGGCGGTGTGCGCAAGGGCGGTCTCTCGTTCCGCATGGTGGTGCGGGCGATGGTGGCGTGGTGGCGGGGATGACGGTGGCGCGCGGGAGGCGTGGCCGTCCGAAGGTGGTAGACGGAGGGTTCCGGCGTGGAACGGGGATCCGTGCGGATAAAATCGGTGGGACGCGTGGTCGGGATACAGGGGACTGCTGTCTACGGGGGGCGGCTGGTCGACGCGCGCCAAGGAGATGACCATGGCTCGACCTGAGCGTCCGCTTTCCACCATGCCCGGACCTGTCCGCGACTTCGCGGCGGCGTTGCGCGAACTGCGCCAGCAGGCCGGCGCGATTCCCTACCGGCAGCTTGCGAAGGCTGCCCATTTCTCGCCCGCGCATCTCGCTCGCGCGGCGGACGGCCGGGCGTTGCCGCGGTGGGAGGTGGTCAGCGCCTACGTCCGCGCGTGCGGTGGTGACCTGCTCGAGTGGCAGCAACGGTGGCAGCTGGCCAGCGCGGTCGCTCAGGCGCAGCGCGAGTCCGTCGTCGTGGTGCAGATGCCGCGTATGCGCTCGGCTCTGGTGGATTCTGGCTGCTCAGGGCATATGGCGCCGGTCCATCAGCTGGCTTCTGCGCGGCCTGTGGCCTCGGTGTCCAGCGCCGCCGGGTAGCTAAACGGCCGGGGACCGTAGACTCGCGGCTTGTGCTGGGAGAAAAGGGCACAATAGCGGTGGCTGTCCGTGTGCGTTGTTTCTGTTCGGGTGGACGCTGTGCTTGTTGAGCGGGCGCAGATCGAGGCCGCGTTGCCCGGCTATGAGCTGGGGGACCAGATCGGCTCGGGTGGCTTCGGCCTCGTGCTGGCCGGCTGGCAGACCAGCCTGCAGCGTGACGTGGCGATCAAGGTGCTGGCCGCGGGCAGAAACCCGAGGTCGCAGGCCGCGGCCTCGGCGGAGGCGCGGATCCTCGCGGGGTTCGACCATCCGCACATCGTGCGGGTGTTCGACTACCGGGAGGCCGAGGGGCTGCGGCTGATCGTGATGGAGCGGCTGTCCGGGGGCACGTTGACCCAGCGTCGGGCGCAGCTCGGTCCCGACGCGGTCTGTGCCATCGGGCTGGCCGTGGCGGATGCCCTGAGCTGCGCGCATGCCAACGGCGTGCTGCACCGCGACATCAAGCCGGACAACGTCATGTTCGACGCGTCCGGGGTGTTGAAGGTGGTTGATTTCGGCATCGCGAAGCTCATCGGTGCCGCACCGGTCACCGCGAGCGCGGTGGTGGGCACGCCGCTGTTCATGGCTCCCGAGCAACTGGCCGGCGGGCGTGTCGGTCCGGCGACGGACCTGTACGGGCTCGCCATGGTGCTGCACCACCTGCTCGCAGGCCGTCCCGTGAACCCCGACCGCCTGGGCCATCTCGATCACCCGGGCCATCTCGATCACCCGGGCCACCCCGACCGCCTGGACCACCCCGACCGCCTGGACCACCCCGACCACCTGGACCACCCCGACCACCTGGACCACCCCGACCACCTGGACCACCCCGACCGCCTGGACCACCCCGACCACCTGGGCAGTCCGCGCGACGCGGGTCATCCAGGCGCGGCGGGCTACCAGGGACAGGCCGGCCAGGCGGGCTGGCCCGGGGAGGAGGAGACGTGGTCGCTGGGTCTGCCATCGCCGCGTCCGCTGCCGCCGCGTGCGGGGCCACCGGGCTCGTCGGGTGCGTCGACGGTGGAGCCGTTGGTGCGGGCGGGGCCGGTGTCGGTGGCTCGACTCCGACCGATCGTTCCCGGGCCGTTGCCAGCAGCGGTGCCGAAAGAGGTCGGGGAGGTGGTGCTCGCCGCCTTGGCCGCGGACCCGGCACAACGTCCGGACTCGGCGCGGGTGTTCGCCCTCGCCCTGGCGCGCGCGGCCGCGGACGTCTATGGCCCGAGCTGGGTGATGCGGTCCGGGGTGCCGATCAGACTGCACGACGATGTCCGTGCCATCGCCGAGCGGCCGTCCAGACTGCACTGGGCGGCCCTGCCAGCGAGCGGGGAGACGGCTGCTCCCACGTCGATACCGGATGAGCCGGTCGTCGACCGATCTCGGCCGCAGAGGCGGCGATCACTGGCATCGCTGTTGGCGAGAGCGGCACCGGCACCGGCGGGCTCTGCCTCTGCCTCGGCGACGGCGGCATCTGGGCCGCGGGCGGAGGCGCCACGGGTAGCGGAGCCGCGTCCAGCGCAGCCGTGGGCGGATGGGGCGCGAGCGGGTGAACCGCGGATGGCAGGGTCGGCGGCGGATGGATCGGGGGCGCAGGTGTCGCGGGTGGATGCGTCGGGGCCGGCGGTGTCGGGGGCGGCGGCGTCAGGAGTGGCAGCGTCGGGGGCGGCAGTGGCGGCAGCGGACGTGGTGGGGGAGCCAGGGGACGTGAGACAGCCCGTGTCGGGGGTGGCCTCGGGAGGCGTGGGTGCTGCGGCGGGGGGCAGGGGCCAGCGGCGGCGCAGCGGGGCCAGGCAACGGAGGCGGGGAGGCAGGCGGCGCTGGGCGGTTCTGGTCGCGGCTGGGGTGGTGGTCACGGGGCTGGCGGTGACGGGGGTTCTGCTGCTCGTCGGCGGTGGCGAAGGTGGCGGTGGCGAGCAGCGGCAGGCCAGGCTGATCGGGCGACCGCTGACCGGGCACACCAACTGGGTGGCGGCGCTGGCGTTCGCCCCGGACGGGCGCACGATGGCCAGCGGCAGCAAGGACGGCACCGTCCGGCTGTGGGATGTGGGTGATCCGGCGCGTCCGCGGGCGCTCGGCGTGACCTCGCCACCGACGGCGGGGGTGCTCGCGGTCGCCTTCTCGCCGCGGGGGGACGTCCTGGCGCTGGCGAACTGGGATGGTTCGGAACAGCTGTGGGACGTGCGCGATCCGTCCCGTCCGCGGTTGCTGCCGGTCGGTTTTCCGCGCAGCGCCACCTCGCTGAGCTGGGTGGCGTTCAACGCGGACGGGCAGCGACTGATGGACGGGACCAAAAGCGGGATCGTCCGGTACTGGGATGTGACCGATCTGCGCCATCCGCATCTGCTCAGAGAGCTGGCCGCGGGTAGTTCGCCGGTGGACTGGGTGCGCCAGACCGCCGATCCGCTCGGCGCGTACCTGACCACCTCGGGCGGCGACGAGAAGAGCCAGCGGATCAAGCTGTGGTGGATGACCGCCGAGTCCGAGCCCAGCCTGCTCGCGGACCTGTCGACCGGGCACTCCGGTCCGGTCTACGGCCTGGCGATGTCGACGGACCTGCGGACCCTGGCCACCGGCGGCAAGGACACCACCATCCGGTTATGGGACACGACGAATCCGAGTGCGCCCCGTCCGCTCTCGTCGCTGCCGCGCGGCCACAGCAGTTCGGTGTGGTCGCTGGCCTTCTCGCCGAACGGACGGGTGCTGGCCAGCGGCAGCTTCGACAACACCGTCCGGCTGTGGGATCTCGGCGACCGCAGGGCCCCACAGCCGCTGGGCGGGCCGCTGACCGGGCACACCGACTTTGTGCAGGCGGTCGTCTTCTCGCCGGACGGCCGTCTGCTCGCCACCGGCAGCCGGGACGGCACGATCCGGCTCTGGCACGTCCCGAGTGCTCCCGCCGTCGAGAGCCGCTGACCGTCTGGCGCTGACCGTCTGGCGCTGACCCCTGGGCGCTGACCTCTCGGTGCTGACCCCTGGGCGCTGACGACTCGGTGCTGGCCCCTCGGCGCTGACCACTTGGTGTGACCGTCTGGGCGCGTCCGGGTTGAGCCCGGCGGGCCGTCCAGGTCGCCTCGCTGCGATCGGCGCGCGGTCAGGGTGGGGTGAGGCGGGGGTGGTCGCTGGCCACTGACTCCTTGCTGGGCGGGAAGGTTGTGCGTCCTCCTCAGGTGGGTTCGTCCGTGTGTTCGTACCCGATGGGCGATGGGGGGTGCACGGGGTCGTCGCGGACGGCTGCGGACGGGGGCGCGGCGGGGTCAGTGGCCACGGATTGTGACCAAATGGCGCGAGCTTGGGTGTGTGGTGGGTATGGCGTGGGTGGGGGTCGGGCTGTCAGATCTTTCGGTGGGGCCCCGGGAACGCGAAGAAGTGGTAGCCACAACGTGCCTGTGGTTGGTGGGTGTTCTCCCCCGCGGAGCTTTCGCCTGCTGGTCTGGTCCTCGGCGCACGTATCCAGGAGTGGAGGGGCTTCCGCGGCTGTGGCCGTGGCTGGAGGATTGAGGCGTCAATGCGTGTGTTGCTGGTCGAGGACGACCATGGCGTGGGTGGTGCGATCAAGGATGTGCTCGACGCCCGCGGCCATCCGGTCGAATGGGTGACCCGAGGGGCCGACGCGCTGCTGCGCCATCGGGGTGCGGACCTGTTGCTGCTGGACCTGGGGCTGCCGGACATCAGCGGGCTGGAGGTGCTGCGGCGGCTGCGGCGGCTGGCGGCCACCCCGATCCTGGTGCTGACGGCGTCGGGTACCGATGAGCGCGACATCGTCCGCGGTCTGCGCCTGGGTGCGGACGACTACCTGCTCAAGCCGGTCCGGATGGACGAACTGCTGGCCCGGATGGAGGCGGTGCTGCGCCGCGCCCAACGGGAGGAGGGCATCCCGGCGATCAGTCGGGTTCAGGTGGGCGGCGTCGCCATCGACCTCGACACCCACCTGGTCACGGTGGCCGGTGAGGAGGTGGTGCTGACCCGGATCGAGTTCGAGATCCTCGCCGTACTGGCGCGTAAGGCGGGCACCGCGGTCAGCCGCGAACAGCTGCTCGACGAGGTGTGGGGCGACGCGTACGTCGCCGTGTCGCGGACCTTCGACGTCCATCTGTCGAAACTGCGCAAGAAGCTTGGCCGGCCGAGCCCGCTGCACAACATTCGCGGTTTCGGTTACCGGCTGGGCGACTGAGGTGCGTAGACGGCTGCTGATCGTGCTCATCGCGGCCGGGCTCGCGGCGCTGGCGGCCTTCGCCGTCCCGCTGCTCTACACCACCGCCGCGGAACGCACCGACCGGTTCGTCGGCCGGCGCACCGCCGACATCAACCGGTTCGCCGAACTCGCCGTGACCGGATCGGACCAGCTCGAACCCGAGATCGACGCGCATGCCGACCTGTACGGCGACGCCGTCATCGTCGTCGATGCCGCCGGCCAGCCGATCGTGCGCCGCGGGGATCTGCCCGACGGACCCGAGGTGGACCGGGCGATCGACGCGGCGCTGCGCAACCAGCGGCAGGCGAGCCTGCCTGACCTGCGGCCCTGGTCGAGTGGCCAGGTCGTGTTCGCCCGTCCGGTCGGCAACGGCATCGAGGTGTCCGGCGCGGTCCTGTTGCTGAGCAGCCGGGAGCGGGCCGCCGCCGACGTCGGACGGGTCTGGGAGCACGTCCTGTTCGGTGTGCTCGCCATCGCCGCCCTGTTCGCCACGCTGATCCTGCTGCTGGTGCGCTGGGTGCTGCGTCCCATCACCCAGCTGGAACACGGCCTGCGGGCCGTCGGCAAGGGCGTGCACAGCGCCTACGTCCCGCCGCAGCAGGGGCCGTCCGAGGTGCGTACGCTGCTCACCTCGTTCAACCGGATGGCGGACGTGGTCACCGAGTCGGCCCGCCGTCAGCGTGCCCTCATCGACGACACCTCCCACCAGTTGCGCAACCCGCTGATGGCCCTGCGGCTGCGGATGGACACCCTCGCCGACCGGCTGCCCCCCGACGCCCAGAAGACCTACACCTCCATGGTCGCCGAGGCCGGCCGGCTCCAGGTCCTGCTGGACGGCATGCGCGCCCTGGCCGTCGCCGACGCCGCCGCCACCGAACTCGCCGCCCGACCCCCGTCCGAGCAGACCTGCGACGCGGCCACCATCACCCGCGACCGCATCGAGTTCTGGACGACCGCCGCCCGCGCCCGCGGTGTCGTGCTCCTCGACCGGACCCCGCCCGGACCCATCCCCCTGCGCTGCACGGACACCGACCTGGAGCAGATCGTGGACGTGCTGATCGACAACGCCATCAAGTACGCCCCCCGCAGCACCGTGACCGTCACGGTCAGCGCTCGCTGGCCCGCCGCCCGCGGCCGGATCACCGTCGCCGACGACGGCCCCGGCGTGCCCGAATCGGAACTGCCGCACCTGACCGAACGCTTCCGCCGCGGCCCCTCGACCCTGCGCCCGGAGGACCCCGCCGCCACCGGCTCCGGCCTCGGCCTCGCGATCGCCGAACGGCTCACCACCAACCACGGCGGACGCCTCATCCTCGCGCGCGTGTCGCCGCACGGCCTGTCCGTCGACGTCGACCTGCCCGCCGGCCCCCGGCCAGCCCCCGCGCCCATCTCGACGACCTCCGGTTCCGGTTCCGGCGCCGCGCGCACCGACGGCCACGCGGACGGGGTGAACCTGGCCGACTCCATCCGCGCCGACACCACCCCGACGATCCTGCTGCCCGTCCTGCGCCGCCACCGCGCCCACCGCCGCACCCGCCGCGAGACCATCACCGCCACCCGCCCACCGGAGACCCCCAGCCCGCGTTCGACCCCCACGCACCCCGCCACCCAGCGACCCAGCAGCACACGTTCCGGCGTCCCGCGTGCCGAGGCCCCGCGTGCCGAGGTGCCGCGTGCCGAGGTGCCGCGTGCTGACACTGTCGGCATCCAGCGTCCTGGCAGCGCGGACGTCCAGCGCGTGAGCGGGTCTGGCGCGGGGCGGGCGAGCGTCTCGCTTACCCGTGAGGTGGACGTTCCACCGCGGCCGGCCAGGGCCAGGGCCGGAGCCGAGGCCGGGGGCGGGGACGGCGACGTCGGTGAGCGTGCGGCGTCGCGGACGGGCCTGTCCGTGACGCCGGAGGTGGACGTCCCCGTGGATCGGGACGGTACGCGGGACGAGAGCGTCCGCTCGGAGCGGACCACCGCGGCGGACGGGACACCCGACGAGGAACGGTCCCCGGGCGCGCACGGGTCGGGTCCACACGGGTCGGGGTCGGGTTCGCGCGGGTCGGGTTCGCGCGGGTCGGAATCGGGTTCGCGCGGGTCGGGTTCGGGCGGGTCGCGGGGGCCGGCGGCATGACGATCTCCCGACGGAACGTGCTGCTGGGCGGCGCGCTTGGTACGGCCTGCGCCGTGACCGCGGGACTCACCGCGGCCTGTGGGCGCTCGGGGCACACGATCTCGATCGCCGCGGGCGAACCGGACGGCTTCTACATCGAGTTCGCGAATCTGCTCCGACCACTGCTGGACGCCCGGGTCATCCCGACGCTCGGCAGCGTGCAGAACATCCGCGCGGTCACCGCCGGCACCGCCGACCTGGGGCTGGCCCTCGCCGACTCGTTGGACGCCGCCCGCATCGGTGCCCCGGCCTTCGGTGGCCGTCCGATGACGTTGTACGCGCTGGGCCGGGTCTACGAGAACTACATGCAGCTCGTGGTCCGTGCGGACAGTCCGGTGCGCACGCTCACGGACCTGGCCGGACGGTCGGTGTCGCTGGGGGCGAACGGCTCGGGCGCGGCGCTGTTCGGCGAGCGGCTGTTCGCCACCGCGGGTGTGCAGCCAGGACAGACCCGGCATCTGGCGCTCACCGACGCCGTCGCCGCGCTGCGCGACAACATGATCGACGCGATGCTGTGGTCCGGTGGCGTCCCGACCCCGCTGCTCGCCGAGGCCGACCGGGCCTGGGGCATCCGCCTGCTCGACCTCGGCGACTACGTTCCCGCCCTGCGCGCCCGGTACGGCCGGTACTACGACCAGCTCGCCCTGCCCGCCGGCAGCTACCGCTCGGTCAGCGCCGTACGCACCATCGGCGTGCCGAACCTGTTGGTCACCGGTACCCACACGGATGACTCGGTGGTCCGTGACACCGTCCGCGCCCTGGTCGAACACGCGGGCCAGCTCGTCCCCGCCCAGGCTCGCGGCACCCAGTACCTCGACGTCGGCAACCTCATCAACACCGAGCCGCTTCCCCTGCACCCCGCCGCCGTCAGCACCTACCGGGCGCTGCGCGGCTGAGAGCCGGTCCGCGAGCGTCCCGGCGATTGTGGCCGCGTTCTGGCCGGGCGACGCCCGATTCTCCAGAAGGCGTCTGGGTCGTGTTTCCACGGTGCCTGGAATCGGCTGTCCCGCTGGTCCGTCCCGTGGGATGGCGCTGGCGTGTCACGGGCGTCCGCTGGCCGTTGAGGTCCGAGCCGGGATGGTCCTGGCGGCGGGTGGAATTGATACTTCTACAATGCGGGGGCGGTGAGAAGCGGGTCCGGCGGTGAGCGGGAAATCGGCGGACGACCGCGGCTCAGGAGAGGAGAAATCGCGTGCCTGAGCTGCGGAGACGGACGCGCCCAGGTCGGCTCGTGGTCCGCGGCCCGTTCGCCGGGCAGGCCCGGGTAACCGGATGTGGCAGGAATATGGCATCAGTATCCGCGCAGCCGCAGCCGCAGCCGCAGCCGCAGCCGCAGCCGTCGGATGGCGGGACGATTCTGATTCTTACCCTGGGCTATCTGATGGTGGCGGCAATGCTGGTGGTGGTGGTGACCGACGTGTCGGCGGTGTACCTGGCGCGGCGCTCGGTGGCATCGGCGGCGGACGGCGCCGCCCTGGCCGCGGCGCAGCGGATTGACGAGAACGCCGTGTACACCGCCGCGGGCACGCTGGACCGGTTGCCGTTGGCGGACATCGACGAGACGGTGTCGCGGTACCAGCAGCAGGCCGACCCCAGTGGGCGGACGTCCCTGTCCGCGAGCCTCGTCGATGCGGCGACGGTGCGGGTGGAAGGAACGCGGACGGTCGACCTGCCGGTGGTGGGCGTGCTGGGCGTCGGGCCGGTTACCGTTCGGGCCGGGGCGCAGGCACAGTCGGTGGTCCGCCAGCCCTTCGAACCATGACGCCCTGTTCGCCAGCGCCCTGCTCGTCAGCGTTCAGCTCGCCAGGGCCCCGCGCGTCAGGACCCCGCTCACCAGGACCCCGCTCGTCAGCGTTCAGTTCGTCAGCGCCCCGTTCGCCAGCCGCGGCGCTCCCGGTGCTCTGACTGTCGCCTTCCATGGTGTCGACGCTGGACGTCCCCTCGCCGTAGGCGCTGAGGGCGGCGGCGCGCAGGACGGAGGCGGTGGCGGCCGACACGCCGAAACCCGTCGCGCCGAAGCCGGAGGCGCCGAAACCCGTCGCGCCGAAGCCGGTCGTGCCGAGAACGGGGGAACCCAGCCCGCGGGCAGCGGCGTTACCGGGGCCGGTGGCGGGGGTGGCGCCGAGGGTGAAACGGGCGGGGAGCCGGGCGGTGCGCGGGTCCGGTTCGGGTTCGCGGTGCAACCAGGGGGTGGTGGCGTCGACGAGGTCGTCGAGGCCTTCGCCGGTGCGCTGCTCGGACAGTGCGGAGACGTCCCGGACGAGCCGGGCGAGCCACTCGGCGGGGCGCGTGGCGGACAGGGCCACGGCTCGTCCGGCGTGGTCGGCGGCTTCGTCGCGGTCGGGGAACTCGCGGGCCAGCGCCGCGCGGGCCTGGGCCATCCGGACCGAGACGACCATTCCGGTCTGGCCGGAGCCGGTGACCAGGTGGGCGGCGCGTTCCAGGTGCGGGGTGGCCTCGTCGGCGGCGCCGACGGTGGTGAGTGCCTCGGCGCAGGCGAGTGCGAGGTCTGCGGGGGAGTAGGTCTCCAGGGCGAAGCCGGGGGTGCCGAAGGCGGTGTCGTCGAGGCGTTCCATCGTCTGCCAGGCGCGGGCGACGCCTTCGCGGACCCCGGCCGCGTCGCCGGTGGCGGCGTAGGCGCTGGTCACGACCTTGCCGGCGATCAACGCGCGGGTGGCGCTGAACCCGGCGATCCGGGCGGCCACCCCGGCGATCTGCAGGGCGACCGCGGGGCTGTGCGGACGGACGATCCGGGCTCGCAGCGCCAGGGACCGCGCGGCGAGCGGACCGTCGCCGGCGGCGCGGGCGAGGGCCGCGGCCCGGTCGGCCCGCATGGCGGCGTCCGCGTGCCGACCTCGGTCGTAGGCGGTGGCGGCAGCGGCTGTCATGACCGCGGCGTGCAGACGCATCCAGTCCAGGGCGGCGCGCCCGCGCAGCCGGTGTCGGCCGGGTACCGCCCGGGTCGCCTGCTCGAGTTCGGCCAGAGCGGCGGCGGTCGTGGCGAGTTCGGTGGTCTCGTAGGCGCCGACGGCCGCGTCGAGTACAGCGGAGCAGACCTCGTGCAGGACGGCGGGCCGCTCGTCCGCGTGACGGGCGAGCTCACGGCCGATGAGGCCGCCGGGAGTGGACGGGCCGGGGCCGGTGCTGTCGGCATCCATGCCTATGGCGCCCATCGCGAGGCTGGTGGCGACGAGAACCGTTCTTCGATCCGCTCTCGCGCCAGGGGTCGGGTGGGGCATGACGGCAACCTTCGTGGCTCGGCGGGAACGGTCACGCCGCGGCCCGGAGACAGCGGACGGTGACGGGCGGCGACCTGGTGTGCGGCCATCGGGGTTAACCCGGCGGTCCGACCGGTCAGCGGGCAGGTTTCGGTTGCCATCGCAGCCTCCTTGCATCCCACACACAGCATCGGACATTCGGCGAATTCAACGCTGAAGTCCGCACCTGAAGATATCCTTTCGATGCCGCATATGCCGGTGTTCGTCCCCGCCCACGATGTGGGCCAGATCTCTTCGTCAAATGCCGCGAGCGCCGGGACGGCCGATCATCCGAGTGGATGCGCTGGTCCGGTGCGGACTCGATTGTCCTTGGCGCGGGTGCTGGTTGGTCAAATGCTCCCGGCACGTCGTTTCATGTTTCACCGCGATGTCGTCAGGACATTGCATGTTTCGATGATGTGTTCTTTCACGACTGGCGCCGTGGCGCGGATCGGGCTGTCCGTGGTCGACCACGGACCGGTCCGCCACCGGACGGCTGCGACGTGTGACGGATGGGTGGGCGGGCCACGCGAGCCCGCGGCCGGGCCACGGCCGGCGCTACTACCGTGACCGGGCCGGTCGTGACCGCCGCGACCGGGTGGCGACCGCCGCGACCGGGCCGGGACGGGGGTCGGTGGACGTGTGGACGTGTGGACGCGTGCGGGGCCAAGATCGGTGCTTCGGTGGGTGTGCGACGGTCCCGGTAAGGTGAATGACATGGCCGCCGACCTGTCCGAGGAGATCAAACAGCTTGATGCCACGCTCAGCGGCATCGAGTCCGTGCTCGACCTGGCAGCGCTGCGTCGCCGCGCCGAGGAGCTCGAGCAGCAGGCGGCGGATCCAGAGCTGTGGTCAGACCAGGATCGGGCGCAGGCGGTCACCCGCAGACTGTCCTCCACCAAGGGTGATCTCGCTCGGGTGGAGGGGCTGCGCAGCCGGCTCGACGATCTCCTCGCCGCGGTCGATCTCGGGGACGACGACCTGCTCGACGAGGCGGCCGCCGGCCTGCCCGCGCTCACCACGGACATCGCCGCCCTCGAGGTGCGCACGCTGCTGTCCGGTGAGTACGACGAGCGCGACGCGATCGTCCAGCTCTCCGCCGGCGCCGGCGGTGTCGACGCCGCGGACTGGACGGCGATGCTGCTGCGGATGTACCTGCGCTGGGCGGAGCGGCACGGCTACGCCACCGAGGTCTTCGACACCTCCGAGGCGGAGGAGGCCGGCCTGAAGTCGGCGACCTTCCAGATCAAGGCCCCCTACGCCTACGGGACGCTGCGCAGCGAGCACGGGGTGCACCGGCTCGTGCGTATCTCCCCGTTCGACAACCAGAACCGCCGGCAGACCTCGTTCGCCGGCGTCGAGGTCACACCGGTCGTCGAACTGTCCGACCATGTCGATATTGACGACAAGGAACTTCGGATCGACATTTTCCGGTCATCCGGCCCGGGTGGTCAGGGCGTCAACACCACCGACTCCGCGGTGCGGATCACCCATCTGGCGACCGGCATCGTGGTCACCTGTCAGAACGAGCGCAGCCAGTTGCAGAACAAGGCGGCGGCGATGATCGTCCTGCAGGCGAAACTGCTCGAGCGGCGCCGGGCCGAGGAAGCCGCGGAAAAGGCCCGGATCACCGGCGGCCCGCAGGACGTCTCCTTCGGCTCACAGATCCGCAACTACGTGCTGCATCCGTACCAGCTGGTCAAGGATCTGCGCACCGACACCGAGACCTCCAACACCGGCGGCGTTCTCGATGGCGAACTCGACGCGTTCATCGACGCCGAGATCCGCTGGCGGCGTTCCGCCGAGAACCCGGCGTGATCGGGCCGGGCGTGATCGGGTCGGCCATCCGGCGCCGCACGACACCGCCGGATGGCCGGTAGATATCCTTTTTCGCGGGTTCGAGGCGTATCCACCGTGGCCATCCGGTGAAATTCTGTTCGATCTGATCGTGGTGACGGGGGGCCCGGGGTCCCCGCGGGTGGGTGGTTCCTGATCCCCGCCGGACGCACCGGGCACGGCGGTCGGGACCATTGGCACGCCCGGTATGCGCGTGTAGAGTCCCGGAGTAGTTCGCGCACCGTTCGATGTTTAAACTTCGCTCGCTCCGTCCGGTTCGCGCGCTGCGACGCCTGATGGGAACCCTCATGGGAAGTACGTCCGTGTCACCTGTTCGTCCACGATTGAGCACCGTCGTCGCGGAGGGAGTGCGGCCCGTGTACCCCCAGTTCTGCACACACCGGCAGATACGCGGAATTGACCGGCCTAATCCGGGCGTAGCAGCCGCCGCGGCGGGCAGGGAGTGATGGTGACCACCATGACGACCGCACTTCCCGGGGTTGACACCGGCCTGATCGAGCCTCCCCTCGCGACTCCGTTGCCCGTCCTGATGTATCACAGCGTGGGTGATTCGGTGAGCGCCGATTTCCGGCGCTGGGAGGTCCCGCCGGGCGCGTTCGCCGAGCAGCTCGGCGCGCTGTCCGCGAACGGCTATCACCTCACCGGTCTGTCCGACGCGCTGGCGCATCCCGAGCGTCGCCAGGTGGCGATCACCTTCGACGACGGCTTCGAGGATTTCGTCACCACCGCGCTGCCCGCGCTGCAGAACGTCGGCGCCGGCGCCACCCTCTACGTCCCCACCGCCTACGCCGGCCGCCGCGCCTCCTGGCTCGACGGTTACAGCGAACGTAACCTTCCCCTGCTGGACTGGCCCGATCTCGCCGCCCTCGCCGGCGAGGGCGTCGAACTCGGTTCGCACGGCCATCGCCACCTCGAGCTGGACGTCGTCCCCACCGCCCTCGCCCGCTACGACGTGACCGCCAGCCGTCGGGCCATCGAGGAGAACACCGGCCGCAGCCCGGACAGCTTCTCCTATCCGTTCGGATACCACTGCGCGTCCGTGCGCAGCGTCGTCGCCGCGGCCGGGTTCTGCTCCGCCTGCGAGATCGGTTACCGCCTGCACCAGCCGATCCGGTCCCGGTTCGCGATCAGCCGGCTCGTCGTGGAACCCACCGCCGGCGCGGTCGAGATCCTTCGCCTGGTCGCCCAGGGCCACCGCGATGCCCTCGCCAGCGCCCGGCGCAGCCTGCGCTCCGGCTGGCGGGCCTACCGCGCGGCCCGCTGGCGTCTCGGCCGCGGTGCCTGAGCTACCACACGGCACCGCACGGCGGCGCTGCACGGCGGCACTGCCTACGGAACGCCGGGGCGTCCGAGGGTGTGACGCATCTGGGGGTTCCGCGCCGTCGGTGCTGGCCAACCCGCACACTGGGATGAGTCGTGCCCCTTGGGGTGGGTCGGTCTCTGGCGGGCAGGGGTCTGGCAGGCGGGCGGAGGCGAGTGGCGTTGGACAGCTATGACGGGTCGGATGGCCATGACGGGCTGGACAGCTATGGCGGCTCGGACGGGCCGGGCGGGTCGGGCGGATTCGTCGCTGGATGGGTGGCGCTGGTCGGTGGCGGGCCGGGGCGGGCGGATCTGATCACTGTCCGTGGCCTGCGGTTGCTGCGGATCGCGGACGTCGTCGTCGTCGACCGGCTGGCCCCGCGGGAACTGCTGGCAGAGACCCGGCCGGGCAGCGAGATCGTCGACGCCGGCAAGGCGCCGCACGGTCACAACCTCACCCAGGACGAGATCAACGCCGTGATCGTCGACCGTGCCTCCCGGGGGCTGGGGGTGGTCCGGCTCAAGGGCGGCGACCCGTTCGTGTTCGGCCGTGGCGGCGAGGAGGCACTGGCCTGCGCCGCCGCCGGCCTACCCTGCGAGATCGTCCCGGGCGTGACCAGCGCCGTCGCCGTCCCGGCGCTCGCCGGCATCCCGGTCACCCATCGGGGCGTCACCCAGGACGTGACCATCGTCAGTGGTCACGTCGACCCCTCCCACCCGGGTTCCACCGTCGACTGGGACGCCCTGGCCACCGGCCCGGGCACGATCGTCGTGCTGATGGGAGTGACGGCCCTCGCCGGCGTCAGCCGGGAACTGCTCAAACGCGGCCGCCCCGCGGACACCCCCAGCGCCGTGATCCACGCTGGCGGCACCCCGGACGAAACGGTCGTCGTCGGACCCCTGTCCGAGATCGCCACCCGTGCCGCCGAGGCGCACATCGCCTCGCCCGCCGTCATCGTCGTCGGCGAGGTGGTAGCCCTGCGCGACCGTCTTCTGGACGGCCACCTCGCGGCCCGCGCAGCCCTGGCCGCGCACACCCACCCGCACCGTCACTGAACATCACGCGTCACGGCGGGGTCGGTCAGGTCAGGGCAGCGCGTCAGGTCAGGGCAGGGCGAGGACGCGGTCGTCGCCGGTGCGGGGCCGGCCGCGGCCGTCGGTGTTGTTGGTGAGAATCCAGACCGAGCCGTCGGGGGCGTTGACAGCGGCCCGCAGCCGACCCGCGCCCGCCGTACCGGTCAGGACCGCCGTCGGCCGCCCCGAGACGCCGGCACCGGCGAGTCGCACCTCCCACAGCCGTTGCCCGCGCAGGGCGGCGACGTACAGGGTGGAGCCGCGAATGGCGATGCCGCTGGGGGATGCCTGGGCGGTCGTCCAGGTGACCAGGGGATTGTGAAAACGGCCGCCGTCGGTGTCACCGGTGCCCTCGACGACCGGCCAGCCGTAGTTGCCGCCCGCGACGATCAGATTGATCTCGTCGAAGCGGTCCTGGCCGAACTCGGACGCCCACAGCCTGCCGTCGCCATCCCAGGCGAGGCCCTGGACGTTGCGGTGCCCCAGGCTGTACACCAGCGAGCCGGGGAACGGATTGCCCGCCGGGACACCGCCGTCCGGGCGCAGGCGCAGGATCTTGCCGTTGAGGCGCTCGCGGTTCTGCGCCAGTGTGTGGTCGCCGGTGTCGCCGACTCCCGCGTACAACATCCCGTCCGGGCCGAACCGGATGCGCCCACCGTTGTGGATGACCCCGGCGGCCAGACCGGTGAGGATCGGCGTCGGCGCCTCGGCCCGCATCCCGACGCCCCCCGCCCCGCCGCTTCCCGCCCCAGCGCCAGCGCCAGCGCCAGTTCCCGTGCCAGCGCCGGTTCCCGCCCCAGCGCCGGTTCCGCCGCCGGTCACGCGGAAGCGGACGATGCGGTTGTCCTGCGCGGACGTGTAATAGGCATAGATGTAACGGTCGGTGGCGAACGTCGGGGAGACGGCAAGGCCGAGCAGGCCGGACTCGCCGTGGTGCACGACGCCGGGAAGTGTCGTCAGCACGCTTGGGGTGCTGCTACCAGCCGGCAGACGCAGGATGCGGCCGCTGTCCCGCTCGCTGATCAGGGCGTCGCCGGAGGGCAGGAACGCCACGTCCCAGGGGGCGGCGAGACCGCTCGTCACTGTTCGCACACCGTTCGCGCCGGTGGTCGAGCCCAGCGCCTCGGGAGACGCCGTGCTGCCCGATGCGGCCGTGCCCGATGCGGAGGTGCCGGCGGCCGGGCTGACGACGGGGGAGTCGCTGGTGCTGGCGGAGTCGCCGCAGGCCACCAGACCGAGCCCGGCCAGCAGGCCCAGTGCGCACGCGGCCGCACCGAGACGCAGTGTGCGCGCGGCCGCACCGACGCTCGGTGTGCGCGTGCCCAGGCCGATATGTGGCGTGTGCGTGGGTCGCGCGGCAGGCCCGGGTCGCGCTGGGGGTTCGGCGCTCACCCGCGCGGCTCCCTCACCTGCTGGCGGTGTCACGGACGGGACGGGACCAGGCGATCAGGAGGCGTGGCGAACAGCCAGCGCCGTGAGCACCATGATGATCACCAGGATCGTCAGGAACAGCTGTGGGGACAGGTTCGGCGAGTTACGCCGCAGGTACTCCCGGGACGCTCGGCACGTCGGGCACCGGCCTTCGATCACCAGACCCGAGCAGCTCGCGCAGACCAGATCCTCGCTGCCCATGCCGCCTCCTTCCCGCGGCACCGGACCGCACCTGCGAAAACACCAAACGTCTCGCCGGGGAGGTTCGTTCCGGGTCTGATGTCGTGGCAGAACCGTGACGCCTTCACGGTACGCCCGTGCGCGCCCTTTCGCCGCGCTCACTGTCAGTCCGAAGCATGACCGTGCGTACCCGGAAACTCCGCCGGGCGGCGCGCCCGCATGATGCGGCTCCGGTCACGCCCTACCATCTCCGTCACGGAATGTGTGCAGCGTGGTGCCTTGCGTGAGGAGGGTGCAGTGATCGTCCTGGACGCGGTGAGCAAGTGGTATCCCAGCGGCATCCGTCCCGCTCTGTCCGATGTCAGCGCGGAGATCGGCGCGGGAGAGTTCGTGTTCCTCGTCGGACCGTCCGGTTCGGGCAAGTCGACGCTGCTGCGGCTGCTCCTGCGGGAGGAACGGGCGTCCAGCGGGCAGGTCGTCGTCGCCGGACAGGACGTCGCGCGCATCCCCGACCGCCGGGTACCGCGTCTGCGCCGGACCGTCGGCTGCGTCTTCCAGGACTACCGGCTGCTCCCGAACCGGACGGTCGCCGCCAACGTCGCCTTCGCCCTGGACGTCATCGGACGGCCCCGACATGTCGTGCGCAGCATCGTCCCCGAAGCACTGGAACTCGTCGGGCTGGGGGAGAAGGCCCAGAGCTACCCGGACGAGCTCTCCGGCGGCGAACAACAGCGGGTGGCGATCGCCCGGGCCTTCGTCGGCCGCCCACGGGTGCTGCTCGCCGACGAACCCACCGGCAACCTCGACCCCACCACCAGCATCGAGATCATGCACCTGTTGGACGCCATCCACCAGGCCGGCACGACCGTCCTGATGGCCACGCACAACGCCGCCCTCGTCGACGCGATGCGCCGCCGTGTCCTCGAACTGTCGGACGGCACCCTCGTACGCGACGAGGCCCGCGGCGGCTACGACACCGCCCCCGTACCCCTCGCGCCAAGCATCCCGACCCAGTCCGGCCGCGAACTGCCATGGTCCCCCGGGGCTGGCGGGCCATCCGGGGCTGCCGGGCCTGCCGGCGTGTCCGGGGCTGTCGGGGCGTCCGGAACCGCGGGGGCGTCCGGGGCTGCCGGGGTGTCCGGGGCGTCCGGGGTGCCGGCTTCGCGTGGGGCGGTGGGCTGATGCGGCCGGGACCGCTGGCCGCACTGTGGTGGACGGGCCTGCGTCGCAACCTCGCGATGACCGCCTCGGTGATCGTCACGATCACCATCTGCCTGGCCATGCTCGGCGCCGGACTGCTGCTGCGCGCCCAGGTGCACACCATCGACCGCTACCTGCTCGGCCAGCTCGAGGTCGTCATCGACCTCACCGACGCCATCACCCCCGCGCAGCGCTCCACCCTCGAGGCCGACCTGCACGCCGACCCGGCGATCACCGCCGTCCGGTACGAAAGCAAGCAGCAGGTCTTCGACCGGTTCCGCCGGGACTTCCGCGGCTCCCCGGACGTCGTCGCCGGCGTCGCCCCCGAGGACCTGCCCGCCGCCCTGCGCCTCACTCTGGCCGACCCCCGCACGTCCGGCGATGTCGTCGTCACCTACACCGGCCTCGACGGGGTGGAGGCCGTCCGCGACCAGCGGGCCCTGCTGGCGCCGCTCTACCGTTTCCTCGACGCCTTCACGATCGGCGCGTTCACCCTCGCCGCGGTCCAGGCCCTGGCCTCGTTCGCCCTGATCTACACGATGATCCGCATCTCCGCGCACGGTCGACGCCGGGAGACCGCCATCATGCGTCTGGTCGGAGCGTCCAACGGGACGATCCGGGCGCCGTTCGTGCTCGAGAGCGCGGTCGCCGGCGTGGTCGGCGGCCTGTGCGCCGCCGGCCTGCTGGTCGCCGCGAAGGTCCTGCTGGTGGACGGCCAGTTCACCCGCCAGTCCACCTTCCCCCTATTCGACTGGTCGGCCGTCTGGGAATCCGCCGCCGCCGTCCTGGCCGTAGGCCTGTTCGCCGCCGCAGCCATGGCCTCCCTGGCCCTGCGCCGCCACCTACGCGTCTGACCCCACCCCCGCGTCCTGGTCCCCGCGTCCTGGTCCCCAGCCCCCGTCTCTGTCTGCCCCGGTCCCGGTCCCGGTCCTGGTCGCCTCCGGTCCTCGTCCCTGTCGCCCCCCGGTCCCTGTCCTCATCTCCCGTCCGAACCCCCATCGCCTCACGGCCCACCGGACGAAACCCCGGCCGCCACCAGATGCCGAGGGTTGTGCGGCACCATGCCGAGGGCTGTTCGGATTTCCGGGGCCGAAATCCTTGACGAACCCTCGGCATCTCATGATCACGTGACCGTGGTTCGGGGGTGTCGAGGTGTTTGGCGCTTCATTGCCACTAGGTGCCATGGATTCATCGCTTTTAGTGGTGGATCTCGTCTCGTCGTCACGGGACGCCCATGACGATGCGGTCGGGGGCCGAATAATCCGTGGCGGGTGGCGCGCGGGCATGATGGGTTTGGTGTTCGGGCCGCGGTGGCGGGTGCCGGGTGGACTCGCATGATCGATACGATGGAAGGGCGCTGCTGGATGGGCGGACGTCGGCGGGCCGCAGGTTGGCCGCGGACGGGTCGCGGACGGGCGCGGCGGTTCGGGTGGACGGGTCACGGGTTGATGGACGTAGGTCGCTCGGCGTGGGTCGCTGGACGTGGGTCGCGGGTACTCGCGGATGATGGACGGTGTAGGGAGAAGGGGCGCAGACGGTGCCGAGGGAGCAGGGGCGCAAGGCCATCGCGCAGAACAAGCGGGCCCGCCACGACTACGAAATCCTCGACACGTACGAGGCGGGGTTGGTGCTGCGCGGCACCGAGGTGAAGGCGCTGCGGGCCGGTCGGGCGTCACTCGTGGACGGGTTCGCCCAGATCGTCGACGGTGAGGCCTGGCTGCACAACGTGCACATCCCGGAGTACACCGAGGGCACCTGGACGAACCACGCCCCACGGCGCAAGCGCAAGATGCTGCTGCACCGGGCCGAGATCGAGAAGCTCGTCGGCAAGACGCAGGAGGGCGGCCTCACCCTCGTTCCGCTGAGTCTGTACTGGAAGGACGGCCGGGCGAAGATCGAGATCGCCCTGGCCCGTGGTCGCAAGGCCTACGACAAGCGCCACGCCCTCGCCGATCGGGACGCTGCCCGCGAGATCAGCCGCGAGATGGGCCGCCGGGTCAAGGGCCGCTACAGCTGAGCACCAGCCGATCCGCCGCTCCGGCCGCTGCCGGTGACCGCGCCGATGCCGCCGCTGCCGCCGATGCCGGTGACGGTGCTGGCGAGGCTGGGCGGCTGTCGCGGTTCGAGGCTCTGCTCACCCCGCGGGGGGTTGAGGTCCTGGCGGCGGCCTGCGCCGTCTATGCCGGGCAGGGTGGGTCCAGGGCAGTCGCGGCTCGGGAGTTGGCGGTGGGGACGCGGCTGCGGGCCGAGGGGGTGCCGGCCGAGCTGGTCGCGGTCGCGTTCGGCCAGGCGGAGCTGCGCCGTCATGCCCAGGCCAAGTTCGCGCTCGCGGAGCGGATGTTCTTCACCCGCGCCGGGCTGGAGCAGGCGTCCTCGCAGGCCGCCGCCGCGCATCGGGCCGAGCGCTTCGCGGGCCTCGCCCGGCTGGCGGATCTGTGTACCGGTATCGGCGGTGACGCCCAGGCCCTGGTCCACGCGGCGGACGGCGAGGCGGGCACGGCCGACCGGGAGATCCTGCTGGTCGACCGGGACCCGCTGCACCTGTGGATGGCCGCGCACAACGCCGCACTCGACGCCGCGACGGACAGCGCCGCGACGGACAGCGCCGCGACGGACAGCGCCGCGACGGACAGCGCCGCGACGGACAGCGCCGGGTTCGGCGGCGCGGGGCGGGGCGACGGCACGTCCGCTGTCACGTCCGCGGGGCATGCGGGGGCGGGGATCAGCGCGCGGGTCGGGACGCGGCTGGCGGACGTCCGGGATATTGATCTTGTTGGGTTCGACGGGGTGTTCGTCGATCCGGCGCGGCGGGCCGGGGATCGGCGGCTGGGATCGTCCGCCTGCGAACCCCCGCTGCCGTGGTGTTTCGCCCTGGTGGACCAGGTCGCCGCGGTGGCGGTGAAGGCCGCCCCGGGGATCGACGTCGCGGTGGTGCCGTCCGGCTGGGAGATCGAGTTCGTCGCGGACGGCCGGGACCTCAAGGAAGCCGTCCTGTTCTCCCCCGCGCTCGCCTCCGCCCGCCGCCGGGCGACGATCCTGCGCCCCGTCCCGTCGGACGGTTCCGCGGAACCGTCAAAGCAGGCGCCGGCAGGCCCGGCCGACGGGGCAGGCCCCGTGGGTGCGGCCGGGCCGGAGCGAACGGTGAGCCTGGTGGGGGAGCCGGATGCGCCGGACTCGGACGGCCGGCTCGGCGCTCCCGGCGGGTATCTGTATGACCCCAGCCCCGCGGTGACCCGTGCCGGGCTGGTGGGGGAGCTCGCGCGCCGCCTGGACGCCTGGCAGATCGACCCGATGATCGCCTTTCTGACGTCCGACGATCCGGTGGACACCCCGTTCGCGCGCCTGCTGCGCATCGACGCCGATCTGCCGTTCGACGTGCGCCGGCTGGGCGCGCTGCTGCGTACCCGCGGCATCGGGTCGTTGGAGATCCGCCGGCGTGGCCTCGCCGGTGACGTCGACGCGTTGCGCCGCCGCCTGCTTCCGCGCCGCCGCGACCTTGTTCCCGGGGGTCCCGCCGTCACCGTCATGATGACCCGGCTACGCGACCAACCCTGGGCCCTGGTCTGCGTCCCCGTCTCGCCGCCAGCCGCAGCCCCATCGCCATCGCCATCGCCGCCAGCCTCACCGTCACCGCTGCCATCGCCATCGCTGCCGCTGCCACCGTCGCCGCCCGGCTGGACTGAGGGCAGCGCCTGACGGCCGCGCTCAGGAGTCGGATGGACGTCCGAGGGCTGTCGCCAGCAGGCAGGCCAGCGCGAGTGCGGTGGCGAGGGCGAGCGGGATGAGGGCTGCGACGTGCAGCAGGCAGGCGCCGCCGAGCAGCGCACCGCCGAACATCGCCGCGGGCGCGCCGAGGCGGCGGGGGGCGTGGAAACCGGGTCCGCCGGCGAGGCGGGAGTCGACGACCAGGCCGGTCAGCGTCGTGGTCAGCACGTTCGTCGGAACCTCGGGGACGGCCACCCGCCGCGCGGTCGCGTGCTGCAGTCCCATCGCCATCGCCAGCGGCACGACCACCTCGTACCGCAGCCGTGGGTCGTGCCCACCGCCGGTGCCCACGGCGTCGGTGAGGATCGCCGCGAGCAGGGCCGCGCCGAGCAGGGTGACCTGCGTGCCGATCCCGACCAGCAGCCAGTGCCGTCCGGGTGTGGAATGCCGTCCGATCCGGCCGGCGAGGGCGGCGCCGGTGAGGAAACCGACGAGGGCCAGCGCCGACAGGTCGGCGGACAGTCCTGGGGCGCCGGCCAGGGCGAACGCGAGGAAGACGACGTTGCCGGTCATGTTCGCCACGAACACGTGGCCGAGCCCGAGGTAGCTGGTCGCGTCCACCAGGCCGGTCAGCCCGGCCATCACCATCAGCAGCCACACCCGCCGGTCCGCTGTCTCCCGCCGATCCGCCGGCTCCTCGGACGCCGCCACCGGCGTAGTGTCACCCAAAGTGACTGGGAGTGCCGGGTGCGGGCGAGGAGCGGACATGCGGATCGCGATCCTGCTGTTCGAACGGGTGACGGTTCTGGACGCGATCGGGCCCTACGAGGTACTGCGGCAGCTACCGGACGCGCAGGTGGTCTTCGTCGGCGAACGGGTCGGGACGGTACGCGACGAGTCCGGTGGGCTGGGCCTGACCGTGGACGCGCCGCTGGCCGAGGTGACGAACCCGGATGTCGTCCTGGTGCCCGGCGGGCCGGGCCAGAGCGACCACATGACCGAGGGCCCGGTGCACGCCTGGCTGCGTGCGGTGGACCGGACGAGCACCTGGACGACGTCGGTGTGCACCGGCTCGCTGATCCTCGCCGCCGCCGGCCTGCTGCGCGGGCGGCGGGCGGCGACCTACTGGCTGGCCGTGGACGCCCTGGCCGCCCTCGGTGCCGTCCCGAGCCGCGAGCGGGTGACGTTCGACGGCAAGTACGTCACCGCGGCCGGGGTGTCGTCCGGGCTGGACATGGCGCTCGCGCTCGCCGGCCGCATCGCCGGGGACCGGCGGGCGCAGGGCATCCAACTGGGCATCGAGTACGACCCGCAGCCGCCGTACGACGCCGGTTCGCCCGCCACCGCCCCCACCGACCTCGTCCACGCGCAGCGCGCGGGAAGCCGCTTCCGGTAGGCCCGTCCGCCGTCCGCCGTCCGCCGTCCGCCGTCCGCCGTCCGCCAGCCGTTGCCCCGTTGCCTGCCCGGCCGGCTCGCTACAGGCGCAGCGGACGGATCGGGGCGGCGACCAGGGCCGGGTCGGAACGCCAGTCCGCGTCCGCGACGTCGATGTACAGCTCGATCTCGTTGCCGTCCGGGTCGAGGATGTAGAGACTGTGCGTGACGGTGTGGTCGGAGGCGCCGACGATCTGGACGCCCGCGCGCTGGATCGTCGCCAGCACCTCGCGCAGCTCGTCGTCGCTGTCACCGACCTTCAGCCCGAAGTGGTACATGCCGAGCCGGCGCCCGGCCGGGACGGCGGCCGCATCCTCGCCGACCTCGATGAGCAGCAGCTCATGGTGGGTCCGCCCGGAGGAGAACGCTGCCACCGGTGCGCGCAGCGGGCCGCCGGTGTCGTCCGCGGGGTAGGGGAACACCTGGCGCCAACCCAGGACGTCCCGGTAGAAGGTGACGGAGCGTTCGAGGTCACGCACGTACAGGACGAGGTGCCCCAGTTCCTTGATGGCCACGATGCTCTCCCCGAAGGCGGCGGACGAGGTGCCCGCACGAACGTTGTTGCCGATACAACTATCCCGGGCGCCCGGACATGCCCGCCGCGGCGCGCGTGCTGCCGTGGTCTCGTGCCGCCGTGGTCTCGTGCCGCGATGGTCTCGCGGCGGGGCGGTGTCCGCGCGGTCCTGGGGTAGACTCGACCCTCAGTACCGTCGTACCTGGGGGTGATCGGTTTCGACTTCGGACGTCGAGACAGGGGAAGCGGGTCGAGGATGAGCGGTTATCTCGCTAACGCTCCGCTCAAAAAAACAGCTGCCAACAAGACGCAGCCTGTTGACGCTTACGCCCTCGCGGCCTAAGTAGTTCAACCGTCAGCCTGGGAGTTCCTCCGGCCCAGGGTCTGGCGTCGCTAGGAGGATCACCGCTTGGCCCGGTCGCGGGGCAAGGCGGAAAACCAAACAGCGACTGGGCCTATGTCAGCTTGCCTGCGAGTCTGACGGGGCCGAGAAACAAGTAGCAGGCTCCGCCCGAAGAAGCCCTGGTTCGGTGCCGGAGGACGCGGGTTCGATTCCCGCCACCTCCACTCGCTTGGTGGGGGTCTGTCCTTTACGGGCAGGCCCCTGACCAGGCCCGAAGCCTCCGCCCTTCACGATCCCGCCGCCGTTGGTTCCGGTGGTGAGGACAGGGTGGGGACGAACCGTTGTGCGCGGGATCGCGGCAGCCACCGTCTCCGCCGCCTGCTGGCCGGTCGACCGCAGCAGATACGCTTACAGGTTCGCGGTGACCGACGTCGAAGAGTGACCGACGACCTTCGAGGCGATCGTGATGTCGACTCCCTTGGACAGCATGATCGAAACCGAGCCGTGTCGGAGGTCGTGGAGCCGCTTGGGGGAGAGTACCTCCACGCCGATCTCGTCGCCCACCGACAAGGCCATGCCAAATCACGCTCACACCTGGTCCGCGTATGCCCAGACCTCGGGCGCATAGCCCCATTCCATGTTCGAGTGGCCAGGCGCGGCTCGGAGTGCTGGCGGAGGCCAGTGCGCGACCGGTCAGCGGCCAGGCAGTCCGAGCGCGTCGAGGTGGTCGGCCATCAGGGTGGCCAGGCTGTCCAGCAGCCGTTTGCCTTTTTCGGCGGTGGCGAGGGAGGGGCGGCCGATCACTCCGGTCCGGGTATACGCCTGCATGCCATGGATGAGCAGATGAGGGCGCGGGCCGCCGCCCTCATCTGCGCTCTCCCAGCTGGGCCGGACGACGTCAGGGTGTGCGTGGAGAAGGATGGAGGTCTCCAGCTCGCCGGCGTGCATGTCGTCATGGCCGTCGGTCTCCAGCTCGGCTTCGGTACGCGCCGCCGTCCAGTCAGCCCGTCCAGGGAACAGGGTCATGGCCGGCCCGTCGACGTTGGCTTCCTGGACGATGTTGCTCAGGACGTAGTTGCCGCCGTGCCCGTTGACGAGCACCAGCACGGGGATGCCGGAACGGCGCAGCGATGCGGCGACGTCGTGGATGACCGCGGTCAGGGTGGTGGAGGAGATGCTCACGGTTCCCGGTGCGGAGCCGTGTTCGTGGGAGCACGAGAACGTGATCGGGGGGGGCAGCAGCAGACCGTACGCGTCAGCCACAGCCTCGGCGATCGCCTGGGCGATCAACGTGTCCGTCGTGAGGGGGAGATGGGCGCCGTGCTGCTCGAAGCTGCCCACCGGCAGCACGGCCGCCCGTGCTCCGGCTCGCGTCACCTCGGCGCTGGTCGCCGTGGTGATCATAGGAATGGCTGTCTCCTCCTGGCGGCGCTCACGACCCGGCGCGCGGCGAGGAACTGGCCGACCTCCACCACCCGATCGTTTCCCGTGAGCGCTCCCGCCATGCCGTCGAGCAGGGCGTCGGCGCGGGTGGAGCCTGTGGTCTGGGCGAGTTCCAGCGCACGCAGGCCCTCGGCCCCTGCCTCGGCCGGGCGGCCGGGCAAGACGACGGACCGAAGGACCAGACAGGCAGCCACGTCGAGCTCACCGAGACCGACGACCTGACCGCGTTGGAACAGCTCCGCCGGCAGGTGACCGACAGCCTCACCACCTCGACCAGCATGGCAAGCCTCGACGACTGGGACCTCCTGGTCGCGGCACATGGGAGAGCCACGCGCTACCAGCCCGCTCGCCTGCTGCTGGACGACCTCACCACCGACTTCACCGACCTGTCGGAAGCCTTCGCCCGCCCGCATCCCGCCAGCGTGACGCGCCGCCTCACCCGGACAATCGCCCAGATGGCCGGACTCATCAGCCTGACTCTCCTCAAGCTCGGTGCCCGCCACGCCGCACGATCCTGGGGGCGTACCGCTCGCCTCGCCGCCGACGAAGCCGGGGACCCCGCCCTGAGCTCCTGGGTCCGCGCCCAGGACGCGTACACGATCTTCTACACCTTCGACGTCAGGCAGGCAGCACTCGTCGCCCAGCAGGCCCAGGCGGCGGCCGGACGTACGGTCTGCGTCGGTGCGGTGCTGGCCGCGGCCCTGGAGGCACGCGCCCACGCGATCCTCGGCCATCCCACCGACGCCGACACCGCCATCACCCGAGCCGAAACGATCCTGTCCGCTCTCACCCCGGACGACACCACCGACTCGGCGTTCGGCTACAACGAAGCGCAACTGCGCTTCCACCACGGCAACGCCCTCACCCACCTGCACGACAGCCGACGCGCCGGGGAAGCCCAGCGGCGCGCGCTGGAGCTCTACCCCACCGACGACTACCTCGACCGGGCCCTGGTGCACCTAGAACAGGCCGCCTGCCTGCTCCACGACGGCGAGATCGCCGCGGGTGCCAGCCACGCCGCACAGGTACTGCTGGACCTGCCCGCGCAGCAACGTGACGGCATCATCGTCAGCCGGGCCCGCGAGATCGCCCAGGCGGTCACCCCCCGCGACGGTTGGCTGCCCGCCATCCATCGTGACCCCAGCCCGGCGCAGGAGCTCGTTGTCGTCAGAAAATCGGCCGAGCCCGGTGAGGTCGCGCTCGCGGACAGCGAGGAGAAAAGCATCGGCGAATTCGGTGTCCAGGTCGTCGACGGTGGCGTGCTCGACAGCCCCTGCCTCGGGAGATCCGCAGTGCCGGAAGACATCACCGTGCCCCCTCGGATCCCGCGGTCGACACGTCGGTTCCGCACTCGGCGCGGACCGGCTCGCCGGCCCGGATGCCACGCTCGCCGCGCCCACGGCCGCTGACACCGAGCCGGCCTAAGCCGGCGGCGTCCTCACACTCCGACCGCCGCCTCCGGATCGCCGGCGTCGGCGGCGCCCGCTCCGACCGGCGGGAGGTCTGGTCCAGCCGCCGCCGTGGGTTGCGAGTCCAGGCCGAACGAGGCGAGGGCCGCCACCACGAGCGCTCCGGCCGCCACGTACCAGGCGTGCTGGAAGACCGCTTCGCTCGCCGCGCCGGAGGCGCGGCCCAGGATCGCCACCAGGACACTGATTCCGATGACCGAGCCGAGCTGGGTGGCCATCGTCACGATCGCGCTGCCGGTCGCGGAGTCCTTCGGCGGCAGGCCGACCGTCGCCCGGGTGATCGCGGTCGGCACCGCCAGGCCGTAACCCAGGCCGAGGACCACCCAGGTCGGCAGGAACGCGGCCACGAACCGCGGGTCGTCGGTGACCAGGAGAATCAGCATGATCGTGCCGACCGCGGCGAGCAGCGCGCCCGCGACCGCGATCCGTCCCGCCCGCAGCCGGGTACGCGTCTGGAGGGTCTCCGCGACCGCCGAGCCGACGGCGAACATCACCGGGCCGGCCGTGGAGGCCAGCCCGGTGCGGATCACCGAGTAGTGCCAGTGACCCTGGAGCCACAGGATCGTCGAGAGCAGTTCGATCCCGAAGGCCACGAAGGCGACGAAGGCCACCAGGTTGGCGGTGGTGAACACCCGGTCCCGGAACAGGGAGAGGGCGATGACCGGCGCCGGGTGGCGGGCGGAGCGGGCCAGGAACCACGTCAGCGCGACCGCCGCGAGGACGAACGCGACGATCACCCGGGCGCTCGACCAGCCCCAGTCCGGCGCCTTGACCAGCCCCAGGGCCAGCGCGCCGATCGCGACGATGAACAGCCCGCCGCCGCGCAGGTCGGGCAGGTGGTCGTCGGCGTCCCGGCTGCTGGGCAGGTAACGGGCGCCCAGCGCGAGCGCGGCCACCGCGACCGGGATGTTCACCAGGAACAGCCACCGCCAGGACGCCTCCACGAGCAGGCCGCCCAGCACCGGGCCGGAAGCCGCCGACAGCGCGCCGGTGGTGAACCAGATCTTCACGTAGGTGCCGACCTTCGCCGGCGGCGCGGTCAGCAGCACCAGACCGAGGCTGGCCGGGGTGAGCAGGGCCGCACCGGCGGCCTGCAGGACCCGGAACCCGACCAGCACCCAGATGTCGCCGGACAGGCCGGCGCCGATGCTGGCGACGGCGAACACGATCAGGCCGAGCAGGAAACCACCCTTGCGGCCGAACCGATCTACCAGGCGGCCGGCCGGTACCAGCAGCGCGGCGTAGACGATCGCGTAGCCGTTGAGCACCCAGCTCAGGTCTGCGAGGGAACCTGCGTGGGTGCCGTGCCCGATGGCGGGCAGGCCGACGTTGGTGACCCACACGTCGAGCTGGGCCAGGAAGCTCGCGATCGACAGGATCGTCAGTAGCAGGGCCGGGGAGACGGACCGTGCGCCGGTGGCCGCACGGCGCTGGCTCGGGATGAGCGGGACAGCTTGGGGGCTGGGACCGGCCTGGTCGGGCTGGGTGTCCTGCTCTGTCATGAGGTTGGCTCGCATCTCGCGGTCGGGGCCCGGCGCATGCGCGCGGCGCCCGGTCGGCAGGGGACGCCCAACGATCTGGACTGTTCAGTAAAGAACGCTCAGGGTTCTGGACTATTCCGCCAACAACGAGATCCGTGGTTACGATCGATCGATGGGGCGCCCACCTGGCTTCGACCGGCAAGAGGTGCTGGCGGCCGTCGAGCGTGCATTCCGCAAGAACGGCTTCGACGGGACGAGTCTCGACGACATCTCGGCCGCGACGGGGCTCGGCCGCGGCAGCCTCTACGCCGCCTTCGGCGACAAACACGCGCTGTTCCTGGCCGCGCTGGGGGACTACTGCGACCAGGACGAGGCGTGCGGCGCAGCCGCGTTGGCCGGCCCGGACGAGACCGCGATGGAGCGCCTGCGGGCCTATCTCATCGACTCGCTCGACCGGCAGCTGAACGACCCCGAGCAGCTGGCCTGCATGGCCAGCCGCTTCACCGTCGAGCTGGCCGGGCGCGACCAGGACGGCACGGCCCGCCTACGCCAGAGCTTCGAGGCGCAGCGGGCGGCCCTGGCCGACTGCCTGCGGGCCGCGCAGCGCAACGGCGACCTCGATCCAGCGGCCGAGCCGGTCACGCTGGCGACGTTGCTGGTCGTCGGCTTCCGGGGCATCGGCTCCCTGATCGGGATCGGGCTGGACCGGGGTGAACTTGTCGCCGTCATCGACGCGACCCTGGCCGGCCTGCCCGTGCCGCCCCCGTCAGTCGCCTCGTCCTGACCGTCGCCGGCGCACCCTGAATGCGCCTTGCCGACTGAGTGGTGCGCGGGAGGCCGGTCCGGCCGCCTGAGCCCCGGTTTCGCCGGGCTGCCACACAGGAGCCGTACTCTCAGGTGTGACCGAGTCCGAAGACCAGCCGACGTTCCATGACCTCGGGCTTGGTACCCCGGTCCTGCGAGCCCTCACCGAACTCGGCTACGAGGTGCCGTCGCCGATCCAGATCGGCACGATCCCCGCCCTGCTCGCGGGCCGCGATGTCGTCGGCCTCGCCCAAACCGGGACCGGCAAGACCGCCGCGTTCGCTCTCCCAATCCTGTCCAGGATCGACGTGCGCAGCACCTCCACCCAGGCGCTTGTGCTCGCCCCGACCCGGGAACTGGTTCTGCAGGTCGCCGAGGCGTTCGGCCGGTATGCCCACCACCTCACCGGCCTGCATGTGCTGCCCGTCTACGGAGGGCAGGCCTACGCTCCCCAGCTGGCCGGGATGCGCCGTGGCGCGCAGGTCGTCGTCGGGACTCCCGGGCGGGTTATCGACCACCTGGAACGCGGGACGCTCGACCTGGGCGGCCTGCACACCCTGGTCCTCGATGAGGCCGACGAGATGCTCCGGATGGGCTTCCAGGAGGAGGTCGACCGGATCCTCGCCGACACCCCCGACGCCAAGCAGGTCGCGCTGTTCTCCGCGACGATGCCCGCGCCGATCCGCCGCATCTCCCGGCAGTACCTGCGCGACCCGGTTGAGATCACCATCAGGGCGCGGACCGTCACCGCCGCGAACACCCGGCAGCGGTTCCTGACCGTCGCCGGGCCGCGCAAGATGGACGCGCTCACCCGGGTCCTCGAAGTCGAGCCGTTCGAAGCGATGATCATTTTCGTGCGGACGAAGTCGGCGACCGAGGACGTCGCCGAGCGGCTGCGCAGCCGCGGGTTCGCCACCGAGGCGATCAACGGCGACCTCAGCCAGCCGCAGCGCGAAAAGCTCATCGCCCAGCTCCGTGACGGCACTCTCGACCTGCTCGTCGCCACGGACGTCGCCGCCCGCGGCCTCGACGTCGAACGGGTCACCCACGTCGTCAACTACGACATCCCCACCGACCCGGAGTCGTACGTCCACCGCATCGGCCGTACCGGCCGCGCCGGGCGCAGCGGTGAGGCGCTGCTGCTCGTCACCCCCAGGGAAAAGGGCCTGCTCGCCGCGATCGAGAGAGCTACCCGCCAGCCGCTCGCCGAGATGGAACTGCCCACCGCGGAGGATGTGAACGCCCAGCGGGTCGCGAAGTTCCACGACGCGATCACCGCCGCGCTCGACGCGCCAGCCCACGCCGTCTTCAGGGACCTGGTCCTTGGCTACACCCACGAGCACGACGTTCCGCTCGCCGACATCGCCGCGGCGCTGGCCGTGATGACCCGCCAGGAACCGGGGGAGTTCCTCCTCCCGCCTGACACCGCCCCGCCTGCCCGCGACAGGCCCGCTCGCGGCGCGGGCGGGCCGCGGCCGGTCTATGCCACCTACCGGATCGGGGTCGGGCATCGCCAGCGGGTCACCCCGGGCCAGATCGTCGGGGCGCTCGCGAACGAGGGCGGCCTGGACCGGGCGGACTTCGGGCGGATCGACATCCGGGCCGACTACAGCCTCGTCGAACTTCCCACCGACCTGTCCAAGGACACCCAGCAGGCGTTGACCCGCACCCGCATCGCCGGCCAGCCCCTCAACCTGCGCGCCGAACGGCCAAGCCGGGAATCCGGTGCGCGGCTCGGCGGCAGCCGCCGAGGAAAACCCGCCCCCTCCGCCCGCAGGACGCGCCGCCCCGTCTGACGTCACGCCGTAGACACCGTCAGAACATCAGATTCGCCGAATGTTCCGCACGTTAATTTTGAGATCTGTGAACCGGGTGCTCGGTCTCCATCGGCCAACAATCACGTTCCGCTGGCCACGACCACCCGGTCATCGTCGAGCTGCTTAAACAGGAACGATGATCCTGAAAGCTCGCTGACCGGTCCCGTCGGGCCGCGGCCAGCGTTGGCCGGGCCACTGTCCCGTTCGGAGGCACGTTCGGCTGAAGACCGGGAAACGGGGGTGCCTCACGCGTTGTCCGGGGCCCACCGCATCGACATGCGCGGATTCTCGATCCGCACGACTTCGAAACCAAGGCGGATGTAGAGAGCCTGTGCGGGATTGTTGACGAAGACGCTGAGCCGGACCGGAACGCCGCGCCGCTGAGCAGCCCGAAGGATGCCCCGTAGCAGATGGCTGCCAATGCCACGACCTTGCGCGTCGGGGAGCAGCGCGATCTCCTCGACCACGGCAAATGGCAGATCGGCGAACTCCTTGTCAGCGGTTATGTGCTGTTCCGCATCATCCCACCCCGATGTCTGTTCGACGTATGCCTGCAGGGCGGCTCACCTCACCTCGAAGAAGAACTCTCGATCGCTGCTCAGAGCGGGCGTGTCAATCGCGAGCGGTGGCATGCTCGATGAGCGCGTCGGTGAGCTCAGGGCGACCGTTGCCGGCAAGCGCCTTCCAGGCCAGCGCGAGCAGCCGTTGGTCTCGATCGCTCACCGTCGCCGCGGGAATCGGCAGCACCGAGCCCGGATATCCCGCCGGATAGCCAAGCCCCGATGCCCCATCAAGCACGTCGATCAGCGGAACGACGCTGTCAACACCGTAGCGTTCGACGAACCGGCGGTGGTAATCCGCCCACGCGGCTGGTCCCAGCGGCTCCCGACCCAGCCGCGTCAGGACGCCGGCGGCCACGGCCATGTCCGAAGCGACGGACATGGGCAGGTGCAGGTCGCAGTCGAGGACGAGGTCGACCGCCATGGGCGAGCGCTGCTGCGGGCTGACCCGGTCCATCACCGTGATCAGGTCCGCACGCGGACCCGCCTGGGCTCCCAGCTCCGGCGCTGCATTAAGTTCCCCGAGCCGGGCGTGGATCGCGGCCAACTCATCCGCAAGCAGCCCGACCTCGGCCAGATCGCAGGCACCAGCTCGCTGAAGGGCCGCGACCAGGTGACCGAGCGGAGCGGTCTCCGTCATCGGTGCCCGAAGACCGCTGGTCAGGAACTGCTCGGCGACCAACTGGCGCAGCATCGCCTCGATGCGCTCACGGCCGACGCCGGCGAACTCTTCGTCCAGCCGGTCAGCCAGTTCGGCGAACCGCCCTGGTCCTCTCGCGGTATCCATCACGAGCCGCACCGGTGGGGTCAGAGGGATCTCGACGTGGCCGTCGGCGCGAGGCACAACCAGCCGCCCAGCTCGTTCGACAGCCAGACTGTTGAACACGACCTCCATTCGCGCCAGGACCGGGCCCGCCTCCAGCCGGCTGACGATCTCATCCAGCCACGCGGCATCGGCCCGAAGCGTCGACCGATGGCGATCACCGATGCGCACCGACGCCACCTGGCCGAACCGGGCCGGCGCGACACCCGCGAACAGCGCGAACGGCGTCGAGCGGCCCCGGAACGCACCAGGTACCGCACGACCGTCACCGCAGCAGCCCGCACCCGCCGGTCGGCGACGGGATGCCCGGCAACGATCTGCTCGACCCGCGCGGCCAACGCACCGCTGGCGAGCCCGACCGGCTCCCGGGCCTGCGGCCAGACCCTCGCCAACCAGCCCCGGCACGCTGCCGCGTCCTCCAACACCGGCCAGTCCGACACCACGCCATCCAGCGGGCGGGCCGCAGCGCGCAGCAACGCGGGACCCGCCGGCCGGTACAGCATCCCGCCCATCCGCATGCTCCTTCCTGCAACCGCCACGATGGCCATGTGCCCTTCCACGCCGCGCCCCCAGGACCGTCGAGGCGGCACGGCGCTTACCTCGTTACGCGCTGACGCACGCCGACGGGCACGTCGACGAGCAGCCATCCGAGGTGTCGCAGTCGTCGCTCGCCACGCAGCCGTCGTCATTGACGATGGTGATCGGCAGGTCGAACCAGTGGTCCTGTGTAACGCCCGACGGGCCGACCTCCTGCACGATGGACATCTACTTCTCCTCTCGTTCGTTGCCCCCGTTGCCGATCGCTCTCGGTGCGCGTCGTGTTCGGCGCCCAGCGGAGTGGAGACCGGGGTGACGCCAGGGCGGCGGCAAAGTTGCTGGTTAGCAACCGACTCTCTTGATCGTTTGGAGTGGTCGTTCTGGTCGGCGGGCGTGGTGGCGTAGCGCCTGGGCGATGGTGTTCGTGCCGGTGAGGTGCAGGATGGTGATCGCGAGGTTGCGGAGGCTGGCCATGACCTGGGGTGCGTTGCCGGTGCGGGCGCGGTGGTGGTCCTCGTCGTAGGTGACGTCGCGGACCCAGTGGAGCTGGTTCTCGATCGCCCAGTGTCCTTGGGCGAGTTCGGCGAGTAGGGCCGGGCTGGCCTGGTGGGAGGGCAGGCTCGTGACGGCGTGGATGGTCTCGCTGGTGACCTTGCCGTTGGTCAGCGACCGGCGGCGGCGGGTGATCCGGACGGCCTGGACGGCGTGCGGGAAGTCGGTCCCGGTACGGATCTCGGTCGCCTTCACGGTCCGGCGTTCGGCGCGGCCGTGGCCGCGGCTGGTCGTTCTCGACGTGGTGTGGACCTTCGTCCAGGGCAGGGCCGCGAGCTGGGCGTGCAGGGTCGGCCGGTTCGCCTTGACGACCATCAGGTAGTGGGCGTCGCGCTCGAGGAGCCAGGCGGCGGTGTCGTCCTGGGTGTGCGGCGCGTCGGCGGTGACCACCGTGTCGGTCAGGTCCAGTCCGGCCAGCAGGTCCTTGACCAGGGGGATCTCGTTGGTCTTCGCGTCGGCGGCCCACTCGGCGATCGCCGCGAACAAGCGCGCCCCGGCGGGCACCGCGCACGTCGCCAGCGTCAGCAGTACCGGCAGCCGATGGCGGCGGCCCCGGCGTTTCCGTGGGTCGGCGACCAGCTCGAACACGGCGAACAGATCCGCCGGCGGCACCGGTCGGCCACCGGCTGGCACCGCGGTAGCCAGCTGATCCAGGACAGGGGCAGACGACGATAATGGTGCGGCGGGCATGGCGCCTCGGGGATGATCAGGCTGGCGTAGGAACCTCCATGATCACCCGAGGGTCATGCCCGCTCTCCTTCGGGTCCCGCCCACCGGCACCAACCCGCCACCCGGAACCACCGGAAACCCTCAGCACGGCCCACCAGTCGCTACCAAGCAAACTTGCCGCAGCCCTGGGTCCTGGTCCCGGTGTTGCCGCTGCTGGGAGATGGTTCCGAGGTCGCAGGGCCTTCCGGCGCGGGCCCGCGCCCAGAGATTTGCCCTGGACGCGGGCGGCACGACCGGGCCGGGTCAGGTTCGGCAGGAGGCTCCGGCGCAGGTGGCGAGGACGTCGAGGCGGGCGTCGAGCTGGGCGACGAGCTGGGCGTTGGCGGCCACGCCTGCCGGCGTGGCGAGCAGGTTCGTCAGCTCGTAGGGATCGCTGGCCAGGTCGTAGAGCTCGCGTTCATGGACCTGCGGGTTCCGGTCGAGGTCGTACCAGCGGACGTAGAGGTACTGATCGGTCCGCAGGCCCGACCACGGCGGCAGGTCGAGATAGACGCCGGCGATGCCTTCGACCTGTTCCTGGATGACGCCGTCCTGGCCGTCGAGGCCGGGCCCGGCGTACTGTCCGAGCAGGTCGGACCGCCAAGAGGCGGGCTGCTCGCCGCGCAGCAGCGGCGTCATCGACTGGCCGTCGACGTCCGCCGGAACCGGCACCCCGGCGAGGTCGAGGAACGTCGGGGCGAGGTCGAGACCGGCCACCATGTGGGCGTCGGTCCCCGGCCGGACACCGGGCCCGCTGATCACCATCGGCACCCGCAGCGACTCCTCGTAGGGGGCCATCTTCTGGGTCAGCCGGTGGGAACCCAGGTTGTAGCCGTTGTCCGAGGTGAAGACCAGGTAGGTGTTGTCGAGCTCGCCGGTTTCACGCAGCGTGTCGACGATGCCGGCGACCATGTCGTCGAACGCGTACAACGATCCCATCCGGTCCTGGTAATCGGGATCGTTGATCGCCGCGACCCGGGCTGACCGTTCACCGGCACTGGCTCGCAGCCACCACGGCTTGTCGGAGACGTCCGCCTCGTCGAAGTTCGGGGTGACCGGCGCGCTGGCGGTCGCGAACGGATGGTCGGTGTGCCGCGGCGCCGGCGGCAGCGGCAGGTGCGGGGCGGTGGGCGCGGCGTACAGGAAGAAGGGCACGTCGTCGCCGGCCGCCCGGCTGATGAAGTCGGTCGACTTCGCGGCCACCACGTCGGTGGAATAGTTCGCCGCGTCGTCCGACCCGCCGTACTGGACGATCTGGCCGTTCTCGTTCAGCGCGTAGTTGTAGCCGGTGTAGAAGTTGTTGTCGACGCTGCCGTACCACTCCGACCAGCCGGGCGGGATGTGCTCCGGTGCGTCCTCGATGCCGTTCATGTATTTGCCTACCAGCGCGGTGCGGTAGCCGCCGCCCTCGAGAGATGTGGCGACGGTGTGTTCTTCGTTGCCGTTGGCCGCGAAGGTCGCCCAGCCGCCGACGTCACCGCTGTTGGTGAGCACGCCGGTGTTGTGGCCGTATTTCCCGGTCAGCAGTGAGCCGCGGGCCGGGCAGCAGATCGGTGTCGGCGCGAAACCGTTCGAGAACGTCATGCCGGTGTCGCGGACCAGCGCCGCCGTCTGCGGCATCGCCTCCCAGTACGGCGACGTCGTCGCGTCCAGGTCGTCGGCGAGGATCAGGACGATGTTCGGCCGCTCGCTCGCCGCGTCGGCGAACGTGGCGGCCGAGGCCGGGGACGGCGGGCCGGTCACGACGGCCACGGTGCCGGTCGCGAGTCCGAGCGCGCCGGCGACGGCGGCGGCACCGAGACGGACCCGCGGGCTGATCCGACGATGTCGGGGCATGGCGCCTCCTGGGAGGGTGGAGGCCGGCGGGACGCCGACCAGGCTGTGGGGGCCGCCGACGGAACGGTTCCGTCGCGGCGGTGCCAGCAGACCAGCCCCGCCTGCGAATCGGATGTGAGCCGGCGGCGAGAACCGTGTGACCGGGTCGCGCGGCATCCCTCGAACGAAGCTCACATGCCGCTCGGTTGGAATGGCGATCCGTGGCCGCGCCGTCCGCCCTCAGCCGGAACGAGGCCACGGAGTTGGGCGAAGGCCGGCACGGAGGGGTGAGGGTGGGAGTGGACGGGAACGGGCAGGCGCCACGGCTGCTGGTGGTAGACGACGAGCCGAACATCGTCGACATGGTCCGGATGGCCCTGCGGTTCCACGGTTTCGAGGTCGCCACCGCCACCGCCAGCTGCGGCGCGGAGGCGACGTTCGCCGTCACCACCGACCGGCCCGACCTGCTGCTGCTCGACGTGATGCTGCCCGATGCCGACGGGTTCGACCTGTGCCGGCAGTGGCGGGCGCAGGGCCTCGACGTCTCGGAGATCGTCCGGGATGCCGTGGCGGACGCGGCGGCCGTCGAGCCGGACCGGCCGCTGGTCGCCGACGTACCCGACGGATGCCGGACCGTCGGCGACCCCGACGCGCTGCGGCAGGTCCTCGGCAACCTGCTCGCCAACGTCCGCGCCCACACTCCGCCCGGCACCCCTGCCGAGGTCAGCCTGGCCCAGCTCGAAGTGGCTGAGGTCGAGGTGGCTCAGGACAGCGTCGGCGGCGGCCTCCGGGTCGAGATCCAGGTCCGTGACCGCGGCCCCGGGGTCGCCCCCGGCGAGCTGGACCGGATCTTCGACCGGTTCTTCCGCTCGTCCGCCGGCCGCTCCCGCCCTCACGGACAGGGCGGGGACCGCCGCACACCGGTCGAGGCAACAACCGACACCGCTACACCGAATCGCCGTGCAGAAACGCCAGGGCGGGAAAATCTTGCGCCGGCATGTCCAGATCCGGGCCGCTGCTCCGACCGGGAGCTGGCGCCCACGACCGGGGCGCGTGACGGAAAGGAATCACTGTGAAATACATGATCATGATGTTCGGTGGACTAGGTACCTCCCTCGCGGATCGCAGCCCGGAGTGGATCGCCGAGATGCAGGCCACGATGATGCGGACGGACCGTGAACTGCGCGAGTCCGGCGAGGTCGTCGAGAGCCGGCACCTGACCGACCCGACCCAAGCCACGACTGTGCGGTTCACCGACGGCGCGCCGACGCCGACCGACGGCCCGTTCGCCGAGATCAAGGAGACTCTCGCCGGGTACTGGGTCGTCGAGTGCGGTCGCGAGCGGGCGGTCGAGATCGCCTCGCAGGTCGTCGCAGTCACCGAACACCCGATGGAAGTCCGTCGAATCATGGACGAGCCTCCCCAGCAGATGTGAGGCGAGCGATCGTGACCGAGCCGACCGAGGACCTGCTGCGCGACCTCGCGCCGCACGTCCTCGGCGCGCCCGTCCGCCGCCACGGACAGTTCGACGCCTGCGAGGACGCGGTCCAGGAGGCGATGCTCGCCGCCACCCTGCAATGGCCCGTCGACGGCGTCCCGGACCGGCCCCGAGCATGGCTGACCACCGTCGCCACCCGGTCGCTCGTCGACCACTGGCGCAGCGACAGCGCCCGACGCCGCCGCGAAGCAACCGCCGCGCTCGACCCGACCCGCCAGCCGCCCGCAGCCGACCCCGACGACACGCTCGTCCTGCTGTTCCTGTGCTGCCACCCCGCCCTGTCGCAACCGTCACAGCTCGCACTCACCCTCCGCGCGGTCGGTGGCCTCAGCACCGCGCAGGTGGCCTCGGCGCTCCTCGTACCGGAGGCCACCATGGCCCGACGGATCAGCCGAGCCAAACGACGCATCCGCGACACGGGCGCCCAGCTCGAACTACCCACCTCCGCCGACCGGGCCAGCCGGCTCGCGGTGGTCCTGCGCGTGCTGTACCTGATCTTCAATGAGGGGTACACAGCCACGTCGGGACCGGACCTGATCCGGGTGGACCTGACCGCCGAGGCGATCCGGCTCACCCGTCTGCTGTACCAACTGTTGCCCCACGAGGGCGAGGCCGCGGGGCTGCTGGCGCTGATGCTGCTCACTGACGCCCGCCGCGCGGGGCGAACCGACCGCGACGGCTCCCTCGTGCCCCTCGCCGACCAGCAGAGGGACCTGTGGGACCGAGCAGCGATCGCCGAAGGGCAGACGTTGCTCACCCGGACGCTGGGCGTCGGACCGGTCGGCCGGTACCAGGTCCAGGCCGCCGTCGCAGCCCTCCACGACGAGGCCCCGACCGCCGCCGACACCGACTGGCCACAGGTCCTCGCCCTCTACGACGTGCTCGGACAGATCGCTCCCGGACCCCTTGCCACCCTCAGCCGCGCCGTCGCCGTCGCCATGGTCCACGGCCCGACCGCCGGCCTCGTCGAGCTCGGTACTCTCGACACCGACGACCGACTCGCCCACAGCCACCGCCTCGAAGCCGTCCGCGCGCATCTTCTGGAGCAGGCCGGCGACCCTGACGCCGCTCGAGAGTCCTACCTACGAGCCGCACAAATGACCGCCAGTCTGCCCGAACAGCGCTACCTCACCCGCCGCGCCGCCCAGCTCCGTCCGCACCCGTAGCCGAGCCGGTCGTCTTCGTCGATGGTCGAAAGAGTGATCTACTGGTGCTCGTCGACCAGGTCCGCTGCGTCGCTGTGCGGGATCCGACCGGCCTCGTAAGGGCTTGACAAGGAGGTTCACGGCTTGTTTCGGAATGCCGTTTCTGGCGGGTGTCCTCTGGTCGTAGCCGGTCAGGTAGAGGACCTTGATCCCTGGTCGGATCTGGCGGATGCGGTCGGCGACCTCGACGCCGGGTATTTCTGCCAGTGCAGGACGTCCTCGGCGCGGGACCGGTGGAGCAGGTCTTGCTCCCGCGCACCCACGTTGGCCCGATCTGGAGACGTTCCGGTCGATCGAGCTGGCGTCCTGCCCGCCTGAGAGACGGACGTGGGAATCTTCGCCCGTCGGAATGCCCAGACGGATACCGAGCGTCGCGACGTTGCCGAAGCCGAACAAGAACGTCAGCCCGACCACGATCCCCACCATCACGGTCACGAGACGGACCGAAGCCTCCGGACCCGCCAGGTGTTCCGAATGTGTGTTCGCATCCGTGGATGATGTCGCCAGCTCGGCGCTCATTGGGCGTCGTCCCTGGTCAGAAGCCGTGCGGCGACCGGGCGGACGGTGATTTCGGGGCCCTGAACCAAGATCGTCTGGTTCTTGTTGTGGTGCGTTAGGTCCACGAGTCGGCCCGCCGTGGTCGCTGACCGTCAGTCAGCTTCCCGGCGGGCCGCGATGCTTTTCGGGGACGACCCCCGAACCTTCTGCTGTCGAGCTGCGCTCGACGTCGCCCGTGCCGCACTGGGTTCGGGCTGGACGCTGGCGGAGCTGTTGACAGGGGCCTGTCCCCCGTCTGGCGCCCCGCCGACCTCGCACTGGTCACTCGTCCGCCATCGGCTCGCTCCTGCGTTCGGGGATCGGATCGCCGGGCTTCGACGGCTTGCCATCCGGGCCGTAGACGATGCTGTCACCGGGGCCGTTGACAAACCGGCCGAGTCGGTCCTCCGCCTGCTCGTCTGGCTCTTGGTCGTTACTTCGCTGCATTACGTCTTCCTTGACCACCATCGCCTTGGTTTGGTCGGCATGCCAGCCAGGCCGCACGTCGGGGTGCATATGCCCTCTGGCAGGTGAGGGTGGGGGGTGACCGCCGGAGCGAACCAGGGAGACCCTCTATCGCCCGGTGGCGCTCAGGGCATCCAGGTGCCACCGGGGCCGGAGGCCGTAGATGCGGCGTTCCTGACTGGTGATAGTTGTCCCAAGCGCACCCGTACGGCGTGAGCCGAATTTGTCTCGATTCTGGGGTGTGATGATGGTCGTAGAGGCCTCTTGCTCCAGCCCAAGAGGCGTCGCGATGATGTTGTCGAGACTCATGGTGCCTTTCAGTGCGTCGCGAAATATCTCGCCCGTCCCGGTAGGTTGGTCACCTGGTTTCAGGTCGATCCGCTGGCTGATGGAGGCGTCGATAGGAGACTCCCCGCGGTCTGGCGCGTCATTGACCAGGGTCCAGTTCACGTTGGGCCAGAACCGGGCACAGGTCACCAACCCGGAGGGCTCGCAGGGCTCATCATCGATCGATCATGCCCGACCCGGTCCTGAGCGGGCTCGATTCCCGCTACCTCCACCAATGTGGGCATCGGGCGATCCGCTCCCTTTGGGAGCGATGTAGCCAGTAGGACGGTTGCGGCGCCCCTGTGGAGGCGGGGGGCGTGGCTTGTCGGGTCGGCTTCGGCCCGTTGGAGTCTCCGGCGTCTACGTTGGCAGCGTCTCCTGGAGCGTCGGATCTGAGGACCTTGCCACAGCGGTTCCATCGGTTCCGGACCCGCTGGGAACGCCGCGCCGACATGTATCAGGCGTTCCTGACTCTGGCCTGCTCGATCATCTGGCTGTGGAAGCTCAGCGGACCACTCCGAAAAGACCCGTAACGACTGTTGGGCGCTGCCCTGCCTCAACCAGATGTTCGCCGCCGCGGAGCCGAACTTCCGGTCTACCTGCCCGTTACGTCCATGTTGGACCCGATTCCCGTGACCAGAAGGGCCTGCTCCGATGATTTGCTGCACGCTCCCGTATCGGCGCATATTGAATCAATTATCGACATCACGAACGCCGTAGCGCCCGCGGCGAAGAATACTCCTACCGCCATGTTGGCCACCCCCTCTACGGTCATTCCTCCGGCGCTGGCAAGTGCGGCAATCGAGCTCGACGTCTCGAGCAGTGCGATAATGGCCGGTGTGCTGACGGGTCCGGCCGCTATGCACGCTGCGGCGACGACCACAAATGCTGCGGCAGCGGCGCCAACAATGAGTCCTTTGCAGAGTGCGCAGCCGAGCCAGTTGCTGGCTTCCGCATCCGTTTCCCACCCGGCCGTGAACTGCACCGACTTGAGCCAAGCCATGAACTGTGTACAGCAGTCCGGAGCGCCGCCGATCCCCTCGCGGAGATTGATCATTGAGGACTTCGGGAAACCGGCGGTAAACATCAGGGTCATTGGGTCGCTGTTCCATACCGGGTAGAGACTGGGTGCGGTGGAAACGAGCTTCATGATCTGCTGAGTGAGCGGGCCTGTTTCGTCCATCTCTCGCAGCAGGGGAACCGAGAGCGGCGCGGTACCACCTGCGATGGTTGCCACGTTCGCGGCGTCGATGCTGATCTTCAGCATGCCCTCGTCGCGGTACAGATACTGATGCTTTCCGTTTACCAGCAGCGACCAGGTTCGGGAGTTCGGGCCCGCGCCGGTGTCCTCAATTGTCAGCGAACCGAGGTCGCCTGCCGATACGATATAAGCTGCTCCTTGTGGGCCAAGCCGGTCGCCGAGTGGCCGAGGGCCCACTGCGTTACCCGAACCTCCCCAAATCGCGCCCTGCTCGCCCGTTCGGGTAGATATGGTTTCGATGTGCCACATTGGATTCGCCACTCCTTAGCGGATTGGAGATCTGCTGGTTCCCGGGAATTGATTGATGGGAGTACCGGGCGGGCGATAATCATGTCTCGGCCCTCCTGTCCCCCTCCCAGGTTTCCTGGTAGGGCCCCAGATTGCGCGTGAGATCAAATTCCGCGATTCCCGATCAATGCATCCAGGATCAACCGGAGAGTCTGCTGCGAGGCAACGTTGATCGATTATTTTTGTCTCGCGTGCGACAGCAGGTGCTGGTTCGGTCGCGCGAAAGTGACTGATCATCGTCCCGTGGACTGGCCTGCCCGGGTCATCGGAAGATCCACGTGATGATGGCCGTCGATGGTCACCTCGCGTCGGTGTCGTCGGTTGAGCGGGCGTTATGTCGCCGCGGGCTGCTCCAGCCGGTCGACCACCAGAGCGAACGGCGTGAGCTCGTGAAAGCCCGCAAGGCAGTGTTCGCTGGGCCGCCGACCGGATCCGTGTCAGGTCTGGCAGTTGGATTTCTCCGAGGTCGCGGATGTCGTCGAACCGGGTGCGACGGAACTCGCGCAGGGTCCGGGCGAAACCCTCGTCGACCAGCGCGGCCTGCTCAGCGTGCGTATCGTCGCGGCGTGCTCCTGGTGGACGTGCCAGTAGGTGGCGATGTGGTACCGGATCGCGTCGGGGTCGGAGAAGTCCGACGAGTGCGCCGGCATGCTGGCGCACTCGTCGCTGGCCGTGGCGACCTCCTGTAGCAGCCCCGCAAGCAGGTCCTCCTTGCCCGCGAAGTGCGTGTAGAAGGACCCACGTCCACCCGCCGACCAGGCGGGCAGTGCATGAACACCGGCGTGCAGGACGCCTACAGCCTCGACTGGAAACTGGCGGCCGAGACCATGATTGACACCTGTGAGAGCGAGCCGCGTACTGTCGCCGCGCGCGTCCATCGGAGTCAGCACCGCTCTGCTGGAGCAGTACCGGCAGGAAGATCCGGACGCATACAAGCGCGGCGAGGACGGCTTCGGCCTCGATATCACCTACCGTGCTCCGGACGTCACCGGCCCGCTCGTCACCCGAGACCGTGCCCCCGTCACCCCCGTCGTGGACGCGGGCGGCACGCGCATCCGCCTGTTCGACTTGTTCCGCGGCCCGCACTCGGCCCGTCTCGTGTTCGGTGCTGTCGCCCCGGCCGAACAACACACCTAAACCGTGCTGCGCCCCGGTGAGCAACCGGTCGGCGCTGGGTGCCACGTCATCGACAGGGAAGGTCACGCGTTCCCGAGCGTGCCTCCGCTCCTTGCATGCTTCCGAGTGGGCCGGCACCCGTGGTCGCGCTGGACTCCTGCTGCTCGGCCGGACCGTGGGCCCTGCGGAGCCGATGCTGAATCACCTCGTCAGCGTGAGGTGGGTGGTCGACGCGGGTCCAGCAGAGCACTGCCGGGCTGGGGTGGCAGGACATGGTTCGGCAGTTCTCCGGAGGCATGAAATCTGCCCGGTCGCCACTCTCCGGGTTCATGAAATCCTTCCGCTCGCACATTGGCCGAAGGGCACAAAAGTACCTCTCCTGTAAACCTGACAGAGGGCATAGGTTCCGTTCTGTTGCAACGGTCCTGGCAAGAAAACACAAACTTGACAGCGCCGTGGATCTTGCTTATGGTTCGGCCATTAAGGTCCTTGATGATCGATGCCCGAAGGTGTTCATGGCCACGCCTCCAGTATTGTCGAAGCTCAAGCAGAATTTGATTCTTGTCGTTCTCATGTTGTCTTCGCTGCTGATTTGGCTGGACAATACAGTCCTGAGCGCTGCGCTGGAGACCCTTGCCGATCCGGTCCGCGGGCTGGGGGCCAATCCCGGTCAGCTGCAATGGGCGACCGGTTCGTACACCCTGGTCTTCGCCACATTGATGTTCACCGCAGGAGCGCTGGGCGATCGCTTCGGTCACCGGACTGTGTTTTCCGGTGGACTGGTGATCTTCGCCGGGTCCTCGCTGGGGGCGGCGTACGCAAGCGATGCGAGCCAGCTGATCGCAGCTCGAGCTGCGATGGGGGTGGGTAGTGCGCTGATCACGCCCGCCAGCTTGGCCATCCTTACGTGGACCTTCACCGGCCCCGCGCGGGCTGCCGCGGTCAGCGTTTTCTCGACGTCGGCCGGTGTCGGAATGGCTGCTGGCCCGGTGCTGGCTGGGCTCCTGCTCGATCATTTCTGGTGGGGCTCGGTCTTTCTGGTCAACGTCCCGGTCGCGGCATTGGCGCTTGTCGGGCTCGCGGTGCTGGTGCCGAATTTCCGCAGCCCCACTCGGCGGCCATTGGACCCGACCGGAATGTTGCTCTCGGTCGGTGGGCTCGTGGCATTGTCCTACGGGCTGATCCGGGCGGGGCAGGTGGCTGCCTGGAGCCGCACCGATGTCTGGGCGCCGATCCTTGCCGGTCTGGTTCTGCTGGCCGTTTTCGTACTTGTTGAGCTGCGTGCCAAGACGCCCATGTTTGATCCTCGACTGCTCGCGCAACGCATGTTCGGTGGCGGAAACGCGGCGCTTGGGCTACTGCTTTTTGGTGTGGCTGCCATAACCTTCTACAACGCGTTCTATCTGCAAGGAGCGCTCGGATTCTCACCGATGGAGGCCGGATTGGCCAATATCCCGACCGCGCTCGGCGCGCTCACGGGGGCGCTCCTCGCTCCGCGCCTGGTCCGCCTCCTGTCGCTACGTCTTGTCGCCGTGCCAGCTCTGACCGTGGCCGCGCTGACCATGAGCGGGTACGGGTTTCTCGGGCTGCGAACTCCACTCGCCTGGATCGAGATCCTGCTGCTGGTACAGGGCCTCTCGATCGGTATGGTGATCGGCCCCGTCACGGCGGCATTGATCGGCAAGCTGCCGCTGGAACAGGCTGGTGCAGGATCGGCGGTCACCAACACTGTGCGACAAACGGGCAGTGTGATCGGCATCGCCGTAGGCGGCACGATTATGTCGATCACGTATCGACGCGCGATCGAACCTTCGCTGACAGGTGTACCGGCTCCAGCGCGGGATCAGGCGCGAGTGTCCGCCGAACAGGCCCGCCACGTCGCCACTGCCATCCATCGGCCAACTCTTTCTCAGGATGCTGATCATGCCTTTATCCATGCCATGCACGTTGGTGCGGGATGGATCTCGGTCGTCGCACTCCTCGGAGCGGCTGTGCTGCTGTTGACCTTGCCTGTTGTCGGCAAGAAGAAAGATTCGATGCCGGAGCCGGACCAGGAAGCGGCCCGCGGCTCTGAGGTCGGGGCCACCCAGACACCACAAAGCGTGATGGATTCGAGTCGGTGACGCTGCTACCCGGACAAGCCGACCTGTGTCTGTCGGTCGACGCGGTGTCGAATGGCGCTGACGTGGTGCCGATGCCGAGAGACGCGGAGGGCGCCGAGCACCTCGGTCGGCGCAGATGGAGGTCCACCGACGAGAGGGGTCGTTCACCTGGGACGGCCCCGCTACCAGTAGAAACGCCAGGCGCTTCCGCGGTCCGAGCACCGCCACCGGCGCGGGTGCGGGTGCGGGTGAACCGGTGCACGAGGGATCGCCGCGGCGCCGTTGCTACGGTGCAGGCGATGACCACCGAGCGTTTCACTCTTGATCCCGGTGTTCGCGCGCTCCTGCATGACATCGGAGCCTCGCTCGGGCGCGTGCTCAGGCGGGCGCGGCTGCCGGCGGGGCTTCTCGGTGACGGGCCGGCCAGGCTGACCACCGACGAGTACTACCGCTTCTGGGAGGCGCTTGACGCCGAAACCGGGGACCCCGACCTGGCGGTGCGGATCGGACGGGCGATCTCGGCTGAGGTCTTCGACCCGCCGCTGTTCGCCGCGCTGTGCAGTCCCGACCTGGCGAGTGCGGCCGAGCGGATCGCGACGTTCAAGCCGCTCATCGCGCCCACCGTCCTCGATGTGGTCAGGAGCCCACGCGGCCTGACCATCACCTTCAACTGGCCGCCGGGTACGAACCCGCCGCGGTTGCTGAGCATCGCCGAGCTCGCCTTCTTCGTGGCGCTTGCGCGGCTGGGCACCCGCCACGCGGTCCACGCCGTGCGCGTCGCGGCCCGCCGGCCGCCGGAGGCCTCCGACGAGATCTCGAACTTCTTTGGTGTGCAGGTCCGCAGGGGCAGGGCCGACTCGATCACCTTCGCACCCGAGGACGCCACGCGACCTTTCCTCACCGAGGACGAGCCCATGTGGCGTTTCTTCGCTCCCGAGCTGCGCCGGCGACTGTCCGATCTCCAGGCCGCGGCCAACACCGCGGACCGGGTGCGCGCCGTGCTCCACGAGATCCTTCCTGCGGGCGACAGCGCGATGACCACGGTGGCCCGCGAACTCGCCACCAGTTCCCGCACCCTGCAACGCCAGCTTCAGGCCGAGGGAACCAGCTACCAGGCCGTGCTCACCGGCACTCGCGAACAGCTCGCCCGTCACTACCTCACGGACAGCACGCTCGGCATCGCCAAGATCGCCTACCTGCTCGCCTACGACGACACGAACTCCTTCTACCGGGCCTTTCGCACGTGGACGGGGTGCACCCCCGACTCAGTGCGGGCCGAACACGCCGCACGCCCGCGCGCTCTGCCTCCCGCCTAGGGGTGCATCCGCCGCCGCCTCCGACCCGGTGGGATCACCGATCGCACGGGGGAACCCGTCCGAAGGTTGGCGGGATCAGCAGGTCCTCTGGCGTGTTCTGCGAGTCACACCGGCGGTTGTGGTCCCTACCGTCAGGGACATGGCACCGACCGACGAGGCCGGGCTGACACCCAGGAGATGACCATGACCCAGACGACTCTGATCACCGGAAGCTCGAGCGGCATCGGCAAGGCCACCGCGAAGCACTTCCACGCCAGGGGCTGGAACGTGATCGCCACGATGCGCACCCCCGAGGCCGAGACCGAGCTCACCCGGCTCGACAACGTCCTCGTCACCCGGCTCGATGTCCTGGACCCGACCTCCATCTCCTCGGCGGTCGACGCCGGCCTCGACCGGTTCGGCGCGATCGACGTGCTCGTCAACAACGCCGGGTACGGCGCCTACGGGCTGCTCGAGGCAACGCCGATGGACAAGGTCCGCCGGCAGTTCGAGGTCAACGTCCTCGGCCTCATCGAGACGACCAAGGCCGTGCTGCCTCACCTGCGCGCCCACCGCGGCGGCACCATCGTCAACATCTCGTCGATCGGCGGAAAGGTCACGTTCCCGCTCGGCACCCTGTACCACGGCACCAAGTTCGCCGTCGAAGGGCTGAGCGAAGCACTCCACTTCGAGCTCGCCGCCATCGGCGTCAAGGTCAAGATCATCGAGCCTGGCTTCGTCGACACCGACTTCGGCGGCCGCTCGTTCGACTTCACGAACGACGAGAACCTCGCCGAGTACCGCGACGTCGTCGCGGCGTTCCTCACCGCCCAGGCACAGCTGGGTGCCGGCGGCGACGCACCCGAGGTCGTCGCCGAGACGATCTTCCAGGCGGCCACCGACGGCACGAACCAGCTCCGCTACACCGCGGGCCCCTACGCCGCCGAGCTGGTGGCCAGCCGTGCCGCCGCCACCGACGACACCTTCCTCGACGGCGTGAAGAAGCAGTTCGGCCTGTGACGAACGAGTCCCGGCCCCGCCTCCCGATGAACACGACCACCGCGAGGCCCAGACGGGAACAGCGCGGCTCGCGGCCGAGAACCGCGCGCCGGCTCGCCGCTGGCCTCCGTCGTATACGCCAGGATTCCGAGGTCAGCGAGTCGGCGCGGCATCACTTCAGCTGGCCCGGGCGCATTGCGGTATCGCCGCGCCCGTCGACCCGGCGTCCTGTCCTCGACGTCCCGTGGCTCCAGCCCAGGCCATACGTCCCCCGTTGCCTGGGCACTGTTCCATGCTCGCGACTGTCTGCCTCGCCGAGGCGGCTCCTGCCTGTTCGCCGACCGCGCCCGCCGGATTCCCCGTTCCTCACATTCAGTGGAGGAGGGTGAGCAGGCCCTCGACGCCGCGGCGGAACGCGTCGCCGACGCTGTCGACGCCGTCGAGGTGGGCGCCGGACATGGCGCCGTCGCGAATCAGGACGAAATGCCGTGCGGCGTGCTCGGGGTTGCCTCGTCGGGGGGAGTCCCCGAAGACCTGCGTGAAGAGCTCGGTGAGTGTGGTCGCGTACCAGGTTCGGTGTTCGAGGATCACCTGGCGCACCGGGTCGTCGGGGTCGGGGTATTCGGCGGCGGCCTTGAGGAACGCACAGCCGCGGAACTCCGGCGCGGCCAGGTTGTCGGCGACGGCGGTCCCGATCGCGCGCAGCGCGTCGGCCGGAGACCGCGCGGCCTCGACGGCGGCCCGCACGCCAGCCCGCGTGCCGGCATCGACGCCGCGCAGGTAGGCGAGCACGAGGTCTTCCTTCGAAGGGAAATGCCGGTAGAACGTCGCCCGCGTGGCCGGGGCCTCGGCAAGGATCCGCTCGACCCCGACCGCTCGGATGCCCTCCCGGTAGAACAGCCTGCTGGCCGTGGACAGCAGCCGCTCCCGTGCCTCGGATCGCTCCGGCCGCCCCGAGGAGCTCGCGTTCGGGTCGTCCTGCGCCAGGCGGGTCCGTGCTGCCATCGCGCAACCCTAGCGGAAAGAACGATCGGTCTTGCGGTCAAGGAGGCATCGTGCCAGGCTTGCGCCGCAAGAGAGAACGGTCTTTCTTCCAGGAGGGAACTGTTGTGACCACGACCACCGCCCCGTCCGCCGACCTCGGCGCCGTCGCGCAGGCGCTGCGCAGGCTCTACCTTCTCCGTTTCGGGTTCGCTCTGGTCTGGGCCGTGGTGATGTTTCTGACCGGGTCGAGCATCGGGCCGGTGAGCGCGACCCTGCTCGTGATCTACCCGCTGTTCGACGTGGGCGCCGCCATCGTCGATGCCCGCTCCTGCCGGGCGAGCCGCTCCGCCCGGGGACTCCAGGTCAACATCGCGATCAGTGGGATCGCCGCCGTCGGGCTGGCCTTCGCGGCGGCCTCCGGTGTTCCGGCCGTCCTGCGGGTGTGGGGAGTCTGGGCCATCGTCGCGGGCCTGGTCCAGCTCGTCGTCGCGCTGTCGCGGCGCGCCGCCCTCGGCGGCCAGTGGTCGATGATCGCCAGCGGCGCCCTCTCCGCGGTCGCCGGGATCTCGTTTCTCCTCCAGGCCGCCTCGTCGCACGACTCGGTGCGCAACCTGGGCGGTTACGCCCTGCTCGGCGGCATCTTCTTCCTCGTCTCCGCGCTGCGCCTCGGACGCGACGCCAACCCGAACACCGGAGCTGGCACGAGCCGCCAGACCCGCACCCAGACCCCACCGGCGGCCCACGGCACAGCGGGCTGACGGCCCGCCGGCGGCATGTCGCGGTGACTTCGATCAGCGGGTCCTCGCCGACATGATCGGAACCGTCGGCCGGTTCACCGACGACGACCAGGTAACAACCGCTGGGCGGCGGGCATGGGTGTCCAGCCGCGGGTCAGCCGATCCGCTCGGCCAGGGAGACGATGATTCCCTCCGGGCCGCGCACGTAGGCCATCCGCCAGATGTCCTCGTACGACAACCGGGGCTATCGGCCCGACGGCTATGGCGACAGGCGCGACTCGCGCTACGACTACCCGCCACCGGCACGCGGCGGGTATGGCGACCACCGGCCGCCCGCCTCGCCGCCACCGGAGAAGACGGGGGCTTTTCCCGCGACGCCCAGGTGATGCTGCGGTCGAAGAAGTACACCGACCCGTGATCTACCCGGGCATCCTGGCCTGGGCGGGTGCGGCGGCTGTTTCCTGGGTGGCGCGGGGTGGCCGTCCGGTCATGGTTCGGCCGTGGTCGGTCATGAGGGCGCGCAGGGCGCGCTCGGTCGCCGCGTCGACCGGTGTGACGACGAACAGGCGCTGGTGGGAGTCGCCGAGGGTGGCGAGAATGTCAGAGGCGACGGTCATCTCACCGGCCACCGGGTGGCGGATGCGCTTGACACCGTGGGAGCGTTCCCTGACCGTGTGGTCGTCCCACCAGGCGGCGAATTCGGCGCTTTCCTGGCGCAGGCGTGCGATGATCTCCGCCAGTCGGGCGTCCTCGCGGTGACGGGCGAAATCGGCGCGCAGGTTCCCGACGGTCTCCCGCGCGATGCGTGTCCAGTCGAGCTGGGTCTCCCGGGTCCGTGGGTCCAGGAAAATCAGACAGGCGCTGTTGGCCGCCTCGCCGATACCGAAGTTCTCACCGAACAGTGCCGCCGCGGCGGCGTTGCGGGCGAGGATGTCACAGCGGAAATCCGTGAGGTAGGCGGGCAGCAGCGGCATGCCGTTGAGCAGGGCCAGCAGCGAGTCGCTGACCGGGACAGGCACGGCCGCGTCCATCATGGGTGCCTCGCCGCGGCCGATCAGGTGCAGGTGGCGGCGTTCGGCCGGTGACAGCAGCAGGGCGCGGGCGATCGCATCCAGTACCTCGGCGCCCGGGATGCCCACCCGTCCCTGCTCCAACCGGATGTACCAGTCGATGCTGACCGCGGCCAGCTGCGCGACCTCCTGGCGCCGCAGGCCCGGTGCGCTGCCGGCCACCCACTGGGCGAACGGATTCGGCTGCGACAACCCCAACCAGCCGGTGCGGCTCGGCTGGACCGGGGCGCCGGCAGGTACCCGTGGCTACGCGGTGACCCTGTTCGACCCGGACGCACCCACCGGCTCGGGCTTCTGGCACTGGCTGGTCTGGGACATTCCCGCCTCCGCCACCCGGCTCGGCGTGACACCGCCGTCCGGCGCGGTGTCCGGCACCGGTGACGCGGGTGTCGCCGGCTACTTCGGGCCGTGCCCGCCGGTCGGCGACATCGCCCACCACTACCAGTTCACCGTCTACGCCCTGGACGTTCCCAGCCTCGCCCTGGCACCCACCACGCCGCCCGCCGTCGTGGGCTTCACCCTGTCCAGCCACGTCCTCGGCTACGCCCGCCTCACCGCCACCGTCCAGCGGTAGGCGGCCCGGGCGCGGCGCTGCCGTTCTGGCCGGCGGCGATGGTCGCGTGCACCTCGGCGACTCGTTGTTCCTGCGCCGCGTGGACGCGTGCGACGTCGAGTGCCTCGGCGGCGGCGTCGTCCTGGGCCATGAGAAGGTCCAGGTCGGCGTCGCCGAGGTCAAGGACGCCCAGGTCGAGGTAGGCCTGCCGCAGCCGCGGGCCCCACAGCCCGATGTCCTTCACGCACGGGACGACCCGGGCGAACAGCAGCGTGCGAAAGAGCCGCATCGTCTCGCTGGCCTCGACGATCCGCCGGGCCTCGTCGGTGCGCAGGCCGAGGTTCTCCAGGACCTCGAGACCCTGGATGCGGTCACGCATCAGGTGGCAGCCCTCGATCACGAACTCCTCGCGTTCCCGGAGTTCGGCGTCGGAGAGCTGCCGGTAGTAGTCGCGCAACGCGATGCGTCCGAAGGCGACGTGCCGGGCCTCGTCCTGCATGACATAGGTGAGCAGCTGCTTCGCGAGTGGCTGTGTCGTGGCATCCCGAATCAGACCGAAGGCTGCGAGCGCCAGACCTTCGATGAGGACCTGCATGCCCAGATACGGCAGGTCCCACCGGGAATCGTTCAGGCTGTCGGCCAGCAGGCCCTGAAGGCTGTCGTTGATCGGGTACAGCAGGCCGATCTTCTCGTGCAGGAACCTGGTGTAGATCTCGACATGCCGGGCCTCGTCGACCACCTGGGTGGCGGAGTAGAGCTTCGCGTCCAGACCGGGGGAGGTCTCCACGATGCGCGCCGCGCAGATCAGCGCCCCCTGCTCACCGTGCAAAAACTGGGAGAACTGCCAGGCGGCGGCGTGCCGGCGCACCTGCGTACGATCGGTGGCCGACATGCGGTTCCAGTGGTCCGTTCCGTACAGGACGTTCGCCTCGTCGGGAATACCCAACGGATCCTCGGGGTCGACCGGCAGATCCCAGTCTATCCGCGTGGTCGAGTCCCACTGCCGGTCCTTGCCCTTCTGGTACAGGTCGAGCAGCCTGCCGCGCTCGGGATCGTATTCCCAGGTGAAAACAGGGTGGCCGCCGGCACCGGCGGCCCAGCGGTCCGTTTCGGGGGTCTGCGTGTAGAGATCTCGCGTGGACACCAGCTGTGCTCCCGTCAACGCCGGATGACGTTCCCCGACCGATGCTGCGCCCTGGCCGCCGGCGCGGCCACACCGATCTGTCTATCGGGCCATAGGGGAACAGCATAATGCGACATCGGAGCCATCGAGGTGGCCGTCGGGAATCCGCAGAGTTCACCGGTGGTATGCTCGGATTCTGCCGGCGTGCAACCTGTGTGGTGAATCACTGATATCCGCGTCTCGGCATGTGAAAAAATATTCGGCCCGCTGTCCCGAGCCGCACGGAGGCGCCTGGTCCGGGTGTTCGGGCGCACTGTCAAGGAATACCGGCTGGTATTCCGAAGACTTATCGGTCCATGGCTGTCCTCTGGTGGTTTGTGGCCGATACCGGTGCCGGTGCGACACTGACCACGGCTGCGGGAGAAACGCCGGTTCCCGGCGACAGGGCGCCGTCTTCTCCCGGTCCGGTCCACAGGTCCCGGAAACCCGGTTCACGGGTCGCAGGAAGAGGTGCCGAGATGGCCACGCCGACGACGAGTGTCAGTCACGCCCGCAGACCACGGAGAAACTCGGTCCTGATCACCGCGACGCCGGACATGGCAGCCGTGGTCGACACCCTCACCCGGGCATTCGACCCGGACCCGATCCTGAACTGGGCTTTTCCACCGGCCGCCGCGAACCGCGAACAATCGATGGCCGCCTTCTTCCGGATCACCACCGAGCTCCTGCTCGAACACGGCGGGCAGGTGGGGGTCGCACCGGAATACGCCGCGGTCGCCGTGTGGTCGCCGCCCGGTGAACCGGCGTTGAGCGAGCTGGAACAGACCCGGTACTTCCAGCGGCTGGCCGACGCCTGCGGCGAGTGCGGTGAACGGGCCGTCGCGCTGATGCGCGCCCTCGATGATCAGCACCCGCCGGGCCTGCCGGCCCACTACCACGTGATGTTCGCCGCCGCGCGTCCGGAGCCAGCCGCGGTCGGGCGGGCCGTTCTGCTCATACGTGCCCTGCTGAAGCTGGAGGAACTGCGGGGTTGCGGCCTGTACGCGGAGGCATCGAGCCCGCAGAACCGCGACCTGTGGCTGGAGATGGGCCTGCGGCGGGTCGGCGACGAGATCGTGCTACCGGCCGGCGGACCCTCCCTCTACCCGGTCTGGCGCGCACCGGATCCGCCGGCGGCGTGATCACACGGGAGGCGGGAGACGCTCGACCGGACAGCGCGACGATGCCAGAACCTCATGCGGACCCGGGGCCAGGCGTTCCCGAGATCGCCTTCGGACCGGCGGACGAGCCCTGGCGGAACTCCTTCGGCGGGCTCTCGCTGATGTCCGGCCCACCTGATGTGACACCGCCCAGCAGCGACCCGCGCCGAAGCTATGCCAGCATCCCGGAGATCCCCTACGGCCAGTTCCAGCTACCGGCCAGCGGGCTCACCGAAGAGCAGTACGCGGCGGCGGAGAACCACTTTCGCTCCTGGTTGGAGCAGCAGTGCCGGGTCTCGGTGGGTTTCCAGGTCAGCGGCGACCTGGATTACCAGCAGCGGCTTGGCCCTTACCTCGGCCTGGCTCTCAACAATGTCGGTGATCCATACCAGAGCGGCGCCTACACCCACAACTCGAAGATCCTCGAGCGGGCGGTTCTCGACTACTTCGCCTCCCTCTGGAACGCCAGATGGCCGCATCGCCGGGACGACCCCGAATCCTACTGGGGATATTCGCTGACGATGGGCGCCAGCGAAGGAAACCTGTACGGCCTGTGGAACGCCCGGGAGTACCTGTCGGGGCAGCTGATGCTGCATTCGGGACAGGACTCGTGGTCGTCTGGCGGTGGCCGGTACGGCCCGGCCGGCGATCCGGCCGGGCCGAGGTCGAACAGCTACCACCCGGTCATCTTCTACTCGCAGGACACGCACTACTCGCTGACGAAGGCGACCAGACTGCTGGGTGTCGACACCTTCCAGGACGTCGGCCGCCGCTGGTTTCCGGACGAGAACCCGCTGGCCCCGGGCACCCCCTGGCCGGCGGAGGTGCCGTCGCTCGGTGGCGCCGACGGCGACGGCACGATCGACATCGACTGCCTGGCGGTACTCGTGGATTTCTTCGCGTCCCGCGGATTTCCGATCCTGGTCAACCTGAACTACGGCTCGACCTTCAAGGGCGCCTACGACGATGTGGAGGTCGCGTCGAGGACGGTGCACGAGATCTGCGCGAAACACGGCCTGGACGAACGCCCCGTCCACCACGACCACCGCGGCCGCCACGATGACCGCGCCGCCGAGGAGCAGGACGGTTCCGGAGGTTTCGATCTGCGCACCGGGTACTGGGTCCACGTCGACGGTGCTCTGGGCGCCGGCTACGCGCCCTATCTGGAGATGGCCCGTCGAGCCGGCCTGGTCGCGGCGGCACCCCCGGTGTTCGACTTCCGCCTGCCGACGGTGCACTCCATCACCGCGAGCGGCCACAAGTGGATGGGGGCGCCCTGGCCGTGCGGAATCTTCATGACCCGTACCGGATTCCAGATGGTTCCGCCGCGGGAGGTGGAGTACACGGGTTCATCCGACACGACGCTCGCCGGATCGCGCAACGGTTTCTCGCCGCTGCTGATGTGGGACTATCTGGCCCGTCACTCCTACGACGACCAGGCCCGGTGGGCGGCCGAATGCGACCGGATGGCGGCGTACGCCGAGAGCAGTCTGCGGGCGCTCGAAACGGCGCTGGGCCTTGACCTGTGGGTCGCACGCAGCCCGTTCTCGCTCACCGTTCGCTTCCGCCGGCCCGCCCCCTGGATCGTCCAGAAGTACTCGCTGTCGTACGAGACGACCCACGTCCGCGGGCAGCGGCGACCCTGTGCCCATCTGTTCACGATGCGGCACGTGACCCGAGACCTGGTCGACGCACTGGTTCGCGATCTTCGGCGGGTGGGCGCGTTCGCGGCCGGATGACCGCGGCCGTTCGGCGATGCGCGGGGAAGACGGAAAAGGTTCGGGTGGCCTGGTCGAGATCCCGTTGACGTCCAACGCGTCCAGGAGGCCTTCGAGTTTCTCGCGGGCTCGGCGAACGCCGGCGAGAAGGACGCCTTCTTTCGTGGCGTGGTGTGAGTAGACGACGGGTCGGGTGACAGTCGTCGAACGGGTGATGCCCCCATCGAAGTGTTCTGGTCGAAGCCGGATCCGGCGACCAGGCAGGTTTGCGAGGAGATCGGACTGCGGTGGCACGGGTCGTGCCAGGCCGCACTCACGGGACGACGTCCCGCGACGGTTCCTTCTGCTTGCCCGCATAACCGGCACATTGGTATACAAGCTGTGACTTCGGTCGCGGACGTCGCTGACACCAGTGACGCACCGCCTCGAAGCGGGTCTGACCACGATCGTCCACCACCCGGTGCGACTCCTTGGTCTGGCGGGAGACCGGGCCGGCTGTCACCTGCTGACGGCCGTTGTCGTGTCGATCGACGAGGAGGACGACGGGTGGACCTGTTCGACCTGACCGGCCGGACGGCGGTGGTCACCGGCGGCACCCGCGGCATCGGGATGATGATGGCGCGCGGTCTGCTCCAGACCGGGCCGGTCGAGGCGGCGGCCACGGACGACGACCCGGCCCGCATCGTCAACGTCGGCGGCATCGACGGGCTGACGGTTCCGGTCGGGCCTACCTGTGCCCACTCCGCGAGCAAGGCGGCCCTCCATCACCTGACCCGGCACGCGGTCATCCCGGTGGATGGCGGACTGGCGACGAGCAGGTAGGAAGGCACGCCGGCGAGCGACCGCCACACTGTTACCGCCGAACCTCTGCCGTCACACGTTCCGCCGTCACATGAACTGTCAGTGCAAACCTGTCGACCGGAGGTCGAAGATGACCGACTTCTCTGTTTCGCTGAACGATGACCAGCGTGCACTGCAGAAATGGGTACACGACTTCGCGGTGGACGTGATGCGCCCTGTGGCCGCCGAGTGGGACGAGCGCGAGGAGTTCCCGTGGCCGGTGGTACAGGAAGCCGCCAGAATCGGTCTCTACAGTGTGGATTTCGTCAGCAACGGCACCTTTGGTGACCCGACCGGCCTCACTCTGCCGATCGCCGTCGAGGAACTGTTCTGGGGCGACGCGGGTATCGGCCTGGCCATCATGGGTTCCGCGCTGGCGGCCGCCGGCATCGCGGCGAACGGCACTCCCGAGCAGCTCATGGAATGGGTCCCGCAGTGCTATGGGACCGCCGACGACGTCCGGCTCGGCGCGTTCTGCGTGTCCGAGCCGGACGCGGGATCGGACGTCTCCTCCCTGCGTACCCGCGCCGTCTACGACGAGAGGACCGACGAGTGGGTCCTGGACGGCACCAAGGCGTGGATCACCAACGGTGGCATCGCCGACATCCACGTCGTCGTCGCCACCGTCGACAAGAACCTGGGCAGCAAGGGGCAGGCGAGCTTCGTCGTTCCCCGGGTCGACGGCCTGAGTCAGGGCCAGAAGTACAGAAAGCACGGCATTCGGGCCTCCCATACCGCGGAGGTCGTTCTCGAGGGCGTGCGGGTGCCAGGTTCGCACCTGCTGGGAGGCAAGGAGAAGCTCGACGCGAAACTGGCCCGCGCTCGGGAGGCGCTCGTACGGCCCAGTGGCGAGCGCTCCGGCAAGCAGCCGGCCATGGCCACCTTCGAAGCCACCCGCCCCACCGTGGCCGCCCAGGCTCTCGGTGTCGCCCGAGCCGCCTACGAATACGCGCTCGACTACGCCAAGGAACGCCGCGCCTTCGGCCAGCCGATCATCATGAAACAGTCCATCGCGTTCATGCTCGCCAACATGTGCACCCAGATCGACGCGGCCCGGCTGCTGACCTGGCGGGCGGCCTGGCTCGCCCACAACGGGACGTACCAGAACGCGGAGGGGTCGATGTCGAAGCTGTATGCCGGCCGAACCGCGGTGTGGGTCACCGAACGCGCCATCCAGATCCTCGGCGGCTACGGCTACACCCGCGAGTTCCCGGTCGAGCGGTGGCACCGGGACGCGAAGATCATGGACATCTACGAGGGCACCGAGCAGATCCAGGAACTCATCATCTCGCGGGCGATCTCCGGACTCCGGATCGAGTGAACAACAGCTTCGGTGGAACTGCTTCCGTCCCCTGGTGCGGGTCGGCGGTGTCTGGCCCATCTCCAGCGTCCCGCGTGGCGGCCGGATAACCAGCGGCTGTTCGGCGATGCGACGATGGTGCGGGGGGGACCGTGGTGGATAATGGGCGCTGTGACCGTCGTTCTCGTCCATGGTGTGCCGGAGACGGCGGATGTCTGGGACGCCGTTCGGGTTCGGCTTGACGCGCCGTCGGTGGCCGTCACACTCGCCGGCTTCGGGTCGGCCCCGCCACCCGGTTTCACCGCTGGGCGGGATGCCCAGGTCGACTGGATACTCCGGCAGTTCGAGTCGATCCCAGGTCCCCTCGATGTGATCGGCCACGACTGGGGATCGCTGCTGGTCCTGCGGATCGCCACGGCGTATCCGGATCGGGTGCGCAGCTGGGCTGTCGACGTCGCCGCTGTTTCCCATCCGGACTACGGGTGGCACGAGTTCGCGCGGCTCTGGCAGACCCCGGGCGACGGTGAGCGGTGGATGGAGAAGACGCTCGCGACCTCCTTCGACGACCCGGCTAACCTTTTCGCCCAGCTTGTCCAGTTCGGGGTTCCGGCCGCCGAGGGTCGGAAGATGGCCGCGCGTTTCGACGCGACGATGGCGGCGGCCATCCTCGACCTCTACCGGTCGGCGGTGCCGAACGTGCACACCGGCTGGGCGGCGGCATCGTCTGGTCCCTCGACCCGACCGGGACTGGTGCTTCAGCCGACCGCGGATCTGTTCGACGACGCCGCCCGCTCCGACGAGGTGGCACGGGCGCTTGGCGCGGACGTCCTGCGGCTGGCGGGGCTGGGCCACTTCTGGATGCTGGAGGACCCGTCCGCCGCCGTGGCCGCGATCGATCAGTGGGTCGCCCGCCAGGTCTGAGCAGGACCGTCGAGAGCCGCGGGCCGACCGCCACCGGCGGACGCATCGCCACTGGCGGACACGTATCGCCACCGGAGGACGCATCGCCGCCGGAGGGCAGGCGATGACCGACGTGCTGATGACCGGGGTCGAACGAGGCAGGGACGGTGCCTAGTTCTCGGTGACGGACTCGGGGATCGGGGCGCCGGTGACGTCGTGGGCGGCCACGTCGGCGGGAACGGAGCCACCCAGCGGCTGGGCGTGCCAGTCCACGAAGGTCCAGCCGGTCGCGGCGCTGCCCTCGAGGGTGACCATTCCCGTGTTCGCGAGCCAGCGATGTTCCACCGAACCGACGCCGGCGGCCCGGATGCCGACCCAGGCTCGGATCGCGGCACCGTGACTGACGACGACGACCCCGTCGTGGTCGTCGTGCGCGGCCGAGATGGACGCGAGGGCGGCGTCATAACGGTCGACGAACGCGTGCCCGGTGTCGGCGCCGGGCATCGCACGGCCCAGATCGCCGTGAATCCAACTGCCGATGACGTCGAGGTACTCGGTGACGGACGCCTGGGCGGTGTGCAGCTCAAGGTCGCCCGCGGTGATCTCCTCGAGGCCCTCCAGCACGGTGACCCCAAGCTCGCGGGCCTGCGCGAGGGGGGCCGCGGTGAGCTGGGTGCGGATCAGGACCGAGGCGTACATCGCCGAGATCCGCTGCCCGCGCAGCGCGCCGGGCAGCGCCTGTGCCTGCCCCTGACCGAACACGGTCAGGGGGGCACCCGGACGCCCGGTGTCGAGGGCGCCGGCGACGTTGTGGGGGGTTTGGCCGTGTCGGAGCAGCATGAGGCGCATCGACACGGATTCTAACCGGCGCTCAGCCGGCGAGCAGGGTGGTCGTGGCGAGGCCGAGCACCGTCGCGGCGATGGTGATGCGGATGGGCAGCTGGGCCCGTTCGGCCAGCGACGGTCGCCGTGAGATCGCCGACAGCGGCCCGGCGATCATCGCCAGCAGCGCCCCGGCCCACACCAGCGCGGACAGGTCGGCGGTGTCCCGGCCGAGCCCGACCACGACGATGGTGACGATCAGCGCGGCGGCGAACAGTGCCTGCGGCAGGAGCAGCAGGGACATTCTCGGCAGCGCGGTCTTGGCGGTGGTGCCCGACTCCGGCCGTCCGGCGATCACCACCCGGATGAACGCCAACGCGTACAGCGGCGCGTTGAACAGGGTGCTCGCGATCGTCCGATGCGCGCCACGCAGGCCCGCGTGATACGCGACGAGCAGCATCGAGCCCATCAGATACGGCAACGCGTGCAGCATGTAGGCGGTCAGGGAGGTTCCGGCGGCGATCTGGATTCCCGCGACGGCGCTCAGCGGCGGACCGAGCAGGAACATCATCTGGGCACAGGCCACCAGATAACCAACGCCGGTGTGCAGATAGTGGGCGCGTTGCCAACCGGTGAGGCCGGGCTTGCGCAGCGGGTTGTCGAACAAGGTCAGGCGCAGGCCGTCCATCGCCCAACGGCTGCGCTGACGCGCGTACTCGGCGGCGGTGGCCGGTGCGATACCGACGGACACCGGCTGGGGATGGTAGACGCTGCGCCAACCCCGGGAGTGCAGTTCGTAGGACGTGTGCAGGTCCTCGACGATGTTCCACTCGCTGAAACCACCGGCGGACTCGAGCGCGGTGCGCCGGTACAACGTTCCGTTGCCGCAGGAACTCGCCGCGCCGTCGCGGTCCTTCGCCGGCTGCACCGCCCGGTACAGCATCGGCTCGGCATTGTTGAGGACGTCGTAGCGGCCGACGTCGAAACGCTGCTCGGTGCAGACGAGCCCGACCGTGGGGACACGCAGATAACCCAGCACCCGCTCGGCCAGGTCGGGGACGGCGATGTGATCGGCGTCCAAAGTCATGATCGCCTCGCCGGTGGTGCGGGCGAGGGCGTGATTGAGGTTCGCGGCCTTGCCCCTGGGCCCGTCGGTCCGGGTGAAGCAGGTCAGCCCCAGCCGGGCGGCCAGCTCGTCGATCTCGCGCCAGTTGTCCCGCCGGGCGATCCGACCGTCATTGAGAACATAGGTGTGGTGCGGATAGTCGATCGCCAGAGCCGCCCGCAGGGTCGCCTCGACGATCTCCACCGGCTCACCGCAGACGGTGACGTAGACGTCCAGCGTCCCCGCCGGCGCCGGCGCACGACGGACCAGACCGGGCCGGATGCGCGCGGTCATCACCGCCGTCCACACGATGGCGAGGTAGCTTGCGACCTCCGCCGCGTAGAACAGGCCACCGGCGACCCCGGTGCCGCCCAGGCCACCGGCCCGCCACGTCAGGTACACCGCCCCGATCAGGACGACGACGACCGCGAGCACGGGCCCGGCCGCCGCCCGTGCTCGGCTCACGGGCACCCGCACCCAGGCGGCGTCGTCGGTCAGGGGCGCGAGGTCCGCCAGCCGCGTGGAGGTGGCCGGCGCGGCGGGGTCGTCGACGCCGCCGGCGACGTGGGCCTGCACGGGAATCGCCGGCACCTCGGGCGTCGTCGGCTTCGCGGAGGTCGCCGTGCTGGCGGGCGCCGCTGACGGGGGCCACGAAGGGGCCCGCTGCGCCATCAATGTCGTGACCTCGTGGACGTTCCCACCGTGTCCACCCTCGGGTCCGGCATTATTCACAAGATCTCCTCTCGATCTTCCCGGGCATCCTCCCACCTGACCCCTTGTTCGAATGCACCGCCTGCCAAAAGTTCGGTCAGCGAGGTGCAATGGAGAAAATCGCTGGGGGTGTCACACCTGTGGCGCGTAACTCACCCGTTCAAACAAACGATGTTGACTCGGCCGGCCTGTTTCCGGGCGGCCATGTACGGGTCGCGACCGACTGGCTTCGTTCAGGATCAGGCGGGTGGCGGGCTCTCGCCGGACTCCCTCGCGGAGTTTGTCGAAGGCGCCCCTGCGGTGATCCCGCACCGGGTGCGGGGAGACGAACAGGGCCGCGGCGGCGGTCCGGGGGCACGTCCAAGGGGGTGCCCGAGGGCGTACCCGAGGTCGTGTCCGCCCAGGAGGCGAGCGCGTCGGTGTGCGCGACATGATCGTCGTGCACCTGTCGATACCGGGTGAGTTCCAGCTCGCGGTCGCCGCCCCGGCGAAATCGGCGTTGCCGCTGACCTTCGGAATGTTCGCCGATGGAAGGTGCACTCGAAGTGCCGCACGCCATGTGTGCGAGCGCTTCGCCGCTCCGCGTTGGTCGCCGCCCCGGCTGGCGCCGCGAGTTTATCCCGCCGTGTCCGGATCATCTACGGCACCGCCCGACCCGGCCGGTTAGAACAACAATGGAAGTGAGACAGTTGTGTGACCCACGAAACCAACAATCAGCGCTACCGCCGGGGTGCGGCCGACATCGCGACGAGCGAGTTCGGCGCGCGGGGTCGGCTCGTTGCCGGGGGAGGCGGTGGGCTACATCGGCGCGAACGGCGCCGGCAAGTCCACCACCATCAAGATACTCACCGGCATTCTCGTCCCGACCGGTGGGACGGTGACGACCTGCGGGCTGCGACCGGTCGCCGACCGTCGCCGGATCGCCCGGCAGGTCGGGGTGGTGTTCGGCCAGCGTTCCCAGCTGTGGTGGGACCTGCCGCTGCGGGAGTCGTTCCGGATCCTGGCCGCGATCCATGCTCTGCCCGGTGACGGTGACGTCGAGCGGCTGTGCGACCGGGTGCTGGTCATCGACCACGGCCGGCTCGCCTATGACGGCGACCTGGCCGGTCTCGCCCGCGCGTCCGGCGCCGAACGGGTGCTGGCCGTGGTGCTGGCCGAACCCACGACAGACCTGACCGACGTTCTCGGTACCCGCCATCTGGCCAGCCAGGCCCGTGGGCTGCGGCAACGCCTCGCGTTCGACGCGGAGATCACCACGGCGGCCCAGGTGTTCGCCGCCGTCGCGCAGCGCGCCGAGGTTCTCGACTTCACCGTCGAGGAACCCGACATCGAGGACGTCGTCCGCCGCGTCTACGCCCGCGGTTGCGTGCCCGTGGTCCGCAGCTCCACCGACAGGTGAACGTCATGGTTTCTCCCAGCCGGGGTCAGGCAGTGACGATCGCGAAGGCGGGATTCGGGTCGTCGAGCAGCGATCGCAGCCGGGACAGGACGCTCGGATCGCCGTCGACCGTGAGATCGTCGGCGGGGATCCGGCCGCCGAGGAAGCCGAGCAGTTCCGCCCTGGACAGGCGCACGGTGGCATCCGGGGCATCGGTGGCGGGATCGGACCAGTGGGTCAGGGCGCCGTGGGACAGCAGGCTGCGGTGGATCTCCTTCTGATCGGTGATGGCCCAGTCGAGGGTGAAGGCCTGCCCCCAGGCTCGTGGGCCGTTGATCCTGATCGCGAAGGAGTCGAGGATCTGCTCGATCGTCAGTGCGCCCGCCAGGGCCGTGGTGTCGACGTCCGCCGCACCGTGGGCCGTGCCCTGGCGGAGTTCCTGGGCTCCGGTGAGGTAGAAGTTGCGCCAGGTGCCGTTCTCCGCGCCGAATCCCAGGCGGGTGTAGACATCGGCGAGCAGGTCCCGGGCGTCCTCCGACGCCGGATCGGCGAAGACGGCATGGTTGAGGAGCTCGGCGGCGAATCGAAGGTCGCCGTCGTCCCGGTAGGCCCGCGCCTTCGCCACGACCGCTTTCACCCCGCCGATGCAGTCGACATATCGGCGGGCCGACTCCACCGGCGGGTGTTCCCACAGATGCGCGGGATTGCCGTCGAACCAGCCCAGATAGCGCTGGTAGACCGCTTTCACGTTGTGGCTGACCGAGCCGTAGTAGCCGTGGGTGTGCCAGGACCGCGTCAGCTCGGGATCCAGCTCGACCAGCTCGGCGATCTCGGTTCCCGTGTAACCCAGGTTCATCAGCCGCAGGGTCTGGTCATGGAGATAGGCGTAGGTGTCCCGCTGGTCCGCCAGGAACGCTCTGATGGCCGCGGTGCCCCAGGTGGGCCAGTGGTGCGAGGCGAAAGCCACATCGGCCTCGTCCGCGAACAGGATCATCGTTTCCTGGAGATACCGGGACCAGACGCGGGCGTCGCGCACCACCGCACCGCGCAGCGTCAGGACGTTGTGGAGAGTGTGGGTGGCGTTCTCCGCCAGGCACAGCGCACGATGGTCCGGAAGAAGGAAGTTCATCTCCGCCGGCGCCTCGGTGCCGGGCGTCATCTGGAACACGAACCGGACCCCGTCCAGGACCTCCTCCTGCCCGGTGCGGGTGACGTCCACCGTCGGCGGGATCAACGAGACCGTGCCGGCTGACGCCGTCTGTCCCAGGCCGGTACCGACCAGCCCGCGAGGCCCCGGTTCCAGTGACGCGCCGGTGTGGTACATCCCGCGGCGCAACATCGCCCCGCCCGCGTAGACGTTCTCTGTCACCGCGTGCCGCATGAAATCCACCGGTGCCACGATCGGGACCCCGCCGGTGACCACTCCGGCGACCCCGCCGAAATGGTCGATATGTGGATGGGTGTAGATGACCGCGGTCACCGGTCGGTCGCCCCGATGTCGCCGGTACAGTCCGAGTGCCGCGGCGGCCGTCTCCGTGGACACGAGCGGGTCGATGACGACCACTCCGCGCTCGCCCTCGACCAGTGTCATGTTGGACAGATCCAGGCCCCGCACCTGATAAAGCCCCTCGGTTACCTCGTAAAGGCCGTGCCTCGCGCACAGTCGGGACTGTCGCCAAAGGCTCGGATGTACCGTGGGTGGGCATTCGTCCGCCAGGAATCGGAACGCCTCGTTGTCCCACACCGTCCGGCCGGCCTCATCCCGCACGACGCATGGTTCCAGCGCGCCGATCAGACCCCGGTCGGCCGCCTCGAAATCCAGCTGATCGCCCTTCGGCACGCGACCCCTCCTGTACCTGGCCATGGAAAAGCACCACAGACGGCGTGCGCCCACGGGACCGGAATTCCAGTCGGCTTCGTACGTACCCAGAGCTGCCGTGGCCACGCAGGTCGGAATCTGGTTCAGGGGCCGGCGGGAAACGACCGGTACAGGGGCGCCGCGCGCAGCGCGAGAAGCGCGATGTCGTCCTCTCCGGTCCGCGGCGCCATTGCGGCCAGGACACCGTCGCAGAGGCCGGCAAGGGCAATGCCCTGGCCAGCATGGCCTTCGCCAGCAGGGGATTCGGTGGTAAGGCCTTCGGTGGCGAGGCCGGTCAGGACCCCGCGCAGGGCGTCGAGTCCCTCGTCAAGCGAGGTGCCGCGGCGTTCGACGAGGCCGTCGGTGTAGAGCAGCAGGACGGCACCGGGCGGGAGGAACGCGCTGTGGTCATGGCGGTCGGCGTGGGTGTCGAAGCCGAGCAGCAGGTCGGTCCGGGCCGTTTCGAGGATCTCGGTGGATCCGTCAGCGTGCACGAGGATCGGCGGCAGATGTCCGGCATTACACCAGTGGACAGTGCGTGTACGCAGGCTGTCGGCGTCGCTGTCGCCGGGGTCGGCAGCGGCCTCGACGCGGACGAGGACGACGGTGGCGAGGGCGTCCACGCCGAGACCCGCCGCGGTGTGCTCGAGGGCGCTGAGAACGGCGGCGAGTGGACTGGACCGGTCCGGACGGTCCTGTCCACCGGCCGGGACGTGGCTGACCGAAGGTTGGCTGGCAGAGGGTTGGCTGGCAGGGCTTCGGTCGGCGGGGATGCGACCGTCGGCGACGGGGGTGAGGTCGGCGGTGTAGGCGAGGGTGCGCAGCAGCCCGCGCAGCTGCGCCATCTTCGCGGCCGCGGTGCTGTCGTGCCCGGTGACGTCGCCGATCACCAGGACGGTCGAGCCGTCGGTGTGCTCGAAGGCGTCGTACCAGTCGCCGCCGACCCGGGCGGCGTCCTGGGCGGACTGGTAGCGGACCTCGATCTGCAGGCCGGCGGGGGTGGGTGGTGGGGTCAACAGGGCGAGTTGCAGGGCCTCCGCGAGTTCGCGTACCTCCCGGGCGGTCTGTCGTTCCTGCTGGGTCGCGCGGATGCGGTGCAGCGCCTGGGCGCACTGGGCGGCGAAGCCGTCGAGCAGGTCGAGTTCGCTCGCGGACGGCTCGTGTTCGTCCACCCAGGCCGCGGCGAGGCTGCCCAGGACCTCCCCCTGCACGGTGAGCGGCAGGATGGCCCAGCCCAGTCGGGCGGTGTCGGCGTAGACGTCCGCCATGATCGGATCGAAGGCGTGGCCGGACGCGACGGTGGGCAGCAGAACGCGCCGCCCCGTCCGGGCGGTCCAGCAGCTGGGTAGCGGGCTGTCATACGGGACGGCGCTGTAGGTGAGCCGGGCCCGCTCGCCGAGGGCGGCGTTGAGGGTGATCCGCCAGTTGCCGGTCTCGTCGGGGGAGACCACGGCACCGCCGTCCGCACCGAGTGTGGCCAGCCCCTGGCCCACCACGACGGCTTCCAGGGCTTCGACGGTGTCCACCGAGGTCAGCGCGAGGGCTACCTCGGCCAGGGTGGCGGCCTGGCGGGCCGCCACGTCGCGCTCCGCCGACGCGTGCAGCAGCGACCGGGTGATGGACCGTTCCCGCTCCAGGATCTCGTGGCGTTCGGTGACGTCGAGGAAGTAGGCCACGACCCCGCCGGTGCCTTCGATGTCTCCGATGACGTGGATGTCCAGCCACCGGCAGAGCGGCTCGGGGTAGTAGATCTCGATGTTCTCCGGCTTGCGCAGGCGCGCGACGCGCCGGTAGACCGTCTCGAACTCGGTGCCGACCACCGCGGGGAAGATCTCCCACAGCGATCTGCCGAGCAGTTCCTCGCGAGACCGGCCGCACAACCGCTCACCGGCGGGGTTGACACCGTTGCAGCGCCAGTCGCCATCCCAGGCGATGAAGCCCACCGGCATCGTCTGCAACAGCTGCCAGGCCTGACGTTCCACAGGGGTCAGGTCCCGCTCCGAGCCCGCGGTCACTGCTCCCACCCTTGTCGTGCACGGCCGATGACAGTCGAATGTTCCTGCCGAAAATAGCCGAGTCCCCGGACTCGGGCCACAGGTGAGACGGACCAGGAAGGGGTGGATCAGACCTGGGGTGGATCAGACCTGGGACGGACCGGGCGGGTGCGGTGGGCCGCAGGTGCCCGGTCAGGGACGAGGTAGCCGAACCAGGCCCAGGTAGAAGTCGTCGATGGTGTGGATGGTGCCGAGGAAGTCGTCCAGATCGGTGGGTTTGCAGACGTAGGCGTTGGCGTGCAGCTGGTAGCTGCCGGCGATGTCGTCGGGCGCATCGGAGGTCGTGAGGATCACGACCGGGATGGTGCGCAGCTCGGAGTCGGCCTTGATCGCGGCAAGCGTCTCGCGGCCGTCCATCCGTGGCATGTTCAGATCGAGCAGGATCAGGTCCGGCCGCGGACGGGCCGGGTCACGCAGGTACTGCAGGGCCTGCACCCCGTCACCGACAGTGTGCAGATTCTGGCCGAGTCCACGGGAGAGGAACGCTTCCTCGATGAGCAGGGCGTCACCGGCGTCATCCTCGGCGAGCAGGATGTCGTAGGGGCGGCTTGGTGCGGCAGCGGTCATCGGATCCCGGTTTCGATCGCCCCACACTCGTCGTGCGGTGGTTGGTGCCACGTCATCATGGCATGACCGGGACGTCCAGTGTGGCGATCTTGAAGGGTGTCCGGCGGGCGGACCCCCGGTGCGACGGACCGGTGGAAGGCGGACGAAGGTGACGTCGCAACAGGCGGTCCAGGGCCGGCCGTCCGGCTGGACCACCAGCCGGTGGTTGTCGGCCGGGGTGGGCGGCGCCCTGGTGGTGCTGGTCACGCTGGGTGTGCTCGGCACCTGGCTGCTCGCCCACGCGACCTCGGTGAACCAGCGCCTCATCGACCGCAGCGCCCCCGCCCTGCTCGCCGCGGTCCGCCTCGACGCCGCCCTGGTCGGCCAGGAGGCCGGCGTGCGCGGCTTCGGGATGACCGGGCAGGCCGAGTTCCTGGCGCCGTACCGCCAGGGGGTCGAGGAACAGAACCGGCTGGCCAGCGAGCTGCGTCGGCTGCTGACCGCCGACGGCAGCCGCACTGACACCCTCGACGACCTGCTCGGACGGGCCACCAGCTGGCACCGGGTGTACGCCGACCGGGTCGTCGCCGCACCTCCGGGCGCACCGGTGGCGTTCGCGACTGCGCGGGCCACCACCGGCAAGACGGCGTTCGACGCCCTGCGCGCGGCAAGCCACACCCTGCAGGAACAGCTGGGCGCCGCCCGTGCCGAGGCCCGGGCGGACCTGATGCACGTGCGCCGGCTGCGGAACTGGACCTTCGGCGCGATCGCTGCCGTGATCCTCGCTGGTGCGGTCCTCGCGTTCGTGGGTCTGCGCCGCGCCGTGTCCGCACCGCTCGCCCGGCTCGCCAGCGACGCCGACCGGGTCGCCGCCGGCGACTTCGACCATCCGATCCGCACCGGCGGTCCCGCGGACATCCAGACCGTGGCCCGGACCGTGGACCTGATGCGTGATCGCCTCGCCGCCGCCCTCGTGGCCTCCGAACAGGCCCGTTCGGACCTCGACCGCCGGGCCGAGGAACTACGCCGCTCCAACACCGACCTCGAGCAGTTCGCCTACGTCGCCTCGCACGACCTGCAGGAACCGCTGCGCAAGGTGACCAGCTTCTGCCAGTTGCTGCAGCGCCGCTACGGCGGCCAGCTGGACGAACGCGGCGACCAGTACATCGGCTTCATCGTCGACGGCGCCGCCCGCATGCAGAAACTCATCCAGGACCTGCTGGCGTTCTCCCGCGCCGGCCGGGCGGATCACCCCGCCGAGGACGTCGACCTGGACGTGGTCCACCGCCGCGCCCTGGAAGGTCTCGAGCTGGCTGTTCGGGAAAGCGGTGCGCGGCTGACCCACGACCCGTTGCCGACGGTCGCCGGACACCCGGCCCACCTGGAGATCCTGCTGACCAACCTCCTCGGCAACGCCCTGAAGTTCCGCCACCCCGAGCGCACTCCGGTCATCCACGTCGGCGCCGAACGCGACGGCGACCGGTGGCAGATCAGCGTGACCGACAACGGTATCGGCATCGAGGCCCAGTACAGCGAGCGCATCTTCGTCATCTTCCAACGCCTGCACAGCCGGGAGGACTATCCCGGAACCGGCATCGGCCTCGCCCTCTGCAAGAAGATCATCGAATACCACGGTGGCACGATCCGCCTCGACACCGATCGCGCCGTCGGAACGTGTGTGGTGTTCACCCTGCCGGCCGCGTAGCGCGATGTCGACGAAGGTGCACCGTCCCGCTCCGCCGCTCTCGAACAAAGTTACTTTCTGTAGCGATGTTGCGGGCTGTTGTGGGGCGCTGAGAGCCAAAGGGGTCGTCGTGGGGGCATTCGTGCCCGATTTGCCCCCCACGGCGACCTGTTTGCTGTGATCTTGCTCCGTGGCTGGCCGCGGGGTGTAGCGGCTGGGGAGTTCGGGGTCCGGGACGGCGACTGTTCGCGGCGGACGGATCCGCCAGCCCGCCCGGGTCTCGTGCACGCCGCTGCCGCGTCGTGTGTAACCGCTAACTGATAGGGATCGCCTACGCGCTGCCGCCTGTAGGTGAAGAGCGCTGGTTACTGCTCGAAGATCAGCGATCCACCCACCCCGGGTTCCGGTGAAGGCCCCGTGCGGCGTCGGAGCAAGCTGCCTGCCGCGAACTCTCAGCTACCTGTACCTACCTGCGTCTACCGGAACGCTCGTCGGTGATGGAGATTCGGATGACAGCAGGCTCGGCCGCGCATGATGATATGTTGCGACACTTTACCGTTCTTGGCTTCCCAGCAGATCATCGGGGGAACGTGTGCTACCAGCTGTGCCGGATCTCGTCGGCGTCGGGGCGTTCAATGTCGACTTCATCGCCACGGCATCGCGGCTGTCTGCGCGGGCTGAAGAGAAAATCGGCGAGTCGACCTCACGATTCGAGTGGAACGCAGAGGGACCGGTCGCCGAGGAGGTGGTCCTCCGGGCGATGGAGAACCTGGGCGCCCACACGCTGGATTCCTCGCTGGGTGGCTCCGCTTGGAACACCATCTTTTCCCTGGCTAACATGGATGCCGGTCTCACGCTTGGATACGTCGGCGTGCTTGGCCGCATCGAGGCGCCCGGCCTTTCCTTTCTGCGGCAGATGGTGGACCTCGGAATAGATCGTAGGATGGTTTCGGTCCGTCCTGACCTGAGGGCCGGGATCTGCCTCTCCTTCATCGAAGATGATGTTCGGGTTATGCTCACCTCGCCCTGTGCCAACCTGGAAATGGCCAGTTATGTCGACAGTCGATTTGATGATCTTGTGGCTTATCTCGCGGGCGCTCGAGCCGTACACCTCACTTCGTTCCTGGACTCGAGGACTCCGGATGCCGTGGCGCGCCTGTTGGAGGCGGTGGTTGCTCGAAACCCCGATCTCCTGATCTGTTTCGACCCAGGCCATGAATGGGCCGTTCGCCCAACGGAGGCCGTGCTGCGAATACTTGAGCTGACGCATGTTCTGTTTGTCAACTACAAGGAGTTCAAGGCTTTGGGATCATACTCCCATGGAGAGGCTGACGACGAGCTTGGTCGCAGAGTTGTCCGGAGATGTGCGCCAGGGGCGACCGTTTTGGTGACGAAACGTTATGACCTCATTGAAGTTTTCTCCGGTGAGGCTGGCGGATCGAGTGCCGACATGAGTCGCTACACCTACGACTTTGCAGATCCCGACCGGGACATAGAGGACGCCACGGGAGCCGGTGATGTGTTTGCAGCGGCGGTCATCTCCGCGTTGTTGTCGCAGCGACTCAAGCTGGAGCTCGGCGCGCACCTCGGCACCAGCCTGGCTCGTCTGAAGATTCGCTACATGGCTGCCAGTGGTCATTTTCGTTTTCCGGACCTGGCACGTGGATACCTGCAGACCAGAGCACAGTATGCTATGCCGAGGCCGCGTCGAGACGCGGTTCTTGTCGCGCACGATGGTGGTTCGACCTGGGAACCGCTGGAGCGATTTCTTGTGGAGAACTGCGCGGTGCGCGTGACCAGGCTCACTCCGACGGATCCGGGGGCGATGCCGTCGAGCCTGTCTCGCCGGCAGCTCGAGGAGTCCGGCTTTGCGATCTGTGTGATCGCACCCGAGGCCGACTCGGACCGTCCAGCCAGCCGGGCCGACGAGCGGCTCGTCCACTTTTCTGGCTACCTGCAGGGATATTTCGGTTTCGACCGGGTTGCGCTACTTGTTCAGGATGGCTGTCATATCTTCAGTAACATGGCGGGACTCCTTTGCCTTGGGTTCCGGCCGGGTAGTGTCCAGGATTCCTTTGTCGAGCTCGAACGGATGCTCCGCAGGGAGGGGATGATGCAATGACGGTCGCCGCGGATCGGTTCGGCTACATGTCGTTGCCACGCTGCCCGGCGAACCTTTGGACCCGGCCGGTCGTGATGAAGGAGAACCGCAGTTGACTCAGCACCTGTCCCGGCCAGACACGGTTCCTGACTCCGAGCCACCTCCGACAGGTGTTCCTGGGCTGCCCGAGCCGCTGGACATCGTCGGTATCGGTGCGCTCAACCTCGACTACATCGCCGATACGTCCGGCGACCCTGGGCTGCGTCGGCTGCTTGCGGACGGTGGTATTGCCGTCGGAAGCGGTGGCCCGATGCCGCTGACCTGGGGCGGGGAAAGCGCGGTCGACGAGAGGACCATCTACGGGATTCTGGAACTCGTCGATGCGTCGTCTCTTTCGTCATCGCTGGGCGGGTCCGCATTCAATGCGATTTACGCGCTCGCCCAGATGCGTCTCGACCTTCGACTGGGCTATGTGGGCGTGGCCGGCCGGGTGCCACTGCGCGGCCAGTCCAGCATCGCAGAACTGGCGCGTTGGGGGGTGGACACCTGCCAGACCTACCCCATCAAGGAGGCGATGTGCGGGGTCTGCTTCTCGCTGATGGATGCCGGGGAAAGGACCCTGCTCACTCATGGTGGTGCGAATGCTCGCATGGGTGCCGTTATAGAGGAAAATTTTGAGGCGATCGTCTCGTATTTGACCCGTGCCCGTGTTGTTCACGTGACGTCGTTTCTTGACCCAGAAACGCCATCGAGGCTGCTGCGGTTGCTGACCATGCTCCGGGCTGCCTCGCCGAACGTCGCCATTACTTTTGACCCAGGCCACGTCTGGTCGGCCGAGCGCTCCGTCGACGTACTCGGCATGGTCGCCCTGGCCGACTATCTGTTGCTCAACGCCGCCGAACTCGCGTTGATGGGGCGGGCAAGTCCAGGAGAGTCGGACGAAAAAGTTGCGGCGCGAGTACTGGATCTTATGGCAAGCGCGCAGGCGGTTGTCCTGGTCAAACGGCCGGCCGGAATTACCCTCTACCGCAAGGACGGCGACCGGATCGCTGCTGATGTTTTTCCGCAGCAGCCACTTCCCACCGAGGAAATCCGGGATGCAACGGGTGCTGGTGACGTGTTTGCCGCCGGGCTTCTTTCCGTGCTCGGCAGCACGCGCCTGCAACTGGAGTTGGGTGCGCTGCTCGGCATGCGGCTGGCGCGGCAGAAGCTCAGGTATGTGGGCAGTCAGGGTCATGCCAGCTTTGCTGCCCTGACCCGTAGTTTTATTGCGGCCAGGGAAGCGGAGAGGTATGAGGATCCGCACCCTGGCGGAATTTTCGTCGCGCATGGAGGAGACCCACAGTGGTTGGCAGTCAAGGAATATCTCGAGCGCGAGTTTGCGGCCCCGGTCCACAGCTTCGAGTCGGGTGTGTGGGGCAGCAGTCAGGTCAGCAGTGTCCTCGAGAAGTATCTGAACCTGTGCGGAACCGCCATCTGCGTGCTGACCACCGAGGATCTCGTTGAGCATGGTCGCGGATTTGCTCGACAGAACGTCGTTCACGAAGTAGGTCTGTTTCAGGGCCGATACGGGCAGGATCGAGTGATAATTTTGGTGGAGGAGGGCTGTCGATTTCTTCCTGACATCGGAGCGACGCCTCCACTGGTGTTCCCGCGTAACTCGATCAAAAAGACTTTCTGGTCACTTCGGGAGGAACTCTTGCGTAAGGGGGTCCGCATCAGATAGCCTCTGACGGGGTCAGCCGAAACGTGGCGCAATATGAATGCGTCACACGGTTACGGTTAGGTGGGCATGAGGACGTACGGAGATATCGCGGCGCTGACCAGTCCGGCTCGGCGGCGGCTTGTCGCTCGGCTGCGGGCGGCCGAGTTGGCGGTGACGGATGTCGCGGCCGAGTACGTCCATTTCGTCGACCTAGCCGGCGAAGCGGACGAGGAGCGGCTGCGGGGACTGCTGACCTACGGGGAGCCGTTCACGGGAGACCGTGCGTCAGTTTCGGCGATGCTGGTGGTGCTGCCACGACCGGGGACGATTTCGCCGTGGTCGTCGAAGGCATCGGACATCGCCGCGTCAGCGGGGCTTGCCGCCGTCCGCCGGATCGAGCGGGGTACGGTCTACTACCTTTACGGCTCTGGCCCGTTCGACCTGGACGCTCTCGCTCCGCTGCTGCACGACCGGATGACCGAGGTCGTCGAGGCGTCGCTGGATGCCGCTGGTGCGCTGTTCGCCGCCGGGCGGCCGCAGCCGCACACCGACGTCGACCTGCTCACCCAGGGGGAGGTAGCCCTCACCCGGGCCAACGCCGGCCTTGGCCTGGCGCTCGGCGCGGGCGACATCGCCTATCTGGGCGAGAGGTACCGCGAGCTTGGCCGCAACCCGACCGACGTCGAGCTGATGATGTTCGCGCAGGTCAACAGCGAGCACTGTCGGCACAAGGTGTTCAACGCCGACTGGGTGATCGACGGGGAGTCCCGACCGAAGAGCCTGTTCGCGATGATCCGCAACACGCATGCGCGCTCCGGTGAGAACGTGCTCTCGGCGTACTCGGACAACGCGGCCGTGCTGCGCGGCGAACCCGCGTCCTGGTTCTACCCGGACCCGCACACCCACACCTACCGTCGCCACGACGGTCCCGCGCACATCCTCGTCAAGGTCGAGACGCACAACCATCCGACCGCGATCGCGCCCGGCCCCGGTGCCGCGACCGGTGTCGGCGGGGAGATCCGCGACGAGGGGGCCACCGGCCGCGGCGGCGTCCCGAAAGCGGGCCTGTCCGGCTACACCGTCTCCCACCTGCGCATCCCCGGCGACGACTGTGCGTGGGAGGGCGAGGAGGACCGTCCGGAGCGGATCTCGTCCCCGCTGGAGATCATGACGGATGCGCCGCTGGGCGCCGCCGGCTACAACAACGAGTTCGGCCGGCCGAACCTCGTCGGCTACTTCCGCACCTTCGAGGCACCGGACGGCCCAGGCGACACCGCTGACCTTCCTGGCCAGCGGTGGGGGTACCACAAGCCGATCATGATCGCGGGTGGGATCGGCAACGTCCGGGACGCGCTGGTGGGCAAGGGACAGCTGGCGGCGGGCGACCTGGTCATCGTGCTCGGCGGGCCGGCGATGCTGATCGGGCTCGGCGGCGGGGCCGCGTCCAGCATGCAGACCGGCGCGGGTGACGCCGAGCTCGACTTCGCCTCGGTGCAGCGCGGCAACGCCGAGATGCAGCGCCGGGCGCAGGAGGTCATCAACGCCTGCTGGGCGCTGGACGAGGCCAACCCGATCGTGTCCATCCACGACGTCGGCGCCGGCGGCTGGTCGAACGCGCTGCCCGAGCTGGTGCACGACGCGGGCCGCGGCGCCGTGTTCGAGCTGCGCGACCTGCCGAACGCCGACTCCGGCATGACCCCGCTGCAGATCTGGTGCAACGAGGCGCAGGAACGCTACGTGCTCGGTATCGCCGCCGCCGATCTGGACACCTTCACCGCCCTGTGCGCGCGGGAACGCTGCCTGTTCGCCGTGGTCGGCACGGTCACCGACGAGCAGCGTCTCGTCGTGCGCGACCGGTTGTTCGCGACGGCGCCGGTGGACGTGCCGATGTCGCTGCTGTTCGGGGAGGCATCCCGACAGACCCGCACCGCACGTTCGGTCACCATCGCGACGGCGCCGTTCGACGAGTCCGGGATCGTGCTGGCCGAGGCCGTGCAGCGGGTGCTGCGGGTGCCCGCGGTCGGCAGCAAGAAGTTCCTCATCACCATCGGTGACCGCACGGTGGGCGGTCACACCGTGCGCGACCAGCTGGTCGGGCCGTGGCAGGTGCCGGTCAGCGATGTCGCCGTCACCGCGTCGGCGTACGGGAGCCGCACCGGTGAGGCGCTGGCGATGGGGGAGCGCACACCGCTGGCCACCGTGAACGCCCCGGCCGCGGCCCGGATGGCGGTCGGCGAGGCCCTCACCAACCTGGCCGGCGCCGCCGTCGCCGACCTGCGTCAGGTGGCGCTCTCGGCGAACTGGATGGCCGCCGTCGGCGTGGACGACCAGCAGGCCCCGCTCTACGACGCGGTCGAGGCGCTGGGCGAACGGTTCTGCCCGCAGCTCGGCATCCCGATCCCGGTCGGCAAGGACTCCACCAGCATGCGCACCGTCTGGACGGACGACACCGGCGAACACGCTGTCACCTCGCCGGTGTCGCTGATCGTCACCGCCGGAGCGCCGGTCGCGGACGTCTCCCGGGTGCTCACCCCCCAGCTCGCCCGCGACGAGGACAGTCGCCTGATCTTCGTGGACCTCTCCGGCGACGGCGCTGGCGACGGTGACGGCGCCGGCAGGGGTGTCGGTGCTGGTGGCCGCACCGGGGGGCGGCTCGGTGGCTCGGCGCTGGCCCTGGCGTACGGACGGCACGCGCCCGCGGACGTCCCCGACGCCGATGCCGAGGTGCTGCGGGCGTTCTTCGCCGCCTCCCGGCGGCTGGTCGCCGACAGTGACGTGCTTGCCTATCACGACCGGTCCGACGGCGGCCTGCTCGCGACGCTGGTCGAGCTGGCGTTCGCCGGCAGGGTCGGCCTCGACGTCGACCTCGCCGGACTGCCCGGTGGCACGCTGCTGGCCCGGCTGTTCGCCGAGGAACTCGGTGCCGTCCTCCAGGTGGCGGGCCCCGCCGTCGACCGGGTGGTCGCGGTGCTGGCCACCGCGCTGGGCGCGGACCGGGTCCACGTCCTCGGCCGGCCCACGCTGACGCAGCGGATCGTGCTGCGCGACGGGGAGACGGTCGTCTACGCGAACGGCCGGGCGGAGCTCGAACGGGTCTGGGCGACGACCAGCTATCTCGTCCAACGGCTGCGGGACAATCCCGACACCGCCGACGCGGAGTTCGACGCGATCCTCGACGACGCCGACCCCGGCATCACCGAACGGATCACGTTCCCCCTGCTACCGGCCGCCGCCGGACCAGCCGCGGCCGCCCGGTCCGCCCGGCCGAAGGCCGCGATCCTGCGGGACGAGGGCGTCAACGGGCATGTCGAGATGGCGGCGGCGTTCGACGCGGCCGGCTTCGACGCGGTCGACGTGCACATGACCGACCTGCTCACCGGCACCGCCGCCCTCGACGACTTCCACGTGCTCGCGGCCTGCGGTGGTTTCTCCTACGGTGACGTGCTCGGCGCTGGCCTTGGCTGGGCGAAGTCGATCCTCGCCCATCCCGACCTCGCCGCGGCCTTCCGCACCTTCTTCCACCGCCCGGACACGCTCACCCTCGGTGTCTGCAACGGCTGCCAGATGGTCGCCGGCCTCGGCACGCTCATCCCCGGCGCCACCGGCTGGCCGACCCTGTTGGAGAACACCTCCGAACGGTTCGAGGCCCGGGTGTCCAGCCTGCTCCTCGAGGACTCACCGTCGGTGCTGTTCGCCGGGATGGCCGGTTCGGTGCTGGCCGTGCCGATCGCCCACGGCGAGGGACGGATGGACTTCGGCCCCGCCGGCACCCCCGGTGCGGTGACCGCCCGTTACGTCGACAACCACGGCAAGCCCACCCAGGACTACCCGGCCAACCCCAACGGCAGCCCCGCCGCCGTCGCGGCCGTCACCTCCGACGACGGCCGCGTCACCCTGATCATGCCCCACCCGGAGCGCGCCTTCCTCACCCAGCAACGTTCCTGGCTGCCCGTCCGCACCGGCACCGACAGCGCCGGGGACGAACCCGGCCTGGGCACTGGTGACGAGACGTTCGGCCCGTGGCTACGCATCTTCCAGAACGCCCGCACCTGGCTCGACGGGCGCTGAACCTCCGCCCGGACGGGGAGCGCACCCCGTGCGACCAGATTGTTCTGCCCCGCGCAGGGCGTGGTGGAGCCACAGCGCGGACAGCAGGCCGAGCAGACCGGTGAGGGCGATCAGCCAGAAGGCGTGCCGGAACGCCCCCTCGGGATCGTCGGGCAGGTTACGTGCGATGACCACCGCCAACAGCGCCCCACCGAGCGCGCCGCCGACGCGCTGCACGATGTTCACCGTGGTCGTCGCGTCCGGGAGCTGCTCGGGGGTGACCGTCTTGTAGGCGGCGATGCCCGCCGGGACGGCCGCGAACGCGGTCGCCGCGCCGAACAGGGCGAGGACGATCTGGATGACGACCTCGCCGGCGTCGAGCGGCAGCAGGGCGAACGCGACGCTGACCGCGACCAGTGTCGCGCAGCCGATCGCCGACACCACCCCGCCGCCGTGGCGGTCGGTGAGCCGCCCGGCGGCGGGCATGACCAGCGCCGTCGCCGCGCCGAGGCCGAGCAGCCGCAGACCGGTCGCCAGGACGCTCTGGCCCTGACCGACCTGGAGGTAGAGCGGGAACACCAGACCGCTGCCGAACAGGATCATCCCGGTCAGGCCGGTCGTGACCGTCGCGGCGCGGTACACCTGGTTGCGCCGGTAGAGCCGCAGGTCGAGCAGCGGCTCGCGGTGGCGCAGGCAGCGGGCCACGAAGGCGGCGAGCGCACCCACTCCGACGGCGAGCGCCCCGACCACGACGGGATGCGCCAGGGAGCCGCGGTCCCCCCAGGCCGTGAGCGCGTACACCAGCGCGGGCAGACCGGTGCTGATCAGCAGCAGGCCCGGCCAGTCGAGGTGCGGTGCCCGGCCGCGTTCGCCGCGGGGGAGGTAGCGCAGCCCGAGGGCCAGACCGACGGCCCCGATCGGCAGGTTGATCGCGAACAGCCAGCGCCACGACCCACCGTGCAGGATCAGGCCGCCGATCACCGGACCCAGCGCGGGCGCGACGGCCACGACGATGCCGAGTGTGGCCATCACCCGCCCGAGACGGGCCGAGCCGACCGCCCGACCCAGCACGGTCTGACCGGCGGGGATGAGCAGCCCGCCGGCGAGGCCCTGCAGGAACCGCAGCGCGATGAGGCCCGCGACGGTCGGCGCCGCCGCGCACAGCCCCGAGGCGACGGTGAAGGCCACGAGGCTTGCCAGCCACACCCGGCCCGGCCCGTACCGGCGGCCCAACCAGCCGGAAAGCGGCAGGGACACCGCGAGAGCCAGCAGATAACCGCTGGTCACCCACTGGGTGGTCGCGAGGGTGGAGCCGAGGTCGGAACTGATCGACTTCAGGCCGATGTTGGCGAGTGAGGCGTCCATCCCGCTGGCGAACGCGCCGAAGACGATGACCCCCGCCAGCCGCCAGACCGGCCAGCCGATCCGCTGCTCGGACGATGGCTCGGACGACGGCTTGGCACCGGGCTGGTCCTGGTGTCGCCGGCCGAGCCGGTCGTCCGCGGCGCCGGTCATCCGCCGACCAGGCTCTCCCCGGCGTCGTCCGATGTCGGGCCGGGTACCGGCGGGCTGGTCGACGGGCGCAGCGGTGCGAGCGCCCGCGACCAGGCCCGCACCTCGTCCAGGAGTCGGTCCAGGATCTGCCCGTGGTGCGGTCCCGGGCGGAACGTGCCGGGCAGCGCCGGGTCGGTCAGTTCGAAGTCGGTGAACAGGGAGAGCGCGACCTGGCTGCGCACGCAGGCGACCTTGACCTCGGCCAGGGTCAGCCGCAGATGCTCCACGGCACGGGTGCCGCCGGTGATGCCGTAGCTGACGAAGCCGGCGGCCTTGTCGTTCCACTCGGTGAACAGGTAGTCGATCGCGTTCTTCAGCGCGGCCGGCATCGAGTGGTTGTACTCGGGGACGACGAAGACGAAGCCGTCGTAGGAGGCGACCGCCCGCGCCCAGCGCCGGGTGTGCGGGTGCTGGTAGTCGCCGATCGCGGCCGGGACCGGCTCGTCGAGCAGCGGCAGGGCGAAGTCGGCCAGGTCGACCAGTTCGACGACGGTGTCGTCGGCGCTGGCCACCCGGGCCTGTGCCTCGCGGAACACCCAGGTGGCCACCTGGTCGACACGACGGCCCGGACGGGTGCTGCCCATCACGATGGCGATTCGGATCATCCTGACACCTCGATCATCGTTGTTCGTCGACGGGTGGATCTCCCGAACTTACAACGATCGTTGCATCTTGTGCAACGTGCGTTGTACTTGAAGGTCGCCGTGGCTATGCTCGGCGGCGAGGAGGAACCATGGACAGCCAGGGCGGGATCCGCACGGGTGTGGCCGATGCCGCCTCCGGTCGAGCGGCGCGGACGGGGCGTTCGTGGCGCGCCGGCGACAAGCGGCGCGACCTTCTGGACGGTTCGCTCGCGGCGTTCGCCCGCGACGGGTACACCCGGGCCAGCGTCGACGCGATCGCCCGGGCCGCCGGCACCTCGAGCCGCACGATCTACAACCATTTCGGCGACAAGGCGGGGCTGTTCCACGCGGTGATCGTGGACAGTGCCCGCCGGGTCGCGGACGCGCAGATCATCCTCGCTGACCGGTATCTCGGAAAGATCGTCGACATCGAGGCCGACCTGCTCGAGTTCGGCCGGGTCTGGGCGACACCGGCCCCGGAGTTCGCCGATCACTTCACGCTCGTGCGGCAGGTCATCGCGGAGGCGGCGCATGTTCCGCCGGCCACGCTGGAGGCCTGGCAGGAGCAGGGGCCGCGGCGGGTCCGGCGCGCACTGGCCGCCCACCTGCGGCGGATCGCCGACGCCGGGCACCTGTCCCTGGCCGATGCCGACCTCGCCGCGGCTCACCTGGTCCTGCTGGTCGCCGGGGACAGCGGCCAGCGCTCGCTGCACGGTGCTGTCGCGCTCGAGCCGGCCGAGATCCACGCCACCTCGGACGCCGGAGTGCGCGTGTTCCTGCACGGCTACGGCGTGCGTTGAGCCGGTCCGGGCGGGGGGCGAAAAAATCTCGGAATTCTTCGGCGTCGGGTGTCGAGAACGGTGGGCCGGCTCCGTCCCTGGGGCATGAGTGGCCGCGACGGGCCACCGGATACCGAAGGAGAACCGAGATGAAGTACCTGCTGCTCAAGCACTACCGCGGTGGCCCGGACCGGGTTGTCGACTTCCCGCCGCTGGACCAGTGGGAGCCGCGGGCGGTGGACGCGCACATCCGGTTCATGCAGGAGTTCGCCCGCCGGCTGGAGGGCAGCGGCGAGTTCGTCAGCGAGCAGGCGCTCTCGCCCGAAGGCGCGTTCGTGCGCTTCGACGGCGAGGGCCGTCCCCCGGTGACCGACGGTCCGTTCGCGGAGACGAAGGATCTGATCGCCGGCTGGATGGTCATCGATGTGGAGTCCTGGGAGCGGGCCCTCGAACTCGCCGGCGAGCTGTCCGCCGCACCCGGCCCGGACGGCGCGCCGATCTACGAATGGCTGGAGGTGCGGCCGTTCCTGACCGCGCTGCCCACCTTCACGCAGTGAGCGACGGGGGCTGACTGCCGGGTCAGGTCCGCGCTGGGGGTGCGGCGATCGGGGTGTTCTGGGCGGCGGCCAGCCACCACTGGCCGTCCCGCTCGACCAGGGTGTAAAGCGCCATTTCAGAGAATCCGCTGGCGTCGTTCGCCTGCCGTCGGATGTGGGCGATGGCCACCCCGGGCGCCGGGGCGCGCACCGCGACGACCTCGAACGTCGACGGTGGCGCGGCGCTCCCACTGGCAGCGGTGTGCGGGGAAAGTCATTAGCCGGATCGGTCGGTGGTTGGCAGAATGCCGATGTGCTGCTGACCGTGTCGACGACCGTACGGCCCGCTACTGACCTGGGGTTTCTGCTGCACAAGCATCCCGAGCGGGCGCAGCAGTTCGCCACCGCCGCCGGCACGGCGCACGTGTTCTATCCGGAGGCCACGGTGGAGCGCACGACGGCGGCGCTGCTGCTCGACATCGACCCGGTCGGCCTTGTCCGCGGCCGAGGCGGCGGGCCCGCGGGTCGTCGCGGCGGCCGCGGCAGAGGCGGCGGATCGGCGGCGGACGCGCAGGCACGCTATGTCGACGATCGGCCGTATGCGGCATCCAGCCTGCTCGCGGTGGCCCTGGCGGGTGTGTTCTCGACGGCGATGGCGGGCATCTGCACGTCCCGTCCGGAACTGGCCGCCACCGCCATCCCCCTGCAGATCCGCATTCCCGCGGTGCCGTGCCGTGATGGTGGGGCGGCGCTCGCCGAGCGGCTGTTCGCCCCGCTCGGCTGGGCCGTCGAGGCCCGCCCCGCGCCGCTGGACCCGCGGTTTCCCGAGTGGGGCACGGCACCCCATCACGATCTCACCCTGACCGGCACCCAGCGCCTCGCCGACGCGCTCACCCACGTCTACGTGCTGCTGCCCGTCCTCGACGACGGCAAGCACTACTACGTCGGACGGGACGAGGCCGACAAGCTCGTCCGAGAGGGGGCGCGCTGGCTCGGGGAGCATCCCGAACGCCATCTCATCGCCCGCCGCTACCTCGCCCACCGCCGCGGACTCGCCAGTTTCGCCCTCGCCCAGCTGGCCGTGGCCGAGGACCTCCCGGACGAGAGCATCGCCACCGGTTTCGAACCGGGCCTCGTCCCCACCGAGCAGGAACCCGACCCCGCCAGCACCGACTCTGCCAGCACCGATGCGGCCGATGTTGATGCGGCCGGTGCCGGGGCGGAGGCGGTCGTCGGCTCCGCGGGGGCCTCGTCCGCGGCCGAAGCCGAGGCGGCGCCGAAACGGGTGCCGCTGGCGCAGCAGCGGCGCGAGGTGATCCTTGACGTGCTGCGGGCGGCGGGAGCGGGCCGCGTCGCGGACCTCGGCTGCGGCGACGGGAAACTGGTGGCCGCCCTGCTCGCCGACACGGCGTTCACCGAGGTGATCGCCGTCGACGTGTCACACCGCGCGCTCGAGCTGGTCGCCCGCCGGCTGCACCTCGACCGGATGCCCGAACGGGTCCGCGGCCGGCTGCGCCTTGTCGCCTCGTCCCTGACCTACCGGGACGCCCGCCTGGCCGGGCTGGACGCGGCGGTGCTCAGTGAGGTCGTCGAGCACGTCGACCCGCCGCGGCTGCCGGCGTTGGCCGAGGCGGTGCTCGGCGCGGCCCGTCCGCGTCTGGTCGTGATCACCACGCCGAACGTCGAGTTCAACGTCCGCTACGAGGGTCTCGCCGCCGGGACGCCGCGCCACCGCGACCACCGCTTCGAGTGGACCCGCGCCGAGTTCGCCACCTGGGTGCACGGCCTGAGCGCCACCTACCCGTACACGGCCCGCCTCGGCGGCATCGGCGAAACCGACCCGACCCTCGGTGCCCCCACCCAGCTCGCCATCCTCGAACGGCAGGACGACCGTTGACCGACCCGAGCGCCGCATCCGACGCCGCATCCGACGCCGCATCCGAGGCCCGTGCGTCCGAGACCAGCGCGTCCGAGGCCAGCGCGTCCGAGGTCGGGGTGGTACCTGAGGCGAGGACGCTGGCGATTCCCGAGATGTGTCTGGTGGTGCTCGTGGGGGTGTCGGGGTCGGGGAAGTCGACGTTCGCCCGCGCGCACTTCCGGTCGACGCAGGTGCTGAGCTCGGATGTCTGCCGTGGCCTCGTCGCCGACGACGAGAACGACCAGAGCGCCACACCGGACGCCTTCGACGTGCTCCACTACATCGCCGGCAAACGGCTCGCGGCCGGACGGCTCACCGTCGTCGACGCCACGAACGTCCAGGCCAAGGCGCGGGCGTCGCTCGTCCAGGTGGCCCGCGAACACGACGTGCTGCCCGTGGCGATCGTGCTGGACCTGCCCGAACGGGTCTGCGTGGCGCGCAACGCAGACCGTGCCGACCGCGCCTTCGGTCCCGCCGTCATCCGCCGCCAGGCCGCCGACCTGCGTCGGTCGCTGCGCGGCCTGGCCCGGGAGGGGTTCCGCCGCGTCCACGTGCTGCGCTCGGTGGACGAGGTGGCGGACGCGACCATCGAGTACACGAAGCTGTTCACCGACCTGCGCCACGAGACCGGCCCGTTCGACATCATCGGCGACGTCCACGGCTGCCTCGACGAGCTCGAGCGGCTGCTCACCCGCCTCGGCTACCACCTGCGCCGCGACGCCGACGGCAGTGCAGACGACGGCAGTGCAGACGGCGGCGGTGGTGACGGCGGACGGCCCGTTTCGGCGTGGCATCCGGACGGGCGGCGCGTGGTGTTCGTCGGGGATCTCGTCGACCGTGGGCCGGCCGTCCCCGGCGTGCTGCGTCTGGCGATGGGGATGGTCGCCGAGGGCACCGCGTTCGCCGTCTGCGGCAACCACGAGAACAAGCTCGTGCGCGCCCTGGCCGGCCGAAAGGTGACGATCGGTCACGGTCTCGCCGCGTCGCTGGAGCAGCTGGCGGCCGAACCGGCCGAGTTCCAGGCGCGGGCGACGGCGTTCTGCCAGGACCTGGTCTCCCACTACGTCTTCGACGCGGGACGCCTCGTCGTCGCGCACGCCGGCCTGAAGGAGGCCTACCACGGCCGCGCCTCGGCCCGGGTGCGCTCGTTCGCGCTCTACGGTGACACCAGCGGCGAGACCGACGAGTACGGCCTGCCCGTGCGGCACCCGTGGGCACGCGAGTACCGCGGCCGGGCGACGGTCGTGCACGGCCACACCCCGACGCTCGAACCGGAGTGGGTCAACAACACCCTGTGCGTCGACACCGGCTGTGTGTTCGGCGGCAGCCTGAGCGCCCTGCGTTATCCCGAACGCGAGCTGGTCGCCGTCCCCGCCGCCCGCGTCTACGTCGAACCCACCCGCCCGCTGACCGACCCGCAGACCACCCCGACCGAGCCGTCCACGTCCGAGCCGTCCGCGCCGTCCACGTCCGCGCCGTCCACGTCCACGATCACGCCGACCGCGTCCACGACTGCGCCGACCGCGTCCGCCATCGCGCCGGACGCGGGTCCGTCCGGGCTGGCGATCGAGGTGAGCCCGCCGGTCACCCCGCGTGACAGGGGTCCGGTCGGGGTGGTGGACCTGCTGGACGTCACCGATGTGCTCGGACGGCGGTTCCTGGAGACCCGCCACGGTGGACGCGTCCGGATCGACGAGGAGAACGCGCTGGCGGCGCTGGAGGTGATGAGCCGCTTCGCGCTCGACCCGCGGTGGTTGGTCTACCTGCCGCCGACGATGAGCCCACCGCCGACGTCGGCCCAGCCCGGCCTGCTCGAACATCCCGCGGAGGCGTTCGCGGCCTACCGCGCCGACGGGGTCGACCGGCTCATCTGCCAGGAGAAGCACATGGGCTCGCGGGCCGTCGTCGTCCTCTGCCGGGACGCGGGCGTCGCCGCCACCCGCTTCGGCGCGACCGACGGCCCGTCCGGTGCGGCCACCGGCGCGGTGTACACCCGCACCGGACGGCCGTTCTTCGCACCGGAGCTCACCGAGGGGCTGCTGGCCCGGCTGCGGACCGCGAGTGAACGCGCCGGTCTGTGGGACGAGCTCGCCGCCGACTGGCTGGTGTTCGACGCGGAGATCATGCCGTGGAGCGCGAAGGCCAGCGACCTCGTCGCCCGTCAGTACGCCGCCGCGGGAGCCGCCGCCCGTGGCGCCCTGCCCGTCGCCCTCGAGGCGTTGACGTCCGCCGCCGGCCGTGGCATCGACGTCGCCGACCTGCTTGGCCGGACCAGCACCCGACTCGCCAACGCCGAGGCGTTCACCGACGCCTACCGCCGCTACTGCTGGCCGGTCGACGGCCTGACCGGCATCCGCATAGCCCCGTTCATGCTGCTGGCCTCCGCCGCGAAGGCGACACCAGCGACACCAGCGACACCAGCGACACCAGCGACACCAGCGGCACCGGCGGGGGCCGCGGGGGCGACGACGGGAGCGACCTGTGCGCAGCGCCCGCACTCCTGGCATCTTGACGTCGCCGGACGGCTCGCCGCCGCGGATCCGACTCTCATCACCGCGACCCGGCACATCACCGTCCAGGCGGATGACACCGACTCGGTGGCAGCGGGCGTTCGCTGGTGGGAGGAGCTGACCGGAGCCGGTGGCGAAGGGATGGTCGTCAAGCCCGCCGATGCTCTGGTGCGTGGCGAGCGTGGCCTCGTCCAGCCTGGTGTGAAGGTCCGTGGCCGCGAGTACCTGCGGATCATCTACGGTCCCGACTACACCGAGCCCGAGCACCTCGACCGGCTGCGCTCACGCGGCCTGGGCCGCAAGCGCTCGCTGGCACTGCGGGAGTACGCACTTGGACTGGAAGCGCTGGAACGGGCGGTGGCCGGGGAGCCGTTGTGGCGGGTCCACGAATGCGTCTTCGCGGTCCTCGCCCTCGAATCCGAACCCGTCGACCCCCGTCTCTGACCCAGGCGCGCGGCGGTCACCGCGGATAACCAGGTCCTCCCGCTTTTCGTTTTCCCTGGACGCCGAGGGATCGCCGCTGCCCCCATCGTCGCGTGCCCATGGCGGTGAAGCTTCCGCGTACGGTGCCGAGCCGGAAGGGATCCGAGTAGGTTCCCTCTCCCACCAGGGTTGTCTCGCCTGCGCGGAGACTTCTGGGGGAATCCCCGCCGGATGCCGTCCCACACCCCAGTCATCATCCAGTCGCGACTGATGGTGGCCGAACATGACCGAATGTGGCCGAATGTGGTTGGGTATTACTGACGGTCGTCGGCTGGGATTGTCCGTGGCTGGGTTCCGGGGTCAAGGATCCCGCTTGCCGCATCCAGAAGGCCGGAGATCTGGCGACGAGAACCTCATGCCGAGGGATAGTTGGTGATTTCCAGGGTGTGGAGCCGATGAACCCTCGGCATGGCGTCGACCAAGCCTCGGCACGGCGAACGAGGCTGGACGGCGTGGCTCGGCGCTCGGCGGGTGCTCCTCGAGAATGGCTCGGTGCCTACCGCGAACATCCACGGCTCCGTGCGGATGCGCCTCGCGGGTCCTACAGCGGGATGTTTCCGTGCCGGCCGCGGCGGGCGGGGGCGGCGGCGAGGGCCGCGGCGATGCGGCGGCGGGTGTCGCGCGGTTCGATGACGGCGTCGATGACACCGATCGAGATGCCCCGCTCGACGCCGCCCGCCTCGCGGGTGTGCTCCTCGACGAGCTGGCCGCGCAGGTGCGCCAGCTCGTCCTCGGCGGCGGCGGCGAGGGCCCGCCGGTGCAGGATGTTGACCGCGGCCTCGGCGCCCATCACGGCCACCTCCGCCTCCGGCCAGGCCAGCACGGCGCTGGCACCCAGCGCCCGGGAGTTCATCGCGATGTACGCGCCGCCGAACGACTTGCGGGTCACCAGGGTCACCCGGGGCACGGTGGCCTCCGCGAAGGCGTAGAGCAGCTTCGCCCCGCGGCGCACCACCCCGTCCCATTCCTGGGTGACGCCGGGCAGATAGCCGGGGACGTCCACGAGGACCACCAGCGGGACGCCGAACGAGTCGCACATCCGCACGAACCGGGAGATCTTCTCGGCGCTCAGCGAGTCCAGGCAACCGCCCTTGCGGATCGGGTTGTTCGCGATCACGCCGACCGGCTGGCCGTAGAGCCGGCCGAGGCCGACGACGGCGTTCGCCGCCCAGCGGGCCTGCAGCTCCTCGAACGGATGCGGCCCCTCGTCCAGAACGCGCAGCACCAGCGGGTGGACGTCGTAGGCCCGCCGGGGTCGCTCGGGAAGCAGGCTGCGCGGGTCCGGACGGCCCTGTTCGGCCTGCTCGAACGCGTCGACGTCGACGACCTCGAAGCCCCGCTCGGAGCCGAGGCCATCGTCGAGGTCGGCGTCGGCGTCGGAGCCGGGGTCGAAGTCGGGATCGAGCCGCCGCAGGCGGGCGTCCTGGGCGCCGAACCCGGGCGCGCCGGTGAGCAGCCCGGTGATCCGCCGGGCGCGGGCCAGGGCGTCGCTCTCGGAGGTGGCCAGCACGTGCACGACCCCGGAGCGCCGCCCGTGCGCCTCGGCGCCACCCAGACCCTCCTGGTCGATCTGTTCACCGGTGACGCTGCGCACGACGTCTGGTCCGGTCACGAAGACCCGCCCCTCGGGCGCCATGATGACGACGTCGGTCAGCGCCGGTCCGTAGGCCGCCCCGCCCGCCGCCGGCCCCAGCACCACCGAGATCTGCGGGATACGACCGGAGGCGTGGATCATCGCCGCGAAGATGCGGCCGATACCGTCGAGCGAGGCCACTCCCTCGCTGAGGTTCGCCCCGCCGGAGTGCCACAGCCCGATGACGGGCCGCCCCAGCCGGACCGCCGTCTCGATGGCGGCGACGATCTCCGCCGCGCCGGTCGCGCCGAGCGCCCCACCCATCCGGGTCCCGTCGGTGCAGAAGGCGACGGCCACCGCGCCGTCGATCCGCCCCCGGGCGGTCACCACCCGGCTGCCGGCGACGATCTCGTCCAGTTCGAGGGTGCCCGGATCGAACAGGTGTGACAGTCTGCGCCGCGGACTGCGAACGTCCTGTTCCGGCACGTTCACCCGTACCGGTGCGCTGCTCGCGGTCTCCGCCATGATGCCCCTCACCGCCCGGCGCCCACCCGCACAGGCGGGGCCGGACTGGACTGTCGCGAAGGCGCGGTGTGGGGCGCGTCCCGCGGTGCCGGTCGTCTGGCCGACGACTCCGATGTCGATCTCCCATGATGACGGGAGGGCCTTTCGTCCGCCTTGCGGATGGCTCAACCGGTCTGTCCGGCACCTGACTGCGACTCGTGGCCGCCGGCTACGGACGGGTCCGTCGGCGCGGGGAATCCCAGGGCCTGGGCCGCGGCGAGGGGGGTCGGCTGGGTCCAGAGTCGTTCGTGGTTGACCATCGAGGACAGCGAGCGCGGCTCAGCCCGGTCCAGGTAGAGCACGCCGTGCAGGTGGTCGGTCTCGTGCTGGGCGATCCGGGCCGGCCAGCCGGTGAGTTCCCGCTGGTAGGCGTTGCCGTGCCGGTCGAACGCGTCGAGGTGGACCTGATGATGGCGGGTGACGACCGCCGTGTAGCCAACGACGCTCAGGCAACCCTCGTAAAAGGTGCGCCGGGACGTCCCGATCGGGGTGAGCACCGGGTTGATCAGGTCGAAGGCGGCCAGCGGCGAGCGCTCCCGCGCCTTGGCGAACTCGGCCGGCACGGTGGCGGGATCGGAGATCACGGCCAGGGCGAGCGGGATGCCGATCTGCGGCGCGGCCAGCCCCACCCCCCGTTCGGGGAGGTAGGCGCGCATCGCGTCGAGCAGCCGGTGCAGCAGCTCGTCGGGAAGCTGCCCGTCGTAGCGCGCGGCCGGCCGGCGCAGCACCGGTTCGCCGGCCTGAACGATCGCCCACGGCGCGGGCGCCTCGAGCACCGCGTGCACCAGCTCTTCGAGTCGCCCGTCCGACACCACACCGCTGTCATGATCCGCTCCGGCCGTCACTGGCCCATTGCACCATCCGGTGACGTGCCGGTGCCCCCCGGTCAGGACGTGGTGCGCCCAATGGTCCCGCCCGCTCTGAGCCGTCCGGCGGTCTCGCGGTCGGCGGTGACGTTCCCCGTGCCCCCGAGCACGCAAATCGTCAACTTAGGGTTGACGCTGGGATGTCGTCAACCTAAGGTTGACGCATGAGTGAAGCCGTGAAGGTCGCCCCCACCGTCCGCCTCGACGATCTGATCCACGCGATCCGTTCCGCGCACACCGACGCGCTGGACCAGCTCTCCAACGCCGTCCTGCTCGCCGACCATCTCGACGAGGTCGCCGACCATCTGATCGGCCACTTCGTCGACCAGGCCCGCCGCTCCGGCGCGTCCTGGACCGAGATCGGCCGCAGCCTCGGCGTCACCAAGCAGGCCGCGCAGAAGCGGTTCGTCGCCAAGGCCGCCAACGACCCGGCTGACCTGCACGGCGCCACCGGGTTCGACCGCTTCACCCCGCGGGCCCGCAGCGTCGTGGTCGCCTCCCAGAACGCCGCGCATGCCGCCGGCAACGATCACATCGTCCTGGCGCACCTCGTGCTGGGGCTGCTCGACCAGTCCGAGTCCATCGCCGTGCGGGTCCTGCGCGAGGTGGGCGTCGAGCCCGACGCGCTGCTGGCAGCGGCGGCCGCGGCCCTGCCGCCCAGGTCCGCGACCGTCCCCGCGCTCATCCCGTTCGACGCCGCGGCGAAAAAGGCGCTGGAGCTCGCCATCCGGGAGGCCCTGCGACTGGGCCACGGCTACGTCGGTACGGAGCATCTCCTGCTCGCGCTGCTCGCCGTCGAGGACGGCACCGGCATCCTCAGCGCGGCCGGCCTCGAGCGCGCCGCCGTCGAGACCCACATCGCCGACCTCCTGGCCGCCCTCACCGCGGGAGCCCAGGGCACGACCGGCGAGACCGGCGACTAGCCCGGCGACACCGATGCGGGGGTGGGCGCGACCCACCCCCGCGACCACCACGCCGGGACTCCGGTCGCGGTGGCCACATCCGGGTACGGGCGGTGTGCCGGTCGCGAGCCGGCTGATGGGGGAGGATCACGGGGTGACCGAGCGTTCCGATTCGTTCCCCGGGCCCGCCACCGAACTCGGCGAAGCTCCGCCGAGCGCCAACCCCCCGCCGGGCACGGAGCGGGCGGGGGGTGCCGAACCGGCGTGGGCTGCGACCGGCGCGCACAACCCGGACTGGCTGGCCTGGGTGCGGGAGCTGTACTCCATCGCGCAGTCGGGCCTGACGTACTGCGAGAACCCGTACGACCTGGAGCGTTTCGAGCAGCTCCACGTGCTCGCCGGGCAGATCGCGGCGCGGTGCGCGGCGGTCAGCGTGCCGGTGGCCGAAGGCATCTTCGCCGGTGAGATCGGCTACCGAACCCCCAAGGTGGACGTGCGTGGGGTGCTCTTCGACGCCGACCGGATTCTGCTGGTGCGGGAGAGGTCCGACGGTGGCTGGTCACTGCCCGGCGGCTGGGCGGATGTCGGACTCACCCCGTCCGAGGTCGTCGTCAAGGAGATCTGGGAGGAGGCGGGGCTCGTCGCCGAGCCGGTGCGGCTGCTCGGTGTGCTCGACAAGCGTCGCCACGCGCATCCGCCCTACCCCAACGACACCTACAAGATCTTCATTCGGTGTCGGGTGGTCGGCGGAACGGCGGCGGGTGGGCTGGAGACCTCCGATGTCGGCTGGTTCACCCGCGACGCGCTGCCGCCGCTGTCGACCAACCGCATCACCGCCGAGCAGCTCCGCCTGATGTTCGCCTTCCTGGACGACCCGGCCGCCCCGGCCCTGCTCGACTGACGGCCCTGCTCGACTGACGGCCCCGCCCGGCTGGACGAGCTGGCCGTCAGGTGGCGAACAGGCCGCTGGCCCAGAAGTCCCTGCCGTCGCGGACACCGGGTGGGATCGCGAACACCGCGCTCGAGGTGTGCTGGATGTACTCGTTGAGCGCGTCCGACAGGGCGAGGCGACGCTGCACGGGGATGAACCCGGTGCGCGGGTCGCGCTGGAAGGCGATGAAGAACAGGCCCGCGTCGAGCTGGCCGGTCTCCTGGCTGACACCGTCGGTGTAGGAGTAGCCGCGGCGCAGCAGCGTCACGCCGTTGTTGGTGGCCGGCGCGGCCAGGCGGATGTGGGCGTCCTCGCCGATGACGAGCTCGCCGTCCTTGCCACGGGCGGTCAGCGGCACGGTGTCGAACTCCTCGGCGGCGCCCAGCGGCGCACCGGAGACCTTCGTCCGACCGAAGACGTTCTCCTGGTCGAGCAGGTAGTCGCGGTCCCATGCCTCCAGCAGCATCCGGATGCGGCGGGTGACGGCGTAGGTGCCGCCGCGCATCCAGGACTGGTCGCCGCCCTCGCCGACCCAGACGAACCGGTCCAGGCTGGCGGTGTCCTCCCGCTTGATGTTGTTGGTGCCGTCCTTGAAGCCCATCAGGTTGCGCGGGGTGTCCTGACTGTCGCTGGTGGTGCTGGTACGGCCGAAGCCGAGCTGGAACCAGCGCAGCACGGCGGTGCCCTGGGCGAGGCGGCGCAGGTTGCGCACGGCGTGGAAGGCGACCTGCGGATCGTCCGCGCAGGCCTGGATGCACAGGTCGCCGTGGCTGCGCTGCGGGTCGAGGTTGTCGCGGGGCATCGCCGGGATCTCGGTGAGGGCCGCCGGGCGCCGGGCGGCCAGGCCGAACCGGTCGTCGAACAGGCTCGGCCCGACCCCGAAGGTGATCGTCAGGTTGCCTGCGGTGAGACCGATCGCCTCCCCGGTGTCCCGGGGCGGTGACTGCGGGGCGGCCTCGTCGTCGGCGACGGCCTGGCCGGCGGCCATCCGGGCCGCGGCCGCGGTCCAGCCGACCAGCAGGTCGCGCAGCGCGGCGCGATCCACGCCGGGGGAGACGTCGAAGGCGGCGAAGGCGAGTCGGTCCTGCGCGTCGGTGATGATCCCGGCCTGGCGCGCGCCGTGGAAGGGCACCAGCCCAGGTGGGGAGGACGAGGCGGCCGCCGACGAACCGTCGTCGGAACAGCCCGCCACCGCCGCGGCGCCCGCGACCCCCGCTCCGGCCAGTCCCGCCGCGCCGAACAGCGCTCGCCGTCGGGACACGGTGAACCGCTCGACCATGACGTGCTCCTCTTCATGCGGGGTCCGGGCGTTGCCAGGGTGATCGACCGTCAGCGACCGATCCAGCATGCCCGGCCATCTCATGCCGGTGGGGGCCGAACGTGTCACCGTCCGGCCCCAGGCCTGTTGCCGTGAAACGCGTCGACTGCCGGGTCAGCCCGGCGGCCGGGGGCTAGCTGACGACGATGCCGGCCACCTGGGACAGCGGCTCGGCGAGGGCGTCGACTGCCTGGGACAGGGTGCGTCGCTGCGGTTCGGTCACCGTGTCGTAGGAGACGTAGCCGTCGCCCTTCTTGTAGGGCTCGAGGGCCTTGTACATCGCGGTGAACCGGGTCCGCACGGTGGTCGCGAGCTTGGGGTCGAGCGTCCTGAGTGCCGGCTCCAGCAGGCTGAACGCCTTGTCGGCGCCCTCGATGTTGCCCTGCATGTCGAGCAGGTCGAGCTTGCTGTACCGCTCCTCCTCGCCGGTGATCTTCGACTGGCCGACCTCGTTGAGCAGCTCGGTCGCGCCGTTGGCGATCTGCGCGGGCTGGAAGGAGACCGTCGCCACCAGCGAGTTCAGCTTGCCGACGTCGGTGTTGAGCTGGTCGGCGACGGTGCCCAGGCCCGCGATCGACCTGTCAGCGAAGATCGCCTTCTCCAGGCGGTGGAAGCCGGTCCAGGTCGCCGGGTCGGGCGCGTCGTCGGCGCGGGCGTCGATCGCCGGGTCGAGGTCACCGAAGGACTCCGCGACCGGCTCGATCCGCTCGTAGTTGAGCCGGGGCGCCGCGTACAGCTTCGCGGACTGGTCGAGGTCGCCGGCCTTCACCGCGGTGACGAACGCGGCGGTGTTCTTCACCAGGTCCGCGACCTGCTGGCGAACGTAGGTGGCGTACCCGGTGGTGGCGGCGGTCAGCGCCGCGGTGACCTGCGGGCTGAACGTCGTCGCCGGCGCGGCGCTCGCCGCCGCGGTCACGGTGAAGTCGACCTTCTCCGGGCCGGAACCACCGGGGCAGTACAGCTGGTAGCTGCCCGGCTTCACGTTCAGGGAGAACGACCCGGAAAGCCCGGGTGCGATGTTCTCCTTCTCGCCGAGGATGGTGTCGCCCTTCATCAGCTCGGCCTCGGTGACCGCGCCCGCGTCCTTGTTCACCACGTTGAACGTGGTCGGGCCCGCCGGGATGCTCGTCACGCTCGGCGAGCAGCCCTTGGAGGTCAGGGTGAGGGTGACGGTCTGCTTCTCGCCGGATCCCGAACCGCCGGAGCTGCCGGAATCACTTTCTCCGCAGGCGACGGCGCTCGTCGCGAGGACAATGGCGATGGCGCTGTACGCGACTGGTGCGCGACGCACGTGGTGCCCCTATCTCGTCTGTCCATTGATGCGATGTACACCGCTGACGCGGTGCTCTCAGGTCTCCGCCGAACTGGTCGTGTTGACGGCGGACGTCTCGATGGTCTCCGCCTCACGCGCGGCGACCGGCTCGGACGCGGGGCCGTCCGACGGCGCGGTGACCGGGGAACGGGGGCTGGGCCGACGCCTGGCCGGCCAGGTGACGTACAGCAGCAGCGGGACGAGGTACACCAGCCACGCGACGACCTCGGCGACCACCGGCCGCGGCTGCAACCCGAGGACGCCGGTGAGCACACTGGCCAGCACCGTGCCCGGGCGCACCAGCCAGCTCAGATCGACCGTGCGGGACTGGCCGATGTCGAGCCAGCCCGCCTCGTGCCCGGTGTGCGCGGCGGTGGCCAGCAGCCCGGCGGCGATGACGACCAGGACCACACCGGTGACCCGGAAGAAGCGGGCCAGGTTGATCCGCACCCCGCCGCGGTAGATACCGAACCCGATGAGCACGGCGATGACCACGCCGAGCAGCGCGCCACCGCCCGCCGTGGTGGCGTTGTTGCTCGCGTTGAAGGCGGCGATGAGGAAGACCGCGGTCTCGAAGCCCTCCCGCAGCACGGCGAGGAACGCCATCAGCACCAGTGCCCGGGTGGAGCCCTTCTCCAGCGCCGACTCGGTGGCCGACTCGAGGGAGACCCGCAGGTCACGGGAGTGCCGGCGCATCCAGACGATCATGTAGGTGACCATCGCGACCGCGATCAGCCCGATGACCGTCTCCAGGCCCTCCTGCTGACGCTGGGGCAGCTCCCGGTCCAGCACGTGCAGCCCGACGCCCACTCCGAGGCACAGCATCAGGGCGAGACCGACGCCGAGCCAGACCTGGCGCAGCGCGTCCCGCCGCTCGCGCTGGCGGAGGAAGGCGGCGACGATCCCGACGATCAGCGCCGCTTCCAGGCCCTCGCGGAGCCCGATCACAAATGTGGGAAGCACGTGGCCTCCGTCCGTCGTAGCCCGCGGTTGCCCGGTGGCCTGTCGATTGCGAAATCCTGCGGTTAACCTCAGCTAAGTTAGGGCAACCTAAAGCGGTTGGCAAGACATTCTTTTGTGACTCCAGCGGCCGAGTCCGGTGCGGATCGAGAGGGTGTCAGCGGGGCATACGCCGGCTCGCTCGACGCGATCATCTGATGCCGAACGGGGTGGGTTGGCAGCGATGAGTCACCAACTCGGATCCGCGGGTGTTCGGTCGGATCGGCCGGAGCGCTCACGCCACGGCCCCGGGTAGCCGCCGCGGTCCATCACCCTTCCCTGCCGGTATGATCGAAAAGCCCCTGGCGACGCTCTGGCCTTGCTACTTGTCCGGAATCACATCACCGAGGGCGCCGGTGGCGATCCGACTCGAACGGTGTCGGCGGGCCTGCGCGGGAGCCACGCCTGCGGCTCGTCGGCGCGGGGTGCGCCGCGGCTTCGCCGGCCGATCTCCGATGTCGCCGGAAGGTCCTCCACCGCGGTCGAAGCAAGGACCAAAAATCCGCAAAAACAACACTTTTACGAGAAATCTGACGTAACTGCGGAGATGTCTCGAGGTTGAAGGCGGGCGGTCACGGTGGTGTGTCGTTCTCACCGCGTTGTCGGCGTCGGTCGGCGGTGACGCTCGGGCCATCTGGCGACGGCGACGGGTAATGCCGCCCGGTGGTGGTGAAGGCGCGGGGGTGAGTGCTGTAGATGTCAGCGAAATTAACCCGTTGTCTCGTGCATTGCTGTGGCTTCCCGTCTTCACCTGGACGCGCGTATCCTTCGCCGGTCCACGGAGGTGAATCACTGGCAGGACGGCGCATTTCGTGGTCGGGTATCGAGGATGCCACCGCGCACGCGGTCGGCTTCGTGGCCGGCCGGCTGGCTCGCTGTCCGGCTGGCTGGCTGGCTGTCTGGCTGTCTGGCTGTCTGGCTGTCTGTACTGTCTGGCCGTTGGTCCTGGGTCGGATGATGATGTACGTGAATGGGGATCGTGAGACTCCCTGGACGACGGGTGGGCGTGGATCTCATGGCGGAGTGCGATTCGGTACGGGTGGGTAGGGCGGGGGGGGGCCCCGGGGGGGGGGGGGGGGGGGGGGGGGGGGGGGGGGGCGGGGGGCGCGGCGACGGGGGGTCAGGGGCGTGCCCACCGTGAGCGAGGCGAGTTCGGGCGGGACCTTCCCGCCGATGGCGCGGCCCTTCGCGGCGGCCGGTGCCCTGTTCTTCGACGACCAGCAGCGGGTCCTGCTGGTCGAGCCGTCCTACAAGCCCGGCTGGGACATTCCCGGGGGCTTCGTCGAACCCGGTGAGTCGCCGTACGCGGCCTGCGTGCGTGAGGTGGAGGAGGAACTCGGCATCACCCCGCCGATCGGCGAGCTGCTGGCCGTCGACTGGGCGCCGCGCCCACACGACGGCTGGCTCGAGGGCGAGATGCTGCTTTTCGTCTTCGACGGCGGGCGGCTCACCGATGACTGGCGCGAGCGCATCCAGCTGGACATGGACGAACTCGTCAACTTCGCCTTCGTGCCGATCGACGAGGTGGGCGCGCTGCTACCCCCGCTGCACGCCCGACGGGTCACCGCCGCCGCCCGGCTGCGCGGCACCTCGCGGCGGGCCGGCTACCTCGAGTACGGCGCCGAGCGTCCCGCCAGCACGGACGGTGCGGTCACCTCCCGAGTGCGCTGAGCATCGACGGGCACGATCCGTCACCGTCCAGGCTGGTCGCCCGGCGAACTTCGGGACTCTGTGGAACCATTTCAGGACCCGTAGTTATCAAGGTGGACGCGTCCTGCGGTCCGGCCACGGCTCGTGGCGCGTCCCGGTGCAGGGGGGAGGCCACGTGCGTAGGTACCTGGCCGAAGGAATCGGAACGTTCGTCCTGGTCTTCGGGGGTGTGGGAACGGCGGTGCTGGCCGGCGACGTGATGGGTACCCTCGGGATCGCGCTGGCCTTCGGGTTGGCATTGCTGGTGATCGTCTACGTGATCGGTCCGATCTCGGGCGCGCACGTGAACCCGGCGGTGACCCTGGGTCTGTTGTTGTGCCGCAAGATCCAGCCTCGGCACGCGGTCGGCTACGTGGTCGCCCAGTGCGTCGGCGGCATCATCGCGGCGGCCACGGTGTGGCTGCTCGCCGACTCGGGTCCGTTCGGCTACTCGGCCGGGACCAGGGGCCTCGGCGCCAACGGCTACGGCGCCCACTCGCCGGGCGGCTTCGGTCTCGGCGGTGTCTTTCTCGTCGAGGTGCTGCTCACCGCGCTGTTGGTGTTCACCGTGCTGGGAGCGACCGATGTCAGGGCGCCCTTCGGGTTCGCGGGCCTCGCGATCGGCCTGGTGCTCACCCTGTGCCATCTGATCAGCATCCCGATGGACGGGACGTCGGTGAACCCGGCCCGTTCGCTCGGGCCGGCCGTGTTCGTCGGCGGCTGGGCGGTGGGTCAGCTGTGGCTGTTCGTCGTCGCGCCGCTGCTCGGCGCTGCTCTGGCGGCCGCCGCCTACCTCGGTCTGCGGCCGGGGCCGCGGATCAGCGCGTCCACCGCGGAGCGTGACCTGCCGCAGGAGTCGCTGAGTCGGATAGCGCAGGAGACCGCCCGCCTCATCCGCGGCGGCGTCGAGTGAACCCTCGGTCGCGGTAGCGAAGCTGGCCGGCGGCACCTCGGTGGCGATCGGCCGATCCGGACGCGCAGGCTTACCGATCGATCGGTAGGTTGGGGATGACGGCAACATCCGGGCGTACTGGATCGGAGAGTGAGCACCACCATGCCCGCACAGGTGCGCCCCCTGGCCAAGCCCGCGCAGTCCTCGCGGTCACCACAGTCCTCGCGGTCACCACAGCCCTCCCGATCACCACAGCCCTCCCGGTCACCACAGTCCCCGCGGTCCTCGGGAGATACCCGGTCGCGCATCCTCGCCGCCGCCGCCGCCCTGTTCAGCGAGCAGGGCTACGCCGGAACGTCGGTGCGGGACATCTCCGAGCGGCTCGGTGTGACCAAGGCGGCGCTTTACTACCACTTTCCGTCGAAGGAGACCATCCTCGACGCGTTGCTCGAACCGTTCGTGCGGGACCTCGGGCGGCTGGCGGAGCTGACGCGCCAGACGCCATCGCCGAGCCCCGACCTGGTGATCGAGCGGATCGCCGAGGTGATGGCCAGTGCGGGCGGGATGCTGCTGTTACTGGCGGACGATCCCTCGATCATCCACCGGCGGATCGGCGAGCAGGACATGCTCTCGCTGCAGCGCATGCTCGTGCGGGCCCTGGCCGGTCCGGACCCGTCGGAGGCACGGCTGCTGCGGGCCCGCTGCGCGATCGGAGCGCTGAAGGCCGGCATCATGAGCCGCGCCCTGGAACGGGCCACCGCCGTGGCCTGCTCGGTCACGGCGACCGGCTCGGCCGCGTCGGCCACCTCGATCGCCTCGTCGTGCCTGGTCACCAGCGAGGAGCGGCGGGAGATCGTGGCCGCCGCACTGGCCGCGCTGGGCAGCGAGGCCCCGGTGGTTGTCCGGCCCCGCGGGTAGGCCGGGATTCGGCCGCGACCGAAAGCCGGATCCCGGTGATCGGCGGACCGGAAACCATCCGGGTAACCACCCGGGGTAGGGCCTCCGCCGGATGGTCGGACGACCCGATCATCCCCGGTTATCGGTAATCGGGTGGATCGACTGGGTATCCGATCGGGGGTCTCCCTCCGGGTATGACCACCGAACGTGCCGGTATCGTCGTAGTGTTCGCCACATCTGGACCATCGGCGGACATGAGGAGAGACTATGTGTCGGATATCACGAGTGGCCGGATATGCCGGCCGATGGCTCGTCCGCGATGTTCGGTAAATCGTCTCTTTCGAACCTCTTTGTGAGTGCCGGTAGGGTGTTGTCGTGTGGAGGATGGATCAGCGCTGAGACGATGCCCGACCGGGTCGTCCTGCCCGCGGTGTCGACCTGTTCGCCGCGGCGCGGGAGGTGTGCCGAATGCGCCTGGTTCCCGGTTGGTCGGCGTCGTCGGGCCCGTTCAGGCCGGGGCGGCGGAGGGTCGTCGCCCACTGCGGCCACGGGGCTGTGCAGCCCGTTTGGGCCGGTCGGGTGCCGGGGAGTCCCCATCCGGGTCGGTGTGTAAATCCGCCCCCCACAACGTGGTGAGAAATCACCGTAATCGTCCGCCCATGAAGTGGTCATCCGGTTACCCGGAAGATCCCGAAACCATCATGGGTCCGTCAAACGGGTCACTCACCCGGCGTTGACGGGAGTCACCTCCCTGACCGGAGGGGCATCGCCCGACAGGGAGTGTGATAGGGAGTGCGGAGCCATCCGCGGGGTTCCACCCACCCGATGTCGCCCATCTGACCATGGACGATCCGGCGATCGGACGGTGGAATGGAGGAGGCAGTGCACGCGCTCGCGCGGTGCTGCCGATGCACCGTGGTCCGCAGTTCGACAGTTGATATCGAGTAGCTGTTCCGGTCGGTCAGGTCCTGTGCCCGGGGCCACCGCGCCGATCCGGCGGACGAGTTCGCGCGATCGCACCACCTCGCGACGCGGGGCGAGATGAGTGGGGAAAGTAGTAGGTGACGTGCAACCAGTGCCCGCGGGGGAGAACTGCGTGAAAGGAACGACCGGAAGTGGTGTGTCATGAGCACACGGTCCCGGCCTGCTTTCCGTGACGGAGGGTTGACCGTTCTCGCCAACCGGGTCGCGCGCACGGGCGCGACCACGCCAGCCTGGCCGCCGCGCACGGCGGTCGTCACCGGCGCCTCGAGTGGCATCGGTCGCGAGGCCGCGCTGCTGCTGGCCGCCGGTGGCTGCCGTTCGCTGCTCGTCGGACGCAACGGCGCCGCCCTGGACGAAGTCGCTGCTGCTACGGAGAGTCACCGCATCGCGGTCGACCTGGCTGTCCCAGGAGCCGAGATCAATGTGGCCTCCCGGGCCACGGAACTGCTTGGAGACATCGATCTGGTGGTGTGCTCGGCCGGGCTCGGCGCGGCCGGCCCGTTCGACGCGATGTCGCCCGACGCGATCGCACAGCTCGTCGCGGTCAACGTCCTGTCGCCAATGGCGCTGGTCAGGGCCATGCTACCGGCCATGCTCGACCGGGGCCACGGCCGCATTCTGATCGTCGGCAGCATCGCCGGCTCGCTCGGCGTGCGCGGTGAGGTCGCCTACTCCGCCACCAAGGCGGCGATGGTGGGCTTCACCGACGCGTTGCGGGCCGAGGTCGGGCGACGCGGCATCACGGTGACACTGTGCATCCCAGGTGTGGTGGACACGCCGTTCTTCCAACGGCGTGGGGCGCCCTACGTGCGTCGCTGGCCGCGGCCGATCCCGCCCGCGCTTGTCGCGGAGCGGATGCTCGCCGCCACCGGCAGGGGGCGCGCCGAGGTCTGGACGCCGGCCTGGCTGCGTGGCGCGGTGCGCATCCACGACGCTGCGCCGTCGGTGTACCGGGGGCTGGCCGGGGTGTTCGGATGATCCGTCCCGCCCCGGCCGCCCGGCGGACGCGACCCGTCCCGGCTGACCACCTGGTCGACTATCGGCGCTGACCCTCGGTAGTCCGAGTCGCGGCGCCGGTCACGGCGTTCGCGCAGTCCCGATCCGGCACACCGCGCCCGGGGTGCGGACCGTCATCGAAGGAGAGGCGTATGACCGCTATCGACGCCCCAACCGGGCCACCGCGCACGGCCGCGCCGCCGCGCACGACCGGCCTGACCACCTCCGCCGACCAGCTGCTGCTCGCAGCGCCGGCGGAGAACTTCCCGGTCGCACCGATCGTCCTGCCGCCCGCCGTGCGCACCCACTTCAACGCGTTGTACGCCTACTGCCGCTTCGTCGACAACCTCGGTGACGAGGCCGACGGCGACCGGTTGGCGCTGCTGGACCGGCTCGACGTCGACCTCGCGGTGATCTGGGCCGGCGGCGAGCCGGAACTACCCGTACTGCGCCGGCTCGCCCCGACCGTGCGGGCCTGCGACCTGCCGGCCGAGCCGTTCGAGCGGCTGGTCGAGGCCAACCGGCAGGACCAGCTGGTCACCCGGTATGAGACCTTCGACGACCTGGTGCGTTACTGCACTCTGTCGGCCGACCCGGTCGGCCGGATGGTGCTCGGCGTGTTCGGCCTGGCCACCCCCGACCGGGTGGTGCTCTCCGACCGGGTCTGTACCGCGCTCCAGCTGGTCGAACACTGGCAGGACGTCGCCGAGGACCTCGCCGCAGGGCGGATCTACCTCCCGCTGGAGGACCTGGACGCCTTCGGGGTGACCGAGGACGACCTGCGCGCACCCAGCGCCGGTCCGGCGGTGCGCCACCTGATGGCCTTCGAGGTCACCCGGGCCCGCGCCGTGATCGACGCGGGCGCGCCGCTGGTCTCGATGGTGCCGGGTCGCCTGCGCCTGGCCCTGGCCGGTTTCGTCGGTGGCGGCCGGTCCGCGCTCGACGCGATCCGGCGGGCCGACTACGACGTGCTCAGCGGCACGCCGAAGGCGGCGAAGCCGCGGATGGCCGGTGCCATCGCCCTCGCCCTGGCCCGCTCGGCCGCCCGAGGTTCGGGTGCCGCGGCCAGCACCGCCGCCGCGGTGGCCAGCGCCACCAGCGCCGGCGGCCTGCCCGCCCGGCCACCGGTGACCGGCGACCCCGCCGGCGCCTCGGTCGGCGGCTCCGCTGTGGCGGGACGCTCCGGTGTGGCGGGTGGCGGCCGATGAGCGCCGAGTTCCCGCGCCTGGTCGGCCGGCCGACCGTCGTCGAGGCGTACGCGTCCTGTGAGGCGCTGACCCGCGAGGCGGCTCGTAACTTCTCCTACGGCATCCGGTTGCTGCCGCCGGACAAGCGTGGCGCGCTGTCCGCCGTCTACGCCCTGTCGCGCCGCCTCGACGACATCGGCGACGGTGACCTGCCCGACGCCGAGAAGCTCGCCGGTCTCGCCGAGGTGCGGGCCGAGGTGAACGACCTCGGGGAGAACAGCTCCACCGACCCGGTCTACGTCGCGCTGGCCGATGCCGCCCGCCGCTTCCCTATCCCGTTGGAGGCGTTCATCGAGCTCGCCGACGGTGTCGAGAGCGACGTCCACGGCTCGACATACGAGACCTTCGACGACATGGTCGGCTACTGCCGGCTGGTCGCCGGCACCATCGGACGGCTGTCGCTGGGCATCTTCGGCACCGAACAGGCCGCGTCCGTGCGCGACGCCCCGGCGGTCGCCGACGCGCTCGGGGTGGCGCTGCAGCAGACCAACATCCTGCGTGACGTCCGCGAGGACCTGCTCGGTGGTCGGATCTACCTGCCCGCCCGCGAACTCGAGGACTTCGGCGTCGACCTCACCGTGGACGCCAGCGGCCGTCTGGGCGGACCCGAGGTGGCACTGCTGGGCTACCTGCGTTTCGCCGCGCAGCGGGCCGAGGACTGGTACGACCGCGGCATGGTGCTGCTCGACCTGCTCGACCGGCGCAGCGCCGCCTGCTGTGGTGCGATGGCCGGCATCTACCTGCGGCTCAACCGTCGGATCAAGAACGAGCCGGCCGCCGTGCTGGAGAGCCGGCTCGCGCTGCCCAGCTGGCAGAAGGCCGTCGTCGCCGCCCGTAGCCTCGCCGGACGCCCCGAGACGAGCGCCGCATGAGCGCCGCCGGGACGGACGGTCAGCCGCACCTGGTCGTCATCGGCGGGGGCCTGGCCGGGATGGCCGCGGCGCTGGTCGCCGCCGACGCCGGCGCCCGGGTGACGATGCTCGAGGCCCGGCCGCGCCTCGGCGGGGCGACGACGTCGTTTCGCCGCGGCGAGCTGTGGATCGACACCGGTCAGCACGTGTTCATGCGCTGCTGCACCGCCTACCGCGGGCTGATCGCCCGCCTCGGCGTGACCCACCTGACCACCCTGCAGCCCCGGTTGGACGTCCCGGTGCTGCTCGGTGCGACCCAGACCCGCACCCGGCTGCGCCGCACCAGTGTGCGCCTGCCCGCGCCGCTGCATCTCGCGCCGGCGCTGCTGGGCTACAAGGCGCTTCCGCTGGCCGAACGGGTCCGGGCCGGGCTCGCGGCGTTCCAGCTCGGCCGGCTCGACGAACGCTCCCCGCGGGTGGACAGTGGTTCGTTCGGCGCCTGGCTCGCCAGCCACGGCCAGGGCCCGGCGGCGACCAGCGCGCTGTGGGAACTGCTGACCGTGGCGACGCTGAACCTGCCCGCGGACGAGGCCTCGCTGGGCCTGGCCGCCAAGGTGGTGCGCACCGGCCTGCTGGAGGCCGCCGACGCCGGCGACATCGGCTGGGCGGAGGTGCCGCTGTCACGTCTGCACGGTGACGCGGCGCTGGCGGCCCTGACCGCGGTCGGCGCGGACGTGCGTACCGGTGTGAAGGTGCGCTCGGTCACCGCGGACGGCGCGGGCTGGCGGGTCTCGGTGACCGCCGGCGGTACCAGCCGGGGTGAGGCCGTGCCCGGGGCGGACCCGTCCGGTTCGCTGTACGCCGACGCGGTGGTGCTCGCCACCCCGGCGCCGGCGGCCGCGGGGCTGCTGCCCGACGGCGCCACCGTCGACGCGCGGCGGCTGCACGCGCTCGGCGACTCGCCGATCATCAACGTGCACATGATCTACCCGCGTCAGGTGATCGAGGGCCCGTTCCTCGCGGTCGTCGACTCGCCGATCCAGTGGATCTTCGACCGGACGATCTCCTCGGGCCTGGCCGCCTCCGGGCCGCCCGGAGCACAGTACCTGGCGCTGTCCCAGTCGGCCGCCGAGCCGTGGATCAACATGCCGGCCGGCGACGTCGCGACGCTGTTCACCGAGGAGATGGCGCGGCTGTTCCCGGCCGCGCGGGCCGCCGAGCCGATCGAGGTCTTCGTGACCCGGGAGCGCACGGCGACCTTCCGACAGGTGCCCGGTTCGCTCGCGTTGCGCCCGGGCGCGTCGACCGGCCTGGCGCACTTTGCCCTGGCCGGTACCTACACCGACACCGGCTGGCCGGCGACCATGGAATCGGCCGTGCGTAGCGGAGTCGCTGCGGCCCGTGAGAGCCTGGCGGGCATGGGGGTAGTCGTGGGGGACCTGGCCGACCTGGTCGACCTGGCTGAGCGGCCCTCGGCCGTGCCAGCCGCACCGGCTGTGTCGGCCGTGTCGGCTGGGCCAGCGGCGTCGGCGGCGCGGGGCGGGCTCGCGGTGGAGCCACGGCAGGCGTCAGACGACCTGCCGGACAGACCAGAACCATCGGATTCGTCGGATTTTCCGGATCCACGGGGAGCGAACGCGACAGCCGCCGGTTCCACGGAGGCTGTCGGACCGGTGACCACCGGCCAGCAGGAGCACTCATCCACAGGGGGATTCCCGGTATGACCATGACGGTTCCGGATGCGATCGAGCGGGGGAGGACCCTCACCGTCCCGGCGCTGCGCGCCGTGGTGGACCGCCTGAACCCGCGTCTTCGCCACATTGTCGCCTACCACCGCGGCTGGGTCGACGCCGAGAACAAGCCACTGACCGGCTCGGGCGGCAAGCTCGTCCGTCCGGCGTTGGCACTGCTGTCGGCCGAGGCCGCGGGCGCGCCGCCGGAGGTGGGCCTGCCCGCCGCCTGCGCCGTCGAGCTCGTGCACGACTTCTCGCTGCTGCACGACGACCTGATGGACGGCGACCGCGAGCGCCGCCACCGCGCGACGGCGTGGACGGTCTTCGGGGCCGACGGCGCGATCCTGGCCGGCGACGCCCTGCTCGGGCTCTCCGTGCAGATCCTGCTCGAGGTCGAGGGCGACCCGGCGCGCCGGGCCGCGCTGATCCTCAGCGCCGGTATCCAGGACCTGGTCCGCGGCCAGGCCGAGGACCTGATGTTCGAAAGCCGCACCGACGTGACGGTCGCGGACACGCTGCAGATGGAAGACGGCAAGACCGGCGCGCTGCTGGCCTGCTCGGCGTCGCTGGGCGCCGTGCTCGCCGGGGCCGGCGACGAGATGGTCGACGGCCTGGCCGAGTACGGTTCGCGCCTGGGCACCGCCTTCCAGCTCATCGACGACCTGCTCGGCATCTGGGGCGACCCGGCCGTCACCGGCAAGCCGGTGCTCTCCGACCTGCGTTCGCGCAAGAAGTCGGTGCCGGTGGTCGTGGCGCTGGAGGCCGGCGGAGCCGCCGCCGACGAACTGCGCGCGTTCCTGACCGCGTCGGGTGAGTCCACCGAGGCGGAACTGAGGCACATCGCCGAACTCGTCGAGCGGGCCGGTGGCCGGGAATGGACCACCGCCGAGGCCGACCGGCAGCTCGAGGCCTGCGAGAGCGTTCTGCGCTCGCTGTCGATGCCGGCGCAGGTCGAGGCCGAGCTGCTCGCCCTCGCCCGTTTCGTGACCGAGCGCGATAGCTAGGAGGCCGCAGGTGCGCACCGGCGCTCACGCGGTCGGCGATCACCCCGACGATCGCCTGTTTGACCATCGCCCGTACGACGAGGGGAGTCGTCGATGAGCCTGACTTCGGACCCGTCCCCGGCTGCTCCGTCCGCGCAGGAGACTCCGAAGCGGCCCGCCATCCCGGTGCCCGCCACCGCCGAGGCCTATGGGATCTCCCGGTCGTCGCCGCCGCTGACCGAGGAGGCGGCGGCGCCGACCAGTCCACCGGACGTGTCGGGTGCGGTGACCGCGCCGGCCGCCGCGCACCTCGCCGTCACGGCCAGCGCCCAGGTCGCGACGCAGCGAGCCCGTGACCATCTCCTCGCCCTCCAGGCGGACGAGGGATGGTGGAAGGGCAACCTCGAGACCAACGTCACGATGGACGCCGAGGACCTGTTCATGAAGCAGTTCCTCGGCATCCGTGGTGTCGAGGAGACCGAGCAGACCGCCCGCTGGATCCGCTCCCAGCAGCAGCCCGACGGCAGCTGGGCCACCTTCTACGGTGGCCCGGCGGACCTGTCGACCACTGTCGAGGCCTACATCGCGCTGCGACTGGCCGGGGACGCGGTCGACGCGCCGCACATGGCGCGGGCCGCCGAACTCGTCCGGGAGCAGGGCGGCATCGCCGCCTCCCGGGTGTTCACCCGGATCTGGCTGGCGGCGCTGGGCCAGTGGTCCTGGGACGACGTGCCGGTGATCCCGCCGGAGCTGATCCTGGCGCCGTCCTGGCTGCCGCTGAACGTCTACGACTTCGCCTGCTGGGCGCGCCAGACGATCGTCGCGCTCACGATCGTCGGTTCCCTGCGCCCGGCGCATGACCTCGGCTTCGACATCGACGAGCTCAAGGTGGCGGCGCCGCCCCGCAAGCTGGCGCCCCTGCGCAGCTGGGAGGGAGCCTTCGAGCGGCTCGACAAGCTGCTGCACCGTTACGAGCGTCGGCCGATCAAGCTGCTGCGCAGCCTGGCGCTGCGCCGGGCCGCCGAGTGGGTCGTCGCCCGCCAGGAGGCCGACGGCTGCTGGGGCGGTATCCAGCCGCCCTGGGTGTACTCGGTGATGGCCCTGCACCTGATGGGCTACCCGCTCAACCACCCGGTGATCGCCGCCGCGTTCCGTGGCATGGACCGCTACGTGATCCGCCGGGACACCCCCGAGGGCCCGGCCCGCCAGATCGAGGCCTGCCAGTCACCGGTGTGGGACACCGCGCTCGCCGTCGTCGCGCTCTCCGACGCCGGCGTCCCCGGTGACCATCCGGCGATGGTGAAGGCCGGCAGATGGCTGGTGGACGAGGAGGTCCGGGTCGCCGGCGACTGGGCGGTGCGCCGCCCCGAACTCGCCCCCGGCGGCTGGGCGTTCGAGTTCGACAACGACTTCTATCCGGACGTCGACGACACCGCCGAAGTCGTTCTGGCGCTGCGCCGCCTGCTCGGTGACGGACACGCCTCGGTCACCGGCGCCGGCCGGGCCGGTTCACACGGCGGTGCCGGGGCTTTCGGTAGCCGGCCGAACACGGTGGAGGATGCCGATCCGGCGCTCGCCGCCGCGATCCGCGCCGCCGCCGCCCGCGGGGTCGACTGGAGCGTCGGGATGCGCTCGTCCAACGGCGCCTGGGGTGCCTTCGACGCCGACAACGTCCAGATGCTCGCGATGAAGATCCCGTTCTGCGACTTCGGTGAGGTCGTCGACCCACCGTCGGCGGACGTCACCGCCCACCTGGTCGAGATGCTCGCCGACCTGGGCCGCTCCGATCACCCGATCACCCAGCGGGCGGTGCGGTGGCTGCTGGACAACCAGGAGCCGGGCGGTTCCTGGTTCGGCCGGTGGGGCGTCAACCACGTGTACGGCACCGGTGCGGTCGTGCCGGCGCTCATCGGCGCCGGTGTGCCGACCGACCACCCGGCGATCACGGCATCGGTGCGCTGGCTGCTCGAACACCAGGCTCCCGAGGGCGGCTGGGGTGAGGACCTGCGCTCCTACACCGACCCGGCCTGGATCGGACGTGGCGCGCTCACCGCGTCACAGACCGCCTGGGCCCTGCTCGCCCTGCTCGCCGTCGACCCGCACAGCCTCGCGGTCAAACGCGGGGTTCGGTGGCTGTGCGAGACCCAGCGTCCGGACGGCACCTGGGACGAGCCCCACTTCACCGGCACCGGCTTCCCCGGGGACTTCTCCCTGAACTACAACCTGTACCGGCTGGTGTTCCCTCTGACCGCACTCGGCCGGTACGTGAGCCTCACCGGGGTAACGACACCATGAACACCTCCGCATCCCCGGGCGGGGACGGCACCGTCGCCGGAGAGCATCCGACGCCGGTGGCCGTGCCCGCGGTGATCCCCGCCCAGGACACACTGTCACCGTCCGTTCCCTCCAGAGCACCCGCGGACCCGTCGCGCGCGCCCGTGCTGCCCTTCCGCACACCGGCCGCCGGCGCCCGTCGCCCCACCGCCGCCGCTGCCCCCACGGCTGCCACCTCCACCACCACCACCCAGGCTGTCACCAATCCAGCCGCGACCACCCCGGCCGCGACCTCCGCCTCCGCGACCACCCCGGCTGCCGCCTCCGCGGTGGCGGGGACGTCCGGCGGTGCGAGCCGGACGGGACGACTCGTCGTCGCGACCGCGCTGCGGTTCGAGGCGATGGCGGCCGGCCGCTCCGGGCTGCCCTCCGACACGATCATGATTCGGACGGGTATGGGCCCCGACCGAGCCCGCCAGGCCGCCCGGGTGGTCCGCGAGGCACGGCCCGACGCGGTCGCCATCGTCGGCCTCTCCGGCGGGCTCGCCCCCGGGGTGAAACCCGGGCACATCGTCGTGGCGCAGGAGGTCCGCTCGTCCGACGGGACCGTCACCCCGTGCGCCTCGGCTCCGCTGCTGGCCGGTGACCTGCGCCGACTCGGCTTCACCGTGCACGTCGGCCCGATCATCACCGTGCCCAGGGTGGCCCACGGCAGCGAGCGGACCCGGCTCGCCGCCACCGGCGCCATCGCCGTCGACATGGAGAGCGCGCCGATCGCCGAGGGCAGCGGGGACGTGCCGTTCGCGGCCGTCCGCGTCATCGTCGACACCATGGACGAGCCGCTGGGTCGGCTCGACCTGGTCCGCCGCGGTGTGCGGGGGTTGCTCACGATGAGCCGGCTCGGTACGCCGCTGGCCGCGTGGGCCGCGGCGGTCGGTCGGCGCACGGTGCTGCTGGCCGAGCCGCGGGCGTTCTGCGCCGGGGTCGAGCGGGCGATCGAGGTCGTCGAGCGCGCCCTGGACCTGCACGGCGCGCCCGTCTACGTCCGCAAGCAGATCGTGCACAACTCCCATGTCGTCGCGGACCTCGCCGCCCGCGGCGCGGTGTTCGTCGAGGAACTCGACGAGGTGCCCGCCGGCGCCACCGTGGTCTTCTCCGCGCACGGTGTCGCCCCCGCGGTGTGGGATCAGGCGGACGGGCGCGAGCTGTCCGTCATCGACGCCACCTGCCCGCTGGTCGAGAAGGTGCACGCGGAGGCGCGCCGGTTCACCGCCCGCGGGGACACCGTCCTGCTCATCGGCCACGCCGGCCACGAGGAGGTCGACGGCACCCTCGGGGAGTCGCCCGGGCGGATCCAGCTCGTCCAGTCGCCGGCCGAGGTCGCCGACCTCGAGGTCCCCGACCCGGAACGGGTCACCTACCTGATGCAGACGACCCTCGCGCTGGACGAGGCGTCCGAGATCGTCGACGCGTTGCGGGAACGCTTCCCGGCGATCGTCGGCCCCGGATCGGCCGACATCTGCTACGCGACGTCCAACCGGCAGAACGCCGTGCGCAAGGTCGCCCAGGAGGCGCAGCTCGTGTTGGTCGTCGGCTCGGCGAACAGCGCGAACTCGGTGCGCCTCGTCGAGGTCAGCAACCGCGACGGTGTCTCCTCCCACCTGGTGGAGAACGTCGGTGACGTGCGGCTGTCCTGGCTCGCCGGGGTGGAGACGGTCGGCATCTCGGCCGGGGCGTCCGCACCGCCGGCACTGGTCGAGGAACTGACCGCGGCGCTGTCGGGCCTCGGCCCGACCGATGTCACGGTCCGTTCCGTCGGCCAGGAGTCGATCTCCTTCCATCTGCCCAAGGAGCTGCGTCGGGCCGCGGGGAACTCCTCGCCGGCACCGCTGTCGCGGCCGGCCGCCTCGCGGGCCACGTCCTAACGTCGGGTTCCCCGGGCCCGCCAGGTGGTCGGCGGGCCCGGGGATTCGTCTGTCCCGGCCCGCCTTCGGGGCCGACCCTGCTGTCCGCACCTGGCGATCCCGACACCTGGTCCACCTCACCCACCCGCCGCGCGACCGGGACCGGGATCGCGATTCCTGTCCCGGTCCGGTGGACACGTGGAGTGTCGTCCGGGTGGTGGGCTGTCCTCGAGTCGCGCGTGGGCATTGATTGTGTCACTCTCAGTGACAGAAATGGTCTTGGCGGCGTCGGGCGTGCGGGCGCCGCCGGGGAGACCCGGCCGAAACGGAAGCGCTCCTGACACGTCCGACGAGACGTCGAAGTAGCCGTTTCCGGCCTGGGTGGCACGCGGCACATTCGGTCCCTGAATTGCCCCTGACCTGGCGAGATGCTGTCTGATTCCGCCCAGATGGGGGATGCGGTCACGCAGGGGATCCGGTTGTGCGGCACTTCATCGAGCGATCGACATGCAGGCTGTACGTACAGGCTGTATGGTCAGTGCAGCGATCATCGGTCATTAACCGGAGACCAAAGAGAGGGGAGCTACGCCGTGGCGGTCGAGTGGCGGTACCAGCTCCGTGTAGGTACCTATCTGGCGAAGCAGAAACTGCTGCGTCGCAAGCACTTCCCGCTCGTGCTGGAGCTGGAGCCACTGTTTGCCTGCAACCTGTCCTGCACGGGTTGTGGGAAGATCCAGCACCCGGCGTCCGTCCTGAAGCAGCGCATGAGCGTCGACGACGCTCTCGCCGCTGTGAAGGAGTGCGGCGCTCCGGTTGTTGCGATCGCGGGCGGTGAACCACTCATGCACCCGCAGATTCACGAGATCGTGAACGAGCTTACCAAGCGTAAGAAGTTCGTGATCCTCTGCACGAACGGGCTGCTTCTGCAGAAGAAGCTGAAGAACTTCACCCCGTCGCCCTACTTCACCTTCGTCCTGCACATCGACGGGCTGCGCGAGCGGCACGACGCGGTGGTGGAGAAGGAGGGCACCTTCGACGAGTGTGTCCGGGCGTTCCACGCGGCGAAGGCCGCGGGCTTCCGGGTCGGCACGAACTCGACCTTCTTCAACAATGACAGCCCCCAGGACGTCATCGACATCCTGACCTTCCTCAACGACGACCTCAAGGTCGACCAGATCCAGCTCTCCCCGGGCTACGCGTACGAGAAGGCTCCCGACCAGGAGCACTTCCTCGCGGTCCAGGAGACCCGGGAGATGTTCGCCAAGGTCTTCGCCGAGGGGCGGCGCAAGAAGTTCCGGCTGAACCACTCGCCGGTGTTCCTTGACTTCCTGGAAGGGAAGAAGGAGCTCGCCTGCACCGCGTGGGGCATCCCGAGCTACTCGCTGTTCGGTTGGCAGAAGCCCTGCTACCTGATGAGCGACGGGTACGTCTCCTCGTACAAGGAGCTCGTGGAGACCACCGACTGGGACTCCTACGGTCGCGGCAAGGACCCGCGCTGCGCGAACTGCATGGCGCACTGCGGGTACGAGACGTCCGCCGTGCTCGCCACGATCGGCTCGCTCAAGGAGTCGATCCGCGCCGTGCGCGAGGCCTGAGCCCCGCGTCCGACCCCGGTGACACAGCACCACAGCAGCGTCGCACCACAGGCACGACAGGCACGACCGCGCTGCCCCGGCGCCACCGCGATGTTCCTGCGGTGACGCGGCAGCGCACAATATGAGCGGCGCCGTCCCGACCGGATCCCTTCCCGGCCGGGGCGGCGTTCGTGCGTGTGGGGCCGATATCGCGGATGTCGTGGGTATCGACGTTCGTCCTCGGCGGGGCGGGGGGATGCGCGGCCGGGAAGGACCGGCATCCCCCGCGGGGATCAGCGCGGACGGCTGCCCGGTTCGGCGCCGACCGAGGGCTGGGCGCTGAGATCGCCGCCGCGGCTGAGGCCGCGCATCAGCCGGTCGAGCACGATGCCGATCTCGACCCGGGCCGCGTCCGGATCGGCCGCCCGCCCGGTGTAGATGCTCGCCTCGGAAAGCAGGGCGGCGACCAGACGGGTCAGCGGGGCGACCGGCAACTGGTCGATACCCTCCTCGGACATGGCCCGTTGCAGCCATTCGGACAGCAGCCGATAGCCGTGCCGTTCGACCAGGGCGTCCCAGGCCTCGCTGCCGAGCACGGCCGGACCATCCACCAGGACGATGCGTTGGAAGTCGCTGTCCGCGGTGGAGATGTCCAGCAGGGACTGGAAACCGGTGCGTAGCTGGGTCCAGGCGTCACTGGGGAGCTGCGCGTCGCGGGCCAGTTCGCCGGCCACGAGTTTCTCGGCCACCTCGGTGGCGACCTGTTCCATGACGGTGCGAAACAGGTCGGCCTTGTCGCGAAAGTGGTGGTAGAGCGCGCCGCGGGTCACCTGGGCGTCGGCGACGATCTCCTCGGTTCCGGTGGCGGCGAACCCCTGCTCGGCGAACCGACGGCGGGCGGCGGCGACGAGCGCCGCACGGGTGTCAGTCGTCTGTTCGGAACGGCGGGTCACCCCCCGATTATGGTGCAGCCGCTGGCCCATGCGGGGGTTGAAGGGGGTGTGGTGTCCGTCGGTGGGCCGGGGGTTCCCAACGTGTGGGTTCGCCGGGCACCGAGGTGCCCGCTTACGCTGCCTGGCCGGGTCATCCCGCCCGTGCACCGGGCCGGCGATCCTGGCCCACCGGTCCGTGCGCGAACGGGTTGCCTCCGGCCGGGTGGGGATGCATTCTCGCAGGTCAGCGGCATTGTTGGCGGTGGTGAGCCGGACGGGGCGCCACCGCGGGCGGTACCCGCCGAGCGGACGGTTCTTTACACACAATTACCCCGGTCGCCCGACTGGAGTTCGACCTTCGTGGCAGGATTACTCTCTGTGACTGTACTCCAGTGGATAGCCCTCGCCTCGTTGCTCGCCTGGCTGTACCTGGCCGTCGGTCATGGCACCTTCTGGCGGACCGACCAGCGGCTGCCGCGGCGCCAGGCCCCGGCGAGCTGGCCGAGCGTCGCGATCGTCATCCCGGCCCGGGACGAGGCGGACGTACTGCCCGTGACCCTGCCGAGCCTGCTCACCCAGGACTACCCCGGTCCGGTCCGGCTCATCCTCGTCGACGACGGTTCGACGGACGGCACCCCCGAGGTCGCCCGCGCCCTCGCCGAACAGGCGGCGCAGCGCGGCGGCTCGAACGTGACGGCGGCCGTGACCGCGTCGACCGAACCACCCCCCGGCTGGACGGGGAAGCTCTGGGCGCTGCGCCGGGGCATCGAATGCGCCGGGGACGTCGAGTTCCTGCTGCTCACCGATGCCGACATCGCCCACGACCCCGGGTCGCTGACGGCGCTGGTCGCCTCCGCCCGCACCCAGCGCCTCGACATGGTCTCCCAGATGGCGGTGCTGCGCGCTGACACGTTCTGGGAGCGGATCATCGTCCCCGCGTTCGTCTACTTCTTCGCGATGCTCTACCCGTTCCGGTGGTCGAACCGGTCGACGTCCCGGGTGGCGGCGGCCGCCGGTGGCTGCTCGCTGGTGCGCCGTGAGGCCCTGATCCGCGCGGGCGGGCTCGCCGAGGTGCGCGGCGCGGTCATCGACGACGTGGCCATCGCCCGGATCATCAAGCGTTCCGGCGGACGGACCTGGCTCGGCCTCGCCGACCAGGTACACAGCCGCCGCCCGTACCCACGCCTGGCCGACCTGTGGAAGATGGTCTCCCGCTCCGCCTACGCCCAGCTGCGGCACTCGCCGCTCCTGCTGATCGGCACGGTGCTGGGGCTGAGCCTGGTGTTCCTGGTGCCGGTGGTCGCCACCGTCGTCGGGATCGCCGCCGGGGACCTCACGGTCGCCCTGATCGGCGCCGTCACCTGGCTGATCATGACGTTGACCTACGTCCCGATGGTCCGCTACTACCGGCAGCCGCTGGCGTCCGCGCTGTTGCTGCCCGGGGCCGCGGCGCTCTACCTGGCGATGACGGTCGACTCCGCGCGGCTCAAGCGGGCCGGCCGCGGCGCCGCCTGGAAGGGCCGTACCTACGACGGCCACGGCACCCCCGAGCGGCGCGGCCTGGGCACGACAACCCTCGCGCCGCACGTCGCCGCCCCCCACGTCGCTGTCGTCCAGCCCCCTCGCGACCCCTGGGACCTCCCCGTGCCCGCCACCCCCGCAGACCCCACCGCCACCAACTCCAGCAGCACCTCGTCCTCCTGACCCGCTCGCGGCCCGTCCCCTGACCCGCGAGCCCGCTCACTGTCCGCGGTCAGGATGCGGCGTGGGGGGTTCGGAACCGGAGAGTTCGGAACCGGAGGGTTCGGACGCGGGGGGATCAGGCGTGGGGGAGATGGCCAGGAGGCGGCGCAGGGTGACGGCGTCCATGGCGAGTGCCGTCACCAGATAGCCGGGGCCGGCCAGCGGCAGGAGTGCGGCCTCCCCACGTCCATCCGTCACCGTGACGGGCCTGGCCCTGGCCGCCTGAGCGGCCCATGCGGGCCCCGCGACGAGGCGTGCGCCCACCCCGCGCGCGGGGCCCAGGTGGGCGGGGCCGTGTAGTCCCGGCAGGTCGGGGGCGAGTGCCAGTTCCTGGCGCAACAGCGGGGTGCGGTCGTGCGGGCCGGCCGTGATGTCCACGCGCAGGGTGCCGTGGTAGGCCCCCGGGGGTTCGTCGAACCGGCCGAGCAGGATCTCCTCCCGCAGGCAGAGCCGGGCGGACGGGGCCAGGCTCACCTCGGTGACCGCCACATGGTCGGCGCCGCGGGCGACCACCGTCGGCTCCGGCTGGAAGTCGAGTTCGCCGTCGTCGTCCACCCACGCCCGCACGACCAGGCGGGACGGCCCGGTAGCCCCGCGTCCGGGCAGGGCGACCATGGCCGCCACCGAGCGCATGACCAACCGGACCCCGCTGCCCACGGTCAGGTCCAACCGCAGCTCGTCGCCGGCCAGCGGGCCGGCCGCGGCGCTCACCAGATGAACGGTCGCCGTCGGCGGGGACACCCCCGCGGGCGTGGTACCGGTCAGCCGCAGCACCAGCGGAACCGCCGAGCGCAGCTCGGCGACCCGGAGCGCACCGCGGACGTCGCGCTCGACCCGAACTGCCGCATGGGCGCGCATCCCGGCAACGTAGCAGCCGGCAGGACGGCGACGGCCCGCCGGCTACGACGCGAACATGCGCAGGTCCGCGAGGCGATGCCGCTCGGCGAGCAGGTCGAGGCGGATGCCGGCGGGGGCCGGCAGGGCGCGGGGAGACCAGCTGGCCGCGTCGGCGCCCAGCCGCGCCACCTCGGCGACCTCCCGCGCGGTTCGGGCCAGGACGGCGGTGACGGCCAGGGGATCCAGGCCGAGCAGCCGGATGGCGGCGGTGGCCGGGCCGGTGACCGTGAGGTGCGCCGCGGCGAGGGCGGCATCGGCGGGGCGCAGACCGCCACCGGCGGCGACCATGCCCAGCGCGAGCGGGTGATGCGGCGCGCGGGGGCCGGGTGGGACCGGCCAGGCGGCGCGTCCCGCCCGGAGCAGGGTGCGGCCCTGGGCGCGGCTGGCGGTCCGCTGGGCGGGGGAGGGCGTGCGGGCGTCGAGTTCGGCGTCCAGTTCGTCGAGTCGCGCCGGACCATCCGCGCCTGGCCCGTTCAGGGCATGGGTGGTGGCCGCGGCGAACGCGGCGGCGACCACGCCGGCGGTGTGCAGCCGGCCGAGCAGGAACAGGTCGAGGTCGGCCACGCCGGTGAGGCTGCCGTCGGTGACAGCGGCCTCGACGCCACCCGAATGCGCGTGCCCACCGGCCGGCAGCCGGCCATCCACGAGTACCAGCAGGGTGGCGAGCCGATGCTGGCTGGGCTGCGCTGTCCGGTGGGGGTCGGGCGCTTCGTCGTTCATCGGTGCGTCCCCTCCGTTCTGGCGGTCGGGTGGTCGCCCGCGCCAGGCGGATGCGCCCGGTCCCGTCGTCTGGCCCATTCTGGGGGCTGGCGGCCGCGGGCTGCCGTTCTGGCGTCGCCTGGGCTGGATGGCAGCCCTGGGTGGCCGGCTCGCGAATCGAACGTGAACGGTCGATGACGCTCTCGACCCGCCCGAATGCATTGGGTAACCTCCCTCTTCGCACGATGGGACCGATCTGGATGGGCCGCGGGAATTTCATACATATCCGGGTAAATGCCCTGAACGGCTAGGTGAGGCAGTGTCCGACCCGGCACACCCCCCGCAGGAGGGCACGGATGCCTTCCTCGCCGCGTGGCGCGAGGCACCCCGTGCTCGTCGGCCACGCGCACGGATGGCGGGTCGCTCCTGGGGCGCGCTCGTCGGCCTCGGTGTTCTCGCCGGGCTCGCCCTGCTCGCCGTCCTGCTGGGCACGTCGGGACGCTTCGGTGGCGACGAGACGCTGACCGCCGACCGCGCACCCCAGGTCAGCTCACCCCGGGCCAGCTCACCGACCGCGGCTCGCAGCGCCACGGGCGAGACGCCCACGCCCACTCCGACGCCCGCCCCCACCAGCCTGGCACCGCCGACCCCGCCCGCGAGCCTGGCCGCCGCGCCGGTGTCGACACCCGCCCCGCCGGCCCGCCGCGCCGCGCCGGCGCATGCCGTTGTGCCCCCGCCGGCCCGTTCACCGGCGCCCGCGCCCGCACCCACCACACCCGCGCGCACGGCGGCCCCGGCCCGCACGGCAGCCCCGGCCCCGACCCGGGCCCGCACGAGCGCCCCGGCTCCCGTGCGCACGACCATCGCGGCGCCGGCCCCACCCGCCGCACCGGCGGGCCCCTTCACCTTCGTCGACCTGGCGACCGGTTTCTGCCTCGACAGCAACGCCAACCAGGTCAGCTACACGATGGGCTGTAACGGTGGGCAGTACCAGCACTGGCGGGTCTTCGGCTACGGCCGGCTGGTACTCACCGATCAGGCCACCGGGTTCTGCCTGGACAGCAACAGTTCCGGGGACGTGTTCACCCGGACCTGCCAGAACACCGCGAGCCAGCAGTGGCGGACCACCGACGCCGGCTACGGCACGGTGACGCTGACCAACGCCGCGTCCGGACGGTGCCTGGACAGCAACGCCAGCGGCAGTGTCTACGCGCTGGGCTGCAACGGCGGCTCGTACCAGCGGTGGACCCGTGGCTGACTTCCTGCGCACCCACCACACCGCGATCACGGTGGCCCTGACCGGGCTGGTGGCGTTCATCCTGCTGGTGGTGTTCGTCCAGTGGTTCTCCCGAACCCATGGCTTTCGGCGGACCCTCACCTACCGATGCCGGCAGTTCGCCGCGGGTCTGCGGGACCTGACCCGGCTGGTCGCGGCGCCGTGGCGCTTTCGCCGGGACGCGCGCCGCATCGCCAGGCTGCTCGCCCACCCACGGCTCGGCCTGGACACCCGCACCGCCTTCCTGCTCGACGCGGCGGCCGAGCGGGTCCCGCCCCCATCCCCGTCCCGCCTCCCACCCGAGGCCACCACCGGTCCGGACGCCACCGACGCCACCGCGGTCGGGGATGTCCACGACGCCGGTGCCGTCGGGGCCGCGACCGCCGGCCGGGACACGACGGAGATCGCGACGGCCGTGCCGGCCGAGGACGAGGCCAGCGCGGGTGGACGGGCGTTCCTGGCCGCCGTGCGCACGGATTCCATCGCGGTCAGCCGGATGGACGAGGAATCCGGTATCCGCCTGCGGGTGTTCAACCGGCCCTGCGTGCACGAGGCCCACCTGCTCGGCGGCCCGGCACGCTCCCCGCGGCGGGCGTTGTCCGAGCTGGCCGCGCAGGGCAGCTGTCCCGTCGCGCTCGGTCTGCTCCCCACGATGGACGGTGCCCTTGGCATGGTCGACCTGGCCGTGCTGCCGGGCGTGGGCACCGTTGCTGGTCCGTCCGGCCCGGCTCGTCGTCTTGGCGCGGCGATCGCCGCCCAGCTCGCCGCCGGCATCCTGGTGCCCAGGGAGATCGATCTGATCGTCACGGACCTCGTGCTGCCCGGCTTCGGTGGACCGACCCTGGACGCGGCACTCGACCGGCTGGACCAGGCCGACCAGGCCGACCAGGCCGACCAGCCCGGCCAGGTGGAGCCGGCGGACGGCCACCGCGACGACGTGGCGGACACCATGGTGTCGACCATTCTGATCTGCACGGCGACCTCCCGGGCGGACCTGGCCCGGGTGAGCCAGGTCGCCGAGCGGCAGCGACACCTGCGGGTGCTCGTCATCGGCCGGCATCCGGGCTCCCGCTGGCGTCTGGAGATCGACGCCGCGGGCCGGATCACGGCGCCCGAACTCGCCCTGCACATCGACAGCGGCCCGCTCGAGCGCGGCCTGGCCCGGGCCGTCCGACAGCGGGCCCGGCTACGGGCCAGGCTGACGGTTCCGGCCGAACTGACGGTTCCGGCCGAACTGACGGTTCCGGCCGAACTGACCGTGCCCTCCGCGCTGGACGAACTGCTCGCCCGAGCGACCGCGACCGCATCGCCCCTCCCACCGCCTCCCACGGTGCTTCCGGAGATGTCGGCGCTTCCGGAGACGTCGGTGCTCGCCGAAGCATCAGCGCCCACCCGGCCACCGGTGCCCGCCGAACCGCGGGTGGCGTCGAGGTGGACGGCGCCGCCCGAGCAGGCCGCACCGGCCGCTGGCCGGACCGTGGAAGGTCGCCGGGGGACGGTTGGGCGTTGGCGCGTGCCCGGCGTTGACGCGGGTGAGCTGGCGCAGCCGGAACCGGCCCGGCAGCAGGGTCGCCAGGCCGCCGCGGCCGGGGTGGCGGCGGCACCGGGTCCGGCCGCGGCCGGGACGGCCGGCGCGCGGCCGGGCACCGAGGGAACGGTGGCGACGGAGGAATGAGCGCGGACGTCATCCTGACGATCGAGGCGGACGCGGCCCAGCGAACCCGCACGCGGCACCCCCTGGCGCCGGCAGCCGGCCTGCCCGGGCCGCTGGCGCCGACCGGGCCGGGGACCGCCGGCGTCACCTCGGGCCCACTCGGCCTGCTGGGAACACCGGGAACACCCGGAACAGCGGGAACGCTCGGTGGGCAGCGGTCGACGCCGGCCGGGCTGGCGGGGGAGTCCGGCCGGCCCGGCGCCGCGGGTACCGGTGGCGGCGAGCCGGGCGACATGCTGGTGCGGCTGCGGCCCACCGATTCCGTGCGGGAGCTCGCCGCGGGTCTCGCCGAGACGGAGCAGCGTTGCTTCCTCGGTGGGCGGGCCCTCGACCCGGCCGAGACGGTGCGCGCCAGCGGCATCACCCCGGGGCAGCGGATCGGCCTCGGTGCCCCGGCGGGGCCGGTCGAGCCGCTGGCCCCGGCGGTGCGGGCGGACCGCACGTTCGAACTGCACGTCGTCGGCGGCCCGCGGGCCGGACGGATCTGGCGGCTCGGACTCGGCGCGCACGACATCGGTGCCGCCGAGGGCGTCACGGTCCGGCTGCTCGACCCGGGCGTCCCGCCGCTGGCGGCGGTGCTGCACATCGGGCAGCAGGGGCAGACCTGGCTCAGCGAGCTCGCCCCGGACGGCGTCGCCACGACGCAGCCTCGCCCCCCGCAGATGACCTTCACCGACGACCATCGGGCGGCGATGCGGGTGCAGCCGCGGGACCTGCCGCTGCCGCCGCTGCCACCGGACTGGCCGCCCTACGGTCCCGACGCGCCGGGCAGCGTGCCCTGGGCGGTGGGGGAGGATCTGGTCGTCGGCCCGCTGCTGCTGCGACTGGCCGAACGGTTCGAGCCGGACACAGACGTCAGCCCGTCCGAGGATGTGCTGGGGCTCGACTTCAACCGGCCGCCACGGCTCGTGCCGCCGCTGCTGACCTCCCGCAAACGGTTCCCGACGCCGCCGACGCCGCCCAACCGTCGGCCCATCCCGCTGCTGCTGATGTTGGCCCCGCTGCTGCTGGGGCTGGCGTTCGTCTGGTTCTTCAACTCGTACTTCTTCCTGGTCATCATGCTGTTCAGTCCGCTGCTGGCCTTCGCCAACTGGTTGCAGGACCGGCGCAGCGGCCGTCGGCGGTTCCGGGCGGAGTCCGCGCGCTACCGCGGTACCCGGGCCGAGGCCGAACTGGCGCTGGCGGTGGCCGTGCGCGGCGAACGTCAGGCGCGCTGCGCGGCGTCCCCCGACCCGGCGCTCGTCGGACTGACCGCGAGCTGCCCCGGCCACCGGCTGTGGGAGCGGCGCCGCACCGACCCGGACCATCTGCTGCTGCGGGTCGGCACGGTCGACCAGCCGTCGCTGATCGAGGTGGACGATCCCGCCCTCGACGATCACGACCGTCGGCTGCGCTGGAACGTCCCGCAGGTGCCGTTGGCGCTGGATCTGGCCGCGCTCGGGGTCGTCGGGGTCGCCGGAGAGCGGGCGACCCTGCACGCCCTCGGCCGCTGGCTGCTCACCCAGTGCGCGGTGCTGCACAGCCCGCGTGACACCCAGATCGTGGTGCTCACCGACGCCGCCGGCCGCACCAGCTGGGAGTGGGTGCGCTGGCTGCCACATGTGCGCCCGCCGCGGGAGATGGGCGAGGGCGCGCCGCCGGTGCTGATCGGCAACGATCCGGAGACGATCGCGCATCGGGTGGCCGAGTTGCAGGCGCAGATCCGGGCCCGCACCGTCGCCCGCGGTTCGGCGCTGGGCCCGGTGATGTTCGCCCAGCCGGACGTGGTGGTCCTCGCGGACGGGGCCCGCCGGCTGCGCGACGTGCCGGGCATGATCCAGGTGCTCACCGAGGGGCCCGCGGTGCGCGTCTTCTCGATCTGTCTGGACGCGGAGATCCGCCTGCTGCCCGAGGAGTGCACGTCCGTCGTCGTCTGCGAACACGACGAGCTGTCGGTGCGCCGCAGTGACGTGCCCGAACTGACCGGCATCCGGCCTGATCTGGTCGGCGCCGACTGGTGCGACGGGGTCGCCCGAGCCCTCGCGCCGCTGCGTGACATCACCCCGGCCGCCGCCGACGGGCTGCCCGACCAGACCCGGCTGCTGGAACTGCTCGGTCTCGCCGGCCCCGACCAGCCCGAACCGCCCGATCCGGGACGCATCGCGGCGGCCTGGGAGACGCATCCGGCTTCGACCCGGTTCCCGCTCGGGGTCGGCTTCGACGGGCCGGTCGTACTCGACATCGTCCGCGACGGGCCGCACGCGCTGGTGGCCGGGACCACCGGCGCCGGCAAGTCCGAGCTGTTGCAGACCCTCGTCGGGTCGCTGGCCGCCCACAACCGTCCGGATGAGCTGGTCTTCGTCCTGGTCGACTACAAGGGCGGCAGCGCGTTCCGCGGCTGCGCCCGGTTGCCGCACACCCTCGGCATGGTCACCGACCTGGACCCGGCGCTGGCGGTACGGGCGCTGGAGTCCCTGGCGGCGGAGCTGCGCCGCCGCGAGGTGATGCTCGCCGAAGCCGCCGCGAAGGACATCATCCACTACCGTGCGCTGCGTACCCGAGACCCGCGGCTGCCGGCGTTGCCCCGGCTGATGCTGGTGATCGACGAGTTCGCCACGCTCGCCCGGGAGGTGCCCGACTTCATCCCCGGGCTGGTCAGCCTCGCCCAGCGGGGCCGTTCCCTGGGCATCCACCTGGTGCTCGCCACCCAGCGGCCCGCCGGGGTGGTGACCGGTGACATCCGCGCCAACACCAACCTGCGGATCGCCCTGCGGGTGACCGACCCGATGGAGAGCACCGACGTCGTCGACACCAAGGACGCGGCGCTGATCCCCGCCGCCACCCCGGGACGGGCCCTGGCCCGCCTCGCGCATCGTTCGACGGTGCTGTTCCAGACCGCCTACTGCGGTGCCCCCGCGGGCGGGGCGGCGCCGGAGCAGACCCCCGAGGGCGCCCGGGTGGTCCGCGCCGTCCCGTTGACCTGGACGGCGCTGGGACGGCCACGGCCCGCCCTGGACGAGGAAGACGACCCGTCCGAGGGCGGCCCGGGGGAACCGGACGAGCTGGCCCCCACCGAGCTTGACCTGCTCGTCGAACTCATCCGCGGCGCCGCCGAACAGACCAGCTACCAGGCCCAGCCGAGTCCCTGGCTGCCGGCGCTCGCCGGCCGGATCCTGTTCGAGGACCTGCGCCGGCTCGGCGGCCCGCACGCGGTGCCGTACGCGCTCGAGGACGTTCCGCACCAGCAGGTCCAGCGGCCGGTCAGCTGTGACCTGGCGACCTTCGGGCATCTGTTCGTCATCGGCACGCAGCGTTCCGGTCGATCCCAGGTGCTGCGCACCCTCGCCGCCGGTCTGGCGCACACCCGCTCCTGCGCGGACGTCCACCTCTACGGGGTGGACGCGGCCGGCGGGGCACTGGCGGTGCTGACCGAACTGCCGCACACCGGCGCCGTGATCACCGGCTCCGACCTGGAACGCCTGGGCCGGCTGCTCAACCGGCTCACCGCGGAACTGGCCCGCCGCCAGGGGCTGCTCGGCCAGTACTCCTGCGCGGACCTGAACGAACTGCGCACCGCGATGCCCGAAGGTGAACGCCCCGCCCACATCCTGCTGTTCGTCGACGGCTGGGACTCCCTGGCCGCCACCCTGCCCGAGACCGACGGCGGCTGGCGGTACGAATCCCTGCTCACACTGCTGCGCGAGGGCACGGCCGCGGGTATCCACGTGGTCGCGACCTCCGACCGGGGCCTGCTCGCCGGGCGCGCCGGCGCACTCAACGACCATCGCATCCTGCTGCGGATGGGCGAGCGCACCGACTACACCACCATCCGCGTCCCGCAGCAGCGCATTCCCGCCCACGTCCCACCCGGCCGCGGTTGGCACTCGACGAACCAGGCCGAGCTGCAGATCGCCCTGCTCGACCCGGACCCGTCCGGGCAGGCCCAGGCCACGGCGCTGCGCCGGATCGGGGTGCGCGCCCTGGCCCGCGACCGGGACGTGCCCGCCGAGCGCCGGGCGTTCCCCGTCGCGGCGCTGCCCGGCGCGCTGACCTTCGCGGACGCGCTCGAACGCGTCGCGGTCGCCGACCGCCGACCGTTGCAGGCGCTGCTGGGTCTCGGTGGCGACGAGGCGGCGCCGGTGCTGCTCGACTTCGCCGGCCGGTCGCACACCTTCCTCGTCGCCGGACCGCCCGGTTCCGGGCGCAGCAACACCCTGGCGACGATCGCCGTCTCCCTGCTGACCGGCGGCACCAACCTGGTGGTGCTGACCCCACGGGAGTCGCCGCTGCGCCGGCTGGCCGCCCACCCCCAGGTGCGGCTGGCCGCCCCGGAGGTGCTCACCGGCGCCGAACCGCTGACCGTCGAGGGGCCGGCCGTCCTGATCGTCGACGACGTGGACCTGTTCGGGTTCAACTCACCGTTGGAGCCCGCGCTGCGCCCGATCGTCGCCTCCGGGCGTGACCGCGGGGTCGGCCTGGCCTACGCGGGTAGCGGCGAGGTGCTGTCCCAGGCGATCAGTGGCTGGTTGGGGGAGGCCCGGCGCTCCCGGCAGGGCGTGCTGCTGGCGCCGCAGAGTTCCCTGGAAGGCGACCTGGTGGGCTGCCGTATCCCGCCGAGCCTGCTGCGCGGCGGGATACGGCCCGGCCGCGGCTATGTCGCCGACGCGGCCGGGACGCTGCGCGCCATCGTCATCCCGCACACGGTGCTGAAGTAGCCGCCGGGCCGGCCGGCTCAGGTCTGGGCGGCCTCGGGTGCCGGCTTGGCCAGGGAGGCGTCCATCGACTGCAGGTTCTGGGCGATGGCCTGGAAGCTCTGGGCGAACTTCGGGATGTTCTCGATCGCCGCGGTCAGCGACGCGTTGAACTCGGTGTACTGGGCGGTCATCACCGGGCTCGACTGCTGCATCCACAGGCCGCCGGCGCTGGTGAGCAGCTCCGTCACCTGGCCCTGCAACCGGGTGAGGGTCGAGGTGATCTCGGTGCCCTCGTTGATGAGCCGGGTTGCCAGCGAGTTGACCTGGGCGTAGTCGACGTCGATGTCTGCCATGAGCGGCGTTCTCCTTCGGGCTGTGGACGGGCTCAGGAGCTGGCGATGGCCGAGTCCATCGCCTGCAGCTGCGAGGCGATGTTGTTGAACTGGTTCGCGAAGCTGATGATGTTGTTCACCGCCGCGGTGACGGAGGTGTTGAAGTCGACGTACTGCTGCTGCAGGACGGGGCTCGACTTCACCAGCCACAGGCCGCCGCCGCTGGACAGCAGCGCCGTCACCGCCGACTGCAGCGAGGTCAGCTTCGGCACCGTCTCGGCGACGGCGGCGTTCAGCGAGGCGGCGACGGTGTCGATGCTCGCGTAGTCGATCGTGATGTCGGCCATGAGCCGCTCCTGTCGTTTCGGGCCCGCGGGCGGGCAGGGAACGTGAGGGGGAGGGACCGGATCAGAACACCGGGGCGTAGTAGGTGTCGTCCACCGGCGGGTCCTCGTGGGAGGTCAGGGTCCAGCGGTCCTTGACCGGGTCGCCGCTGTAGGTGTCGGTGCTGCCGTCGGCGTTCAGGACGGTCTTCGTGCCCTTCCCGTCCGTGCCGACGGCCACATCGGTGGTCGTCGTCTCACCCTTCGGGTCGACGGTGACGCTGTGGTAGGCGCCGTTCTGGCCCGGAGTCACCGTCGTCGTCGTGGTGCCGTCGTCGGTGGTGCTGGTCAGGACGGTTCCGTGATCGGAGCCGGTCTTCTTGGTGATCACTTCTTTGGTGCCGTCCGAGTGCGTCACCGTGGTCGTGTAGTCGACGTTGTCGGGCTTTCCGTCGCCGTTGAGGTCGGTGTAGGTGTAGGTGGTCGTCTCGGTGTAACTCAGGCCGTTCGCGGTCGTGACCGTGCTCGTCTCCGAGATGATCTTTCCGTTCGCGTCCACCTGCTGACTGGAGGAGTTGGTGGTGCCGCCCGGGCCGGAGACACTGGTCGGGCGCTCGCCGGGCTTGGGGGGCGGCGGGCGGTCCTTGCCCCACAACGGGATCGTGGCGGTCTGCAACACGCCGTTCTCGTCGTAGTACTGGTAGGTGACGACCTTGTCCTTGGTCTCCTGATAGTGCTGCCAGGCGTTCTGCTGGGACTGCCAGGTGTCGATGGACGACTGCAACCGCGCGGAGTTCACCTTGGTGGCGAAGTCGGCGTCCTGGTCGAAGAACGCCTTCGCGACGCTGTCGAGCAGGTCGGCGAGATCGGCGAGCTTCGTCATCGAATCCTTGAACGGCTGATGACAGGTGGCGTAGAAGGCGCTGAGCGCGGCGAACAGCGTCGAGTCGCCGACCACGTCGGAACCGACCTCACCGGTGGTGCTCACGATGGCGCGACCGGAGACGTGATCGACGTCCGTCTCGATCTCCCCGCGCAACGTGCGCAGCGTGCCGGACAGCTCGTGCAACAGCCCGTAGTCGAGCACGATGTCGGCCATGGCGGCTCCTGTCCGCAGCGATGCGGGTGACCGGCGGGTCATTCCCACCAGCTACTACGCGCGGCGGGGCCCGCACGGTTCGCGGATCCGTGCGGCGGTGAACCCTGACGTGGCACCGCTGCGTCTCACTGATGGGGACGTCGACTCCGACCGGAGACGCGGCGGCCACAGCGCGGTGCCGCACGCAGGCGGGAGGCTCGGATGCCACGACCGACCGACTGGTCGCCGTTGGGCCTGGGCGGTGATCCGACTCCCGGCGACCCGGAGGCGCTGGGCGGCGTCGCCGACTTCATGGTCACGATGGCCGGCCACGCCGACACCGCGAAGACCGGCCTGAACCAGGTGGTGGCCAAAAGCGGCGAGGGCGCCTTCGTCGGCAAGACCGCGGACTGGCTGCGCGACACCATCTCCACGGCGATCCGCGACTTCGTCGGCGGTGTCAGCGAGGCCTTCCACCAGACCGAGCCGGCCGTGCGCACCTACATCGCGGCCCTGCGCGAAGCCCAGACCCGCGCCGACGGGGCGCTGAGCGAAGCCACCGGGCTCGCCGCGGACGACCCCCGCAAGGCCACCCTCACCGCGGACGCCAAGCAGGCCGGCGCCGACCTCAAGGCCGCCGCACGCACCGCCGCCGCGACGATCCGCTCGGCCCGGGAACTCATCCACTCGCCGAACCCGAAGAAGTCCGCCTGCGAGGTCTTCTGGGAGATCTTCGGCTGGATCGTGCTGGTCATCTCGGTCGTGGCGATCTTCACCGGTGGAACGCTCGGCCTCATCGCCCTGGGCCTCGGCGCGATCATGGCGGTCAAGGCCGTGGTCGACTTCGCCGAGGGCAAGACCAACATCGGCGGCCTCGCCCTCGGGCTGCTGGGCCTGCTCGGCCCGTCCACCAAGCCGCTGATCGCGCTGTCGACCCTCAAGGGCATCGCCGGCGCCACCGCGAAGGTGATCAAAACCAGCGTGGCCTCGGCGGGATCGGCCATCGTCCGGGCCGGCGCCGACTTCTGGCATGTCATCTCGACACTCACGTTCAGAACGGTCGTCGACGGCATCGGCGACATCGCCGCCACCGTCGCGAGAACCATCCGCAGCGGCGGCGTGTGGGTGTTCCACACCTTCACCGCCGCCGACGGACTCGCCGCGCGCGGCGCGATCACGTTGAAGAACTTCGTGGTGACAGCCCCGGCGGCCTCGGTGGACCTGCTGCGTTCGATCGCCGTGGCGGGCGGCCGACTGCCGGCGGCGCTGGTCGCGGGCGTACGCGCGGTCCCCGGGCTCGCCCGTGAGATCGCGAGCCTGCTCGGTACCGGGGTACGGGCGGTGCCGCGGGTACTGAGCAACGAGTTCGGCGGCTGGAAATGGCTCAAGATCTTCCTTCCGCTCAACGGTGTCGAGATCGGCGTGCTCGGCGTGCACGACGCGTTCCGCCTCGCGGTCCTCGGCCGGGGCCTGATGCGTACCGGCCAGTACGCGGACCTCGTCGAGAAGGTCAACCTGGCGCAGCTCGCCGGCGGGTCGCTGCGGATCAGCGACAGCGTCCTGCACGCGGTGAACCCGCCCGGGCCTGGCCTGACCCGCACCGACTCGGGCCTGATCGTGCCGAAGCCAGCCCAGGGCGTCTCCGCCATCGACGCGAACCTGGGCAGCGGCGTCTCGGCCCAGCTGGGTGGGGGCGGGCTGCCTGGCAGGCTCGCCACCGCCGGGGTGTCCACGCCCGACCTGCACCTGCCGGGCGCCAGCGCGTCCAACGTGCACCTGCCCACCATGGTCGTCTCCGGCGTCCAGCTCCCGAACGGCGCCGCGCTGGCCCACGGCGGTGCCACCGGCCTGACGGACGTCCCGTCCATCTCGGGCACCCACCTGGGCAGCCCGCACCTGGGCAGCACCACCAGCCTGGACGGCACGGTCCACCTGGACGGCACCATCCATGTCAACGGCACCATCCATGTCAACGGCACCATCCATGTCAACGGCACCATCCACATGGACGGTGCGCAGCTGCCCGGGGCCGTCCCTTCGGCCGGCGACCTCACCCGGCTGGGTGAGCTGACCCAGCTGGGCGGGGTGGGGGCGCACTCCGGCGGCGACCTCGGTTCGGCGGCCCGGCTCGCCGCGAACCATGCCGGTGACCTGCCCACCACCGGGAGACTGCCCGAGATCAACGCGGCGCTCGGCGGCGACATCTCGGCCGTGCGGATGTCCGACACCCAGGTGGCGTTCAACCTTGGCGCGGCCGGTGACGGTCGGGTCGTGATCGGGGCGAGCCCGGCCAACCTGCCGGCCGCACCCCCCGCGCTGGGCGGCCTCAGCCACGTCGGCGGCCTCCTGGGTGACGCCGGCCCCCTGACCGGCGCGAGCCACCTGACCGGCCTCAACCACGCGACCGGCCTGAACCCGGTGACTGGTCTGAACCACGTTCCCGGCGCGGGCCAGCTTCCTGGTGCGAACCATCTGGGCAACGCGGGCCAGCTGGGCGATCTGGGCCAGAGCGGACGGCTGGCCTCGCCGGCGCCCCTGCCCTCGGTCGGCGCCGCCCATCCGGACCTCGCGACGTCCGTCCATCTGCCGCCGAGCGGCGCCGTGGACGGAACAGGCGTCGTGGCCCTGCACCCGGGTGGGCCCACCTCGCTGCCAGGTGCCCAGACGGTGAACGCCGCGCCGGGGCCCGCGGCCGCGCAGGTCGAGGTGGTCATCGGTGCCGGCGGAGTGGAGATCCGTGGCCAGGCGGCCACGCCGACACCGGCCACGCCCACACCGGTCTCGGCGCTGGTCTCGAACGGCGCCGGAGGCGGTGCCGGTACCTCCGCGGCCCGGCCCGGCGCGCTGGCGAACTCCAGGCTCACCAGCGATGTGCTGAACCTGCTGGCCACACCGCCGCACACCGCGGACCGCTCCGGAGCGGGGTGGGGATCGGGAGCGAGTTCCGTTCCGGACGGGGTGAGCGCGAAGATCGTCGATCCGTCCCTGGCGGGGGAGCGAGGCGTGCGGCCCGGTCTGGACACCGCCGGCGTTCCCGCGGGTCGGCCCAGCACCGAGGCGGCGCCGCAGGCCAACCCGGCGCTCGCCGGGCACACGCCGACCCCGCTGGCGGTGCGGCCCGAACAGTCCGGCGGCGTGCCGGGCCTGGGCGGGGCGTTCGACGATCTCTCGCACAGCGCCGCGGCCGTGCGGGGGGCCCGGGAGAGCCTCGAGAACGTTCAGGGCACCGTCCGGCTCGGCGGCGGCTCGCAGCTGGGAACAGATCCGCTCCAGGTGGCCCGGGCCGACCGCAACCTGCGCATCCTCGAGTCGGTGCACCAGCGCGCCATCGACGACCTACAGGCGAAGGGGGTGTCGAACCCGATCGCGGCGGCCGGCGACCACGCCTGGGAGCAGTTCCGGATCGCCGAGGTGCGTCTCACGCAGGCCCGCGCCGAACACCAGCAGCTCAATCCGGGCTCGACCCCGCGGCCGTTCGGTGAGGGTTCCTCGGCGGCGGTCAAGGGCAAGGCGTCCATGACTCCCGCGCAGCTGGCGGCCGACGGCCGGTTGCACGATGCGCTCACCGGCTTCGCCGCCGCGCAGGAGCGGCTGGACAACCTCGGTCTCGACCCCCGCGTGCTGCGCGCGGCGGACGACGAGGCCCTGCGGCTCTCCCTGATCGAACGACCCCGGCTGCTCGGCGGCGGCACCCCGCTCCACGGCCAGACCGGTCCCCTCGGTGAACTCGAGATCCTCGACGGCGGCGAACTCGCGACGCTGCAACGCACCCACGACGGCCACACCGAACAGTTCACCTACACCCGGTCGGGCGAGAGCCACCGGATCACCAGCCAGGACGGCACCGGCTCCTGGCAGCAGTTCAACGCCGGCGGGGACATCACCGGCCTGGAAATCCCGGTGCACAACGGATTCGGTCACCCCGGTACCCGGCTGGAGGTGAACCTCGAAACCGACACCGCGACCCTGTACCGGGCGGATCGCAGCGTTTCGGAGGTCTTCGACTACACCTGGCATGGTGGCGGTCATCGGCTCACCAGCCGAAACGATGGCGGCAGCTGGTGGCAGTACGACGTCAGTGGTCAGCTCATCGGCCTGAGAACTCCAGTCCATGATATTTCTGGCATGGCTGGCGGGCACCTCGAGGTGCATCCCAGCACCAACACGGCGACGTTGCACCCGCCGGGTGCTGGTGCTGGGCGGAGTTTCACTCATACCTGGCAGAACAGCACTCATCTGCTGACGAGTCAGGATGGTAGTGGTGCCTGGCAGCGGTTCGACCCGAACGGGAACCTGATCGGCCTGGAGATGCCGGCGCGGGATATCGGTGGAGCTCAGGTCGGCCGGTTGGAGATCGATGTTCCGGCCGGGACGGCGACGGTGCAGCGGCCGGTTCCGCATGCGCCGGAGAACTTCACCCATACCTGGCAGAACAGCACTCATCTGCTGACGAGTCAGGATGGTAGTGGTGCCTGGCAGCGGTTCGACCCGAACGG
>NZ_JALKFT010000001.1:530366-550369 GCF_023242945.1 Frankia umida
CTTCACCCATACCTGGCAGAACAGCACTCATCTGCTGACGAGTCAGGATGGTAGTGGTGCCTGGCAGCGGTTCGACCAGGGCGGGAACCTGATCGGCCTCGAGATACCGGTACGGACCATCAACGGAGCCGTCGACGGCCGGCTGGAGGTGGACGTCACCACCCACACCGCCACCCTGCAACGGCCGGTTCCCCACGCCCCGGTGCAGTTCACCCACACCTGGAACAACGGCATACACGAGATCACCGAGCTCGGCGGAACCTCGGTGTACCGCTACGACGCGCACGGCACGCTGGTCGGGCGGCAGCTGGACGCCATCAACATCCACGGAACGGCGGACGGCACCCTCGAGATCGACCTCACCGCCGGCACCGGCTCCCATGTGGGCGCCGGCGGCCTGCGCCGGGACTGGACGACGCTGCAGATCAGCCCGAACGGCGATGTCCGGCTCGGTAACGCGGCCGGTGACCTGCAGCGTCACGCTCCCGACGGCCGCATCGTCGAGGAGCTTGTCATCCCACGCGACGGGCACGGCAACCTCGGCCCGGCGCGCATTCACGGCCGGCTCGACGGGGCGGGCAACCCGGTGCTGCGGCTGGAGCACGGCGGCACCCAGGTGGCCGACTTCCGGGTCACCCAGGACGGCACCGGCTACCGGGTCACGAACCGGGGCACGACGGCGCACCGCAACGACCATCTGGTGTTCGGCCCGGACGGGGCGCTGCGCTCCGAGCGGATCACCTACCTGAACCGTGACGGTGGCGGGGCCGGCACCTACCTGCAGGTCGACCACACCGCGCGCACCTGGACCTGGACGGATGCCGGCGGCACCGCGCGCACAGGTCACATCCAGGCGGCGCCGCGGGGCCCGGGGGCGCCGGCGGCCCGGCCGCCGCGGTACAACGGCAGCGGCACCGTGACCGTGAAGGCGAACGGCGACCTGCATCTCGTCGGCGCGGACAAGAAGCCGTTCTACTCCCGGGAGCACCTCGGCGCCGGTCCCGGTACCGGTCCCGGCGGCGGGCATCGCACCCTCGAGGTCTTTCGCGCCGACTCGGGTAAGCGGTACTGGCACCAGTGGGCCGCGCGCGCCGACGGCCAGCTCGGCGCGGACGCCGGACGAGGCACCCGCACCTTCAACGACCTCCCCGAAGGCCGGGTCTGGTCCGACCAGCTGCACGGCACGGTGTGGAACACGACCGTGCGGGAGTACCGCACGGCGGCCGACGGCGGTGTCATCCGGGCCGAACTGCAGCCGGATGGCTCCTGGCAGTGGTACCGGTTCCACAAGGACGGCCAGCTCACCCTCCAGGGCAACCGCGAAAGCCTCGGCTGGGGCCGGGGCTGGCAGGACATCCCCACGACCCCGGGCGGCGGTGCGCTCGCGCAGCGGTACTGGTCGGCGTTCAACTGGTTCCCCAAGGCGCTGCACTACCGCGAGCACACCGTCAGCCCGGTCAACGGCGGCGGTTACCGGGCGGGTGACAGCTACAAGGAGTTCTCCCCCCAGGTCAAGGACACCGGCACCCGCGACGCCCTGACCGGTGGCAACACCCTGACGACCGTGCGCTGGGCCGAGCAGCGTCCCCCGCAGTTCCTCTGGCAGGGCACCGGGTCCGTCGACTTCCGCGCCTCCGGCCTCAACCGTGGCGACAGCCGCTATCAGGTGTTCCGCTGGACCGAGAGCAACCCCGCCGGCCATCAGGTGGCGACTGGTGTCCGCGCGGTCACCCCGGACGGCTCGTTCTCCGACTTCACCCGGGAGGGACTGTTCGTCCGCGGGACGATCAAACTGGACGGCGGGAACACGATCGAGATCGGCCGCGACGTCCACGGCACGTGGGCCTCGCTGGCCGGGAACCTCCCGGCCGCCCAGCCCCGCGCCCTGCCCTGGCGGGAGATCACCTCCGCGAAGCAGACCGTCACCGATGGCACCCGGCATTTCCTCGGAGGCGGTAGGCACTGGGTGGACGTGCGGCCCGACCCCGGCGGCGGCCTGCCGCACGCCGTCCGCTACACCGGCGCCCACGGCGACGTCACGCACGTCCACCCGCGGAACCGGCCGACCTTCGACCCCACCCAGGCGCATCCGAACGCGTTCAGCCCCGCGGTCCACGGCGAGACGATCACGCGGAACACGATGGGTCAGATCGTCGCCCGTCAGGAGCAGTGGTGGCCCGGCCAGCCGCACACCGGCGCCGCGCCGGCTCCGGCGCACACCGTCGTCCACTCCTCGGGTGATCCCCACTCGGGCACCTGGCGGTGGACGGACGACGCCGGCGGCCACGGCACCCGGGTCAGCGGCCGCAACACCGTCGGGACCGGTGCCTGGGACGACTCGTACCACGACTTCCAGAACATCGGTGGCACCCACCAGCTCGTCCGTGACCTGCGCGCCCTGGACAAGGGCCGGGGACTGTACGCGGGACGGCGCCCTGACGGGACCTGGCACTCGGAGATCCGCGACGCCAACGGCAACGTGGCCGCGAACACCGCGGCGACCCGGGAGTTCTGGCACAACCGGGGCTGGCAGGGCCAGCCGCCGGCAGGGAGAGGCCAGGCGCCCTGGCGCGACGTCGACGGCACCGGCGACATCATGCGTGAGTTCGCCGGCGGCCGGGTCCGCGTCTACGACACCCACGCCCGCCCACCCGGGCAGCCCGTCGGCCACGGCACCTGGACCGAGTACGACCAGGGCGGCGTCTACCGCCAGCGGGTCGACAAGGGCAACGGCGTCTTCCGGGAGACCGAGAACTTCCACAAGCAGTGGCGTGAGACCGACGTGAACGGTCGTCTGCTGCGTTTTCGCTCTCTGTCCGGCACCGTCTGGGAACGCGGGCCGCTGCGTTTCTCCATCCAACACGCGCATTACAGCCAGGTCGGCCGAGAGTTCGAGTTCCGCGGCCTGGCGAGTGAGTTCCGCGGCAAGAACCGGATGTGGCGGGAGTCGAACCGGTTGCAGTACACCGCCACCAACGGCCTGGTCGGCGATTTCCGATCGTCCTGGTCGCGGACCCTGCAGAAGGCATCCCTCGACTTCACCCAGGAATTCGTCACCGACTTCACCGTGCAGGTCCTGGTCGCGCTCGCGTTCAACAACGGCGACCTGAACCCGCAGGACTGGTATCGCGCGCTCGTCGGAGCGGCCGTGTCCAGCGGAATCAAGACCGGTAACAGCGTCCTGCACGACCGGCAGGCCTTCGGCCTCAAGGGGGTCAAGGACGGCCTGGCCAACCTGGACGGCGGCAAGGACCTCAACCGCAATCCGTACAACCACGACAAGCACTGGGACAACGAATGGGCGGGCACGGAGAACCCGGCCCGGTGGCGCCAGGCGAGCTATGACTACCTCCAGGGCACCCTGGCGGTCGGCTTCATCTCCTCGTTCGTGGCGAACGCCGTCAACGCCGCCGCGTTCGGCCTGCCCACGGACTACGTCGCGCTGCACGGCGGTACGGCGGCGCTCGCCGGCGCGTGGGGCGGCGCCGGCTCGCTGATCTCCGGTGCGGCCTTCGGCAGCCTGCGCACGCTCGGCCATCTGCTCGGCTCCGGACGCTACTTCCACCGTGGTGGCATGCCCGACATCGGCCTGCAGTTCGTCGAACGGTTCGTCGAGCGGACGATCGGGACGGCCCTGGTGCTCAAGGCGGCGAACCTGCGTCCCCAGGACAACATCGCCGTGCCGGACGCCGGCCAGGTCAGACTCGTGCTGCCGACGACGGTGCTCTCCCCGTTCACGGCCTTCGCTCCCGTCCCACCGCCGGCCGGTTTCGGCGGAGCCGGCTGAGCGGCGGCGCCAGAGCGGGCACAGCGACCAGAGCGGGCACAGCGACCAAGACGGGCACAGCGCTGCGTACGCACCGCCGGCGGGGCGCGGTTGGATCAGGTGGAGCGGGACGGACGGGAGTGTGGATGCGCAGGATCCGGAGCGCTCAGCGGGCCGGTGTGGTGAGCGAGGGCGCCGGTGGTGATCTTCCCGGTCGGCCGGACGGTTCGGACGAGCCGGGCTGGTGGGGACTGGCCGGTGCGGGCGGTGATCCCGGCGCGGCGGACGGGCCGGGCGCGGTGATCGGCAGCCCCGATCCGGCGGTCGGTCCGGTCCCGGGGTCCGCGACGGTCCAGGTGGGTGAGGTCGGGTTCGCGAGCATCGCCGCGGCCCTGCGGGCGGTGCCGCCAGGCGGGACGATCATGATCGCACCCGGACGCTACGCCGAACGCCTCGTGATCGACCGCGACGTCGAACTGACCGCGGCGGGCGGCCCCGGAACGGTGTGGATTCGGGGGGCCGGGCCGCTGGTCGTGCGGGCCACGGTCACCCTGCGGGGGATCGGCCTGCTGGGCGTGGAGCCCGGCGAGGCGGTTCTGGTCGTCGCCGAGGGTGCGGCGCACCTGTACGAATGCGACCTGGTCGGGGGACGGGCCGAGGTCACCGCCGGCACGGCCCGGTTGTGGTCCTGCCGGCTCGCCGGGGCCGCGTTGGCCGGACTGCACGTGCATGGCTCGGGTGCGGCGACGGTCGAGGGCTGCGTGATCGAGGGGGTCGATGGCACCGCGGTCGTCGCCGCCGGGAACGCCGTCCTCGACCTGGTCGGTTCCCGGATCAGCCGGGTGAGCGGCTCGGGGGTGCGGCTGCGTTCCCGGGCGACCCTGCGGGCGCGGGACTGCGAGATCGCGCAGGTCGGCAGCAGCGGCCTGCTGATCGAGCAGGAGGCCACCGCTGACCTGGCCAACTGCCTGCTCTGGCACCCCGGCGGCGAGGGCGTCCGAGTACTGGGCACCACCCCACCGGAGGCCCACCACCCCACCCCCGACCAGCCCGCGCCTCCGGCCGACCCCGCGGGCTCCGGTGACTCGGGTGGTCCGGGTCATTCGGGTGGTCCGGGTGACCCGGGGGGGACGGCGCCGCTGGGCAGCGCCCGGCTGTCAGCCTGCGAGATCGTCGGCGCCGGGACCGATGGACTGCTGGTCGAGGGCGGCGCCGGGGTGTCCCTGACCGGCTGTCGGATTCGGCGCAGCGGCCAGGCCGGCGTGGTGCTGGTCGGTGGCTCCGAGGTGCTCCTGCACGACTGCGACCTCGACGCCGCCGCGACGAGTGGGCTGGTGGCCCGCGGTCAGGTCCAGCTGCGCGTACGCGGCGGGGCGGTGCGCGCCAGCGCGTCCAACGGGGTGTTCCTGACCGACTCGGTGCGGGCCGTCCTGACCGATCTGCTCGTCGAGGACAGCGGCTACAGCAACGTGCATGTCGGCGAGCGGGCGCAGGTCCAGCTGGTCGGCGGCCGGCTGCGCGGCACCCCCGAGCACGGCCTGCATCTCGCCGGAGCGGCGCAGGCGCAGGTCTCGGCGCTCGTGATCGAGGGCAGCGCGATGGCCGGTATCCACCTCGACGCCACCGCCACCCTGCGGGCGCGGGAGACGACCCTCGACCGCAACGCCACCGGGCTCGCCGTCACCGGTGGCACCACTGTGCACTGTGTCGACACCCGGGTCACCGACGCCGGCGGCGTCGGCATCCAGATCGACGCGGCTGCCGAGGTGGAGTTGCGGGCCTGCCGGGTCGAACGCAGCGGGACGGCCGGAGTGGTGCTGGCCAGGGACGCCCGCGCCACCCTCGAGGACTGCGAGATCACGGACGCCGGTGGTTCTGCCCTGGTGGTCTGGACCGGCGCCGCGCCGCGGGTCCGGGCGACCAGGCTGCGCCGGGCGGCGAAGAACGCCCTGTTCGTCGGCGACGGCGCGGCCGGCACCTACACCGACTGCGAACTGTCCGGCTCCGCCTTCCCGGCGGTGCATGTGGGGTCGAACGCCCACCCGACCCTCACCGGATGTCGCATCCTCGACTGCGAGTCGGACCTGAGCCTCGCCGACGGCGCCGAACCGACGCTCGCGCGCTGTGAGTCCGTGGGTGTCCGCGACCCCCGCCTGCCCGGCGCTCTCCCCACTCCCGGCGCTCTCCCCAGCCCCGGCGCCCTCCCCAGCCCCGGCGCCGGCGTCGCCATCGGCGCCGGCGTCACCACCGATGCGGACGAGCCGCCGGTGGAAAGCCTCGAGGACCTGCTCGGCGAGCTGGCCGGACTGGTCGGCCTCGACCGGGTCAAACAGGACGTCGGCGCCCAGGTGAAGCTCATGCGGATGGTGCGGCGCCGGCAGGAGGCGGGTCTGCCCGCGCCGCCGCTGAGTCGGCACCTCGTGTTCGCCGGCAACCCCGGGACCGGCAAGACGACGGTGGCCCGCCTGTACGGCCGGCTGCTCGCCGCCCTCGGCATGCTCGAACGCGGCCATCTCGTCGAGGCGGACCGTTCGGCGATGGTCGGCGAGTACGTCGGGCACACCGCGCCGAAGACCCAGGCGGTCTTTCGCCGGGCGCTCGGCGGTGTGCTTTTCATCGACGAGGCCTATTCACTCGTCCCGGCGCATCAGGGCAACGACTTCGGTCAGGAGGCGATCGCCACCCTGGTCAAACTGATGGAGGATCACCGCGACCAGGTGGTGGTGATCGTCGCCGGCTATCCGGCGGAGATGAGCCGGTTCGTCGCCTCCAACCCGGGTCTGGCCTCCCGGTTCTCCCGGGTCATCAGCTTCGAGGACTACACCGCCGACGAACTCACCCAGATCGTCGCCACCCAGTCCCGCCAACACCAGTACGAGCTGCCGGAGCCGACCATCGCGGCGCTCGACGCCTATTTCACCGCGCTTCCCCGCGGCCGCGGATTCGGCAACGGCCGGGTGGCCCGCCAGCTCTTCCAGTGGATGACCGAGAACCAGGCCCAGCGGGTCGCCGAGCTCGACACACCCACGACCGATGATCTGCTGCGCCTCGATCCCGCCGATCTCCCCTCGGCAGGAGGCGACGACTGATCGGCGCCACTGCGGATCGGGTCCGTCCGGCAACGTCCAACTGAACGGAAAAAGACGGTCCGGTGTGCAGAGGCCAAATCATGGGAGCCGCTTGTTTCACGACCTGGATAAATTGCAGTAATAGGATATTCTTCCGCTGTGTCGCGGGTCGGCCACGCTAAGCGAAGATCGCCCGCTCCGGTGAGGGGGCTCGTGGTGGCGGACCTGACCCACCCCTCCAGCCGGTCCGCCGAGAACGGGGCCGGGGAGGAGGCCGGCGAGTCCGCCTGGGAGCCGTCCCGCGGGTCGGGTCAGGATCGGGGCGCGGAGCCGGCGGACGCCTTCGTGCGGGTCCTGTTCGACGAATGCGCCGCCGACCTGCTGCGATACGTCCGCCGGATCGGCCCTGACGACGCGGGACGCGCCGAGGATCTCGTGCAGGAGACGTTCCTGCGTGCCTGGCGGCACCGTGCGGACCTCGTCGGCCACGGCAACGCGCGGGCCTGGCTGTTTCGGGTCGCGCGCAACCTCGCCATCGACTGGCACCGACGGCAGTCGGCGCGCCCCGGGGAGCGGATGCTGCTGCCCGATGACGAGGCACGTCTGGCCGACGCACCCGCCGCCGACGCGCTCAGCGCCGTGCTGCTGCGGGTCGACCTCGTCCAGGTGCTGCTGGGGCTCTCCGCCGCGCACCGCGAGACCCTCGTCCACCTGCACTGCCTCGACCGCACCCAGAACGAGACCGCCGGCCTGCTCGGCGTGCCGTTGGGCACGGTCAAATCCCGCCGGCACGTCGCTGTCCGGGAGATGCGCTGGCAGCTCGTCCAACGCGGCCTCGACGGCGGCTGACCTCCCGCGTGCGCCCAGGTGCCGGCCAGGAGGGCAACGGGCCCGAAACCAGCCGGCCATACGGTGGGCGGACGCAAATCCAGTGGGCGGTGCGGCTGGCTGTGCTCGCCGCCAGGATGGAGGTTGTGATCGTGGAGAGTGCCCGGCCCGTCCAGGTCCCCGAGGTCCGGCCCGTAGCCGCCCAGCCAGATCGAGACACGGCGCCCCCGCCGTCTCCGTTCGCCGAGGTCGGGGTCTTCCGGCTGGACGCGACCCAGCCGGACCCGCTGGACGTCCCCGGCCTGCTCGACTTCTATCGGCGGTACGGCTTCGTCGTCCTGCGCGGTCTGCTCCCGGCCGCCACCGTCGACCAGATCGAGGCGGAGTGCACCCGGGCGCAGCGGGCGGTGCTCGAGGGCACGGTGCCCCAGCGATACGGCTCCACCCAGTACCTGGACGCCCGCTTCGCCGACGCGGCGGCCACGGTCCCGGCCGCGGAGGTCGAGCCGGCGGGGTCAGAGCCGTACGTGAACTACGTCGAGCATGTCGAGGAGCTCTCGCCGGCGGTGCGCACGGTCGCGTCACATCCGCTGCTGGTCACAGCCCTGCGACGGCTCCTGGGTGGCGAAATCTGGACGCTTGGTGACGCCGGTTCCGGGGTGATCTACCAGGATGCCCGGCCGGGCCGCGAATCCGGCTACACCCGGATCGGCTGGCACTCCGACTGGCAGGCCATGCCGAGCCTGGACGTCTGGCCCGGCGCCGCCTTCACCATCCATGTGGACGAGACCAGCCCCGCCAACGGATTCCTGCGGGTTGTCCCCGGTTCGCACCGCTGGGCGACCCCGCCGCCCTACCGCAACATCAACAACGCCCCGGTGCCCGTGGACGCCCGCCCCGCCGGCGGCCACACCGACACCCCCCCGCCGTTCCCGATGCCGCTGGGCTTCGAGAAGGTCCCCGGGGAGATAGCGCTGTACGCCGACCGCGGCGACGTCCTGCTGCACGACGCCTACCTGTGGCATGCCGCCGCCCGCGCCACCGACGACACCACACTTCGCCGCCACGTCCGCGCCGGTTACTACGCCGGCGACCGCGCCAGCTACCGCGAGCAGTTCGTCAAGAACGCCGCCCGCTAGCCCGCCCCCAGGCGATCAGGTTACCGCCATGGCCCGCTCGGTTCCCCGCGACAGCCACCATCAATCCCGGCTCGAAACCTGGCTCGGAGCGGGCCTTTCCGCCCTCCGGACCGCACGCGGCCCGCGGCCCACGATGACACGGTTGTCCGCCCGTCCACGTCGACGATCCGAAACTTGTTTCTTCTGGCCGTGCTGGTATCAGTTCCTTGGGTGTTCTACGGCTGGCCGGGCCCTCGCGGGTCGGACGGTATGAACACGATGCCTGCTCTGATCATGTGCGCCGTGGTAATGCTCGGCGCCCTGGATTGGTATCTGTGGCGGATACGGCGAAACGAGCGGCTGGTCGCCGACGAGGGAGTGGTCTCCTACACCGACTGGCGCGTCCGGACGAGCCGCATCGGCTGTGGCGAGGTGAGCCGGGTCAGCATGGTGAAGGTACGCCCCACAAGAATGTCGTCGCAGATCAGCGAACGGCTCGTGGTCGAGAGTTCCTCGCCGGTTCCGCCGGTGTACCTCGATACGACGGTGTGGAACCGAGACGAGGTCATGCGACTTTTCGACCGCATCGATGTGCCGTTTCGCACCGTGGACGGTGTGCGCCACCTTCGTGAGCTGCTGACGATGTTTCCCCGACCGAAGTGGAGGCGGACGTGTCCCACCCGGTCGATCTCGTCATCGCGCCGGCGGCGGCGAGGATCGCGCGGCGGCGGGTCCTGGTGATCGTGGCTGTTTTCGGCGGTGCGCTGCATGCGGGGAGTGCGCTCTCCGCGCTGGCGGTGGTGATGAGTGCCGCGATCCTGGTCCAGTACCTGGCCATCCCGGTGGTGTGTGTCTGGGCGTTTCGGGCCTGGCTCCGCGAACGACGGGAGATGGTGGCCCTTCGTGGCGGGCGGCTTGTGCTCGGGCGTTCTCCCGGGCGGGTGGTGAGCGTTCCGGTCGGCGATCTCCGTCAGATCACGTACGTACGTACGTGCGCGTGCGCCAGCCGCGGTCGTCCGACTATCCGCTCCTGATATTCGAGCGGTACCGCGGCGCCCGGTTCGCGGCGACACCCGTGGAGCGCTGGGAACCGGGCCCGCTCGAACCCAGCCTGGCGACGTTCCTGCGCCTCGTCGCGATCGGGGCGGTTCTGACCGGCTTTCGTGTCCTCGCCGACGTCCTGTTCTGAACGGGCCGGGACAGCGGACCTACCGGGTGGACAGGGACGTGTTCAGGCGGGTGTCGCGACCAGATCCCGCACCGCCGCGGCCACCTCGACCGGGCGGTCCTCGGGCAGCAGGTGTCCGCCGTCGAGGACGATCGTGTGCAGCCTGGGGGCCCACGACTTCCAGACAGCCTCGAAATCGAACGGCGGGGGAGCGCCACCCAGGCCGTTTCCGATGGCGACGACCGGCATCTGAAGCTGCCGTTCGTGCGCCCGGTCGGCCTGGTCGTGCAGACCGTCGACGAACGCCCCCGACCGGTAGTCGGCGCAGACGGCCGCGATCGCCTCCGGTGACCGGGCGGCGGCCAGATAGGCGGCACGCACCGGCGTGGGAATCGCCTCGGGCTCGGTGGCCCAGGTGTCAAGGAAATAGCCGAAGTACCGGTCCGGGTCGGCGCCGATGAGCTGCTCCGGGAACGGGGCCGGATGCGCCATCAGGTGCAGGTGGAACAGAAAGGCATCCGCCTGGTAGCTCAGCCCGGTCCACAGGTCACCATAGGGAATGACGCCGAGAACGGCGAGGTGACTGACATGCTCCGGCTGATCCAGGCCGGCGCGAAAGGCGACACCGGCACCGCGGTCGTGACCGACGACGGCGAAACGCTCATGGCCGAGCCGGCGCATCAGCTCGACCACATCGGCGGCCATTGTCCGTTTGCTGTAGACGGAGTGTTCGAGGTCGTCCGCGGGTTTGTCGCTCGCTCCGTAGCCACGCAGGTCTGGGCAGACCACCAGATGGTCAGTGGCGAGGTCGGCGGCGACATGCCGCCAGGCCAGGTGGGTCTGCGGAAATCCGTGCAAAAGGACGACCGGACTGCCGGCGCCGCCGACGGCGACCTGGAGGGTCACCTCCCCCACCGGAACGCGGGTGTAGTCGAATCCGGGAATGGTTATGCTCATAGCTTCCTCGGGACGCAGATGTGGTCTGGCTGTAATCTCCCGCGGATGCGGGAAGATGTCTGGATACCGTGGCGCCCTATGTCAGAGCCTTTCATCCTGGTGGCCGGGTGTTCGGGATCGCCGTCTCGGCGTGTCGCCCGGAAGGGTGGTCGGCTCCGGCACGCGCCGGATTGTCGGCCGGTGTCGACGCGCGTGGCTGGGCGCGCGACACGGATGTTGCTCGAATGTTGCGGGGTGCCGGCCGGTCCGTGATCAGTGCCCGCCCAGGTCGTCGGCGCTGGTGGACAGGGGTCGGTCGGGGTTGGCGCTAGGGGTACCTCGACGCTAATCTTCACTATCGGTTAGATCGGCCACTATCGGCCGGACCGGTGAACAGGCGTCTTCGGGGCGCCTTTCGGGTGACTTCCCGTTCCGGTGATTCCGGCCTGCTGGCCCGTGTCATGGGCATATTTCGGGGCATCGAGAAGGAGCCTTTCCATGAGTTCAGAAACGGCCCTACCGGCTGGTGGGCGCAGTTTTGTCGCCAGCCTTGACACGGGCCGGCTGCACTGGGACCGGCTGGCCCCGTTCCCGACCGAGGAGCCCGACGTCGAGCAGCGCGCCGACCAGCTGGTCGATGAGCTCGGCACGTTCGTCGAGGACCGGGTCGATCCGGAGGAGACCGACCGGACCGCCGCCCTGCCCGAGGGTTTCATCGAGGAGCTACGGGAACGCGGCTATCTGTCGTTGCGCCAGGATCCGGCCGTCGGCGGTCACGGCCTGTCGGCCTACGGCGCCCTGCGCGCCGTCGCCCGCGCGGCGACCTGGTCGGCGCCGGTGGGGCAGTTGCTCGGAGTGCAGAACGGGGTCGCTCCCCTGGAGCTCGCCCGGTTCCTGCCCGCCGGGTCGGTGCGGGACCTGTTGGAGGACCACATCGCGCGGCGCACGATCGCGGGCTGGGCGGACACGGAGCCGACCGGCCAGAACAACAGCCGGCCGGGTCTGACCGGAACCCTGACCGAGGACGGCACCGCGTACCTGCTGCGCGGCCAGAAGATCTTCATCGGCAGCGGCAACATCGCCGAACTGCTGGCGGTGACCGGTCTGCAGGTCGCCGACGGCGAGTCGCGCATCGCCGTCTTCTTCGCGGACACCCGCCAGCCCGGGTTCAGCGCCCACGCGCACGAGTTCGTCGGCGCCAAGGGACTGCCGGTCGGCGCCCTCACCTTCGACGACGTCCGGGTGCCCAGGGAGCACGTCCTGGTGGTGGGGGACGAGAACCCGCAGGCCGCGCCGCAGACCCGGGCCATGGGCATCGTCGGACGGATCTACAGCACCTCGGGTCCGGCGCTCGCCATCGCCCGCCTGTGCCTGGGGTGGTCCGAGGACTTCGTGTCCCGGCGCCTCATCGATGGGCGTGGCCTGGCCGAGTACGACCTGATCCAGCGTCTGCTGGCCACCTCGTTCGCCGACGTCTTCGCGATGGACAGCGCCCTGCGCTGGGCCCTGATCGGACCTGGCCTGGCCGACCGGTGGTTCGAGCTGGTCCTGGCCATGAACGGTTCGCGGGCCGCGAACTGGCGGGTGGTGGACCAGACCGTGTCGCTGCTCGGTGGTGAGGGTATCGAGACGGTGCGCAGCAAGCAGCGTCGAGGTGCCCGGCCGCTGCCGGTGGAGCGGTTCTTCCGCGACGCCCGCCTCATCCGGACCATCGGCAACGTCGACTTCCAGGTCGACAACGTGACCGCCCGGCAGTACCTGGCCCGCTTCTACGGGCCGGGCGCGCCGCAGCTCGACCTGCGCCCGGGTGCGGACGGTCGCGAGGCCACCGAGCCGGCCGACCTCTCCCCGGCCAACGTGGAGCATCGTGGGGCGCTCGACGAGCAGCTGCGGTGGTTCGCCGAGGCCAGCCGGGACCTTGTCCGGCGTCATCCCGACCCACGCGAGCTCGCCGCCCAGGAGCAGTCGCTGGCGCTGCTCAACCGGCTCGCGGGCGAGCTGTTCACCGCGGGTGCGACGCTCGCCCGGGCAAGCCAGCTGGCCAGCGACGACGGCGGGGCCAGCCAGGGGCTCGCCGACATCTACCTGACGGAGGCCCTGCGGCGGGTCGACGACCTGCGTCGGCGGCTGCGGCCCGCGATCAGCGAACCGGACTACGCGAAGATCAGCCGGGACTTCCTCGCGCCGGATGCCCTCGGCTCCCTGACGCGGAGCTGATCCGAGCCGGGTGCGGTCCGGGCACGTGACCGCACCCGGCCATCCCGGCCTCACCCGCATGCGGACGGCCCCGGGCTCACCCGTGGTCGGACAGTCGCCGCTCCGGCTCGACCAGGGAGCGCAGGCAGGGCTCGACCAGCTCGATCAGCCGCTCGGTGGGTGCCTGGACGATGTCGTCGAGCTTCAGCAGGTGCCGGGTGACCATCAGGCCGACCAGCATCGTGCAGATGAGGCTCGACCGAAGCCCGGCGTCCTCCCCGTCCAGCACGCCGCTGATCTTGGTGGCGCCGTCGTCGAGGAAGGCGCAGCGGGCGGCGTGCGCCGCCTGCTGGTGGGTCAGCATCGAGCGCAGCGTCGCCAGCAGCGCGTCCGGTTCCTTGTCGAGCTGGGTCAGCATGTATTCGAGTACCCGTGCGCTCAGCTCGTCGCGGGGGCCGGGCAGCGCCTCCGCCAGGTCGAAATCGATCTCGGAAGCGGCCTCGAACAGCGCTTCCTTGTTGCCGAAGTGCTGGATGACCAGCGCCGGGTCGACTCCGGCTTCGCGGCCGATCGCGCGGATCGTCGTGCGCTGGTAACCACCCTCGCGAAACAGCGACCGAGCGGCGTCGAGGATCGCCGCGTGGGTGACGAGGCGACGTTCGGAGCGGCGGGCGGTCGGCGTGTTGGACGTCACAGTGACCCTCACTCAACGACTGTTGACCCATTTTTTGCGATCACCCTAAGATACGCGAGTCAACAGCTGTTGAGCGAATTTCGGAGAGGGTGCCACCATGGCAGAACTGACCCGCGCACCCAGCGGTGCGACCGCGGGCCCCGGTGCGCACAAGTGGATCGTGCTGGGCCTCGTGTCCATCGGGCAGCTCATGGTCGTCCTCGACGTCACGATCATGAATGTGGCGTTGCCGAGCATCCAGCAGGCCCTTGGCTTCGCCAGCGGCAACGACCTGCAGTGGGTGCTCAACGCCTACGCGCTCACCTTCGGTGGGCTGCTGCTGCTCGGCGGCCGGGTCGCCGACCGTTACGGTCGGCGGCGGGTCTTTCTGGTCGGTCTGGCGGTTCTGGGGATAGCCAGCGCCGTCGGTGGCCTGGCCGAGTCGCCCGGTCTGCTGATCGGGGCACGAGCGGTGCAGGGGGTCGGCGGTGCGCTCATGTCGCCCGCCGCGCTGAGCCTGCTCACCGTCGCCTTCCCGGAAGGGGAGGAGCGCAACCGGGCCCTGGGTATCTGGGCGACGGTGGCCGGCGGCGGCGGTGCGCTCGGTCTCGTGCTCGGTGGGGTTCTGACCGACGGGCTGTCCTGGCGCTGGGTCCTGCTGATCAACGTGCCGGTGACGGCGCTGGTCATCCTGATCACGCCGCTGTTCGTCGCCGAGAGCCGGGACGAGTCCGCCGGCAGTCTGGACGCGCTCGGCGCGGTGACCGTCACGCTCGGGCTCGGCGCGCTGGTGTACGCGCTGGTCCGGGCGAACACGGTGGGCTGGCTGACCTTTGAGATCATCGGCCTGCTGGCGCTGGCGGTGGTACTGCTGGCGACGTTCGTCGTGCTGCAGACCAGGGTGCGCAATCCCATGCTCCCGCTGCGGATCTTCCGGTCCGGCAGCGTGCTGGGCGCGGACATCGGCATGCTCGTGGTGTCGGCCGGCATCGTGGCGATCCTGTTCTTCATCACGCTCTACCAGCAGCAGGTGCACGGCTGGTCGGCGATCCGCACGGGCTTCTCCTTCCTGTCGCTGTCGGCCGCGGTCGGCACCATGGCCCAGCTCGCGCCCCGCCTGATGGACCGGTTCGGTCTGCGCCCGGTGGTGCTCGTCGGCCTGCTGTTCTGCGTCGTGGGAATCCTGCTGTTCGTCCGGATCTCGCCCACCGGTAGCTACGTGTCCGATGTGCTGCCCGGTCTGATCGTGTTCGGTGCGGGTCTCGGGCTGACCTTCGTCAGCCTGACCGCGGCCGGGATCGCCGGCATCCCCGAGGAGGACACCGGCGTCGCGTCCGCGCTGGTCAACGCCGCGCAGCAGGTCGGCAGCGCGCTGGGCCTGGCCATTCTGATCGCGGTGGCCAACGCCCGGGTCGACGCGCTGGACCCGTCCCCGACCGACCCCGCCGCCGTCGCCTCGGCGACCACCAGCGGGTGGAGCTGGGCGTTCGTGGTCGGTGCGGCGGTGATCGTGGCCGGAGCCGTCGTCTGCGCGCTGACCATGGGTGGGCGCGCACCCGGCCAGCACGAGGAGGGTGCCGAGCCGGGCCAGCGTGGCGACGCCGTGGCGAAGCCGGTGAAGACGCCCATCCAGGCCTGAGCGGGCAGGGGCTAGCGGCCCGCCGAGACCTGCCCGGCCCTGTCCCGCCGGGCAACCTCGCCCCGGACGATCGGTAGTACGTGCCGGCCGATGTCCACCGTGTCGGTCAGCAGGTCGTAACCACGCAGCGAGATGATGTCCACCCCGAGATCGCAGTAGTCGAGCAGCGCCTCGGCGACGGTCTCGGGCGTACCGACCAGGGCGTTGGAGTTACCCGCCCCACCGGTCGCGGCCGCGGTCGCCGTCCACAGCGCGCGATCGAAACGCTCGCCCTGTTCGGCGATGGCGAGCAGCCGCTGGGTGCCGGTGTTCTCCGCGGTGCCGGCGAAGTAGCGGCCGATCAGCGCCGGGCTCGCCTGCCGGCGCCTGAGAATCGTGTCCAGGACGCGGTGGGCCTTCTCCCAGGCCTGCTCCTCGGTCGGCGCGATGATCGGGCGGAACGACACCTGGATCTTCGGCTGATCGGTGCGTCCGGAGGCGTGGACCGCGGCCCGCACCGAGGCGATCTGCTCGGCGGTCTGCTCGAGCGGCTCGCCCCACAGGCAGAAGATGTCCGCCTCGGCACCACCGGCCGCGTAGGCGGCCGGCGACGAGCCGCCGAAGGACACCGCCGGGCGCGGCTTCTGCACGGGAAGGATCTCGCTGCCGAAGTCGGCGAACCGGTAGAACTCGCCCTCGTGGTCGAACGGCTCGGTCGACGCCCAGGCACGTTTCACGATCTGGATGTACTCGCGGGTCCGGGCATAGCGCTGGTCCTTCGCCAGGAAATCGCCTTCCCGGGCCTGCTCGTGCGTGTTGCCGCCGGTGATGAAATGCACCGCGAGGCGACCCGCGCTGAGATTGTCGAGGGTGGCGAACGCCCGGGCGGCGAAGGTCGGATGGCAGACGTTGGGTCGGTGCGCCACCAGCACCTGGAGCCGCTCGGTGTGCGCGGCGATGTAGGCCGCGGCGTATCCCGGGTCGGGCGCCGCCGAGCTGTAGGCCGTCAGCACCCGATCCCAGCCGAACTCCTCGTGCGCGCGGGCGAGTCGCAGGGTGTACTCCGGGTCGAAACTGGGGCCCGAGCGGGCATTTGTCTCCGACGCGTCGTTGGTCATGGCGATGCCGAGGAACTCGACGGGCATGGGGGCTCCGTTCGGTGAGAACAAGGTATTCAGGACTGGCCGCCAGGGCTGCCCGTGGCACCGTCCCGACGGGTCATGGCCTGCGGGTCACGGGCCACGGCCCACGGCTCGACGGTCCGGGCGCGATGGCATGTGGCACACGGACGCTACGGAGACAGACAGCCCCGGCACCACCCCTATCGGCCCTTGTCGCGTTCGGCGGTCCCGGTCGGCCGCACCGGTGTCGGCCGTGCTGTGCATGTCGATGCGGGCGGTTTGCCGGGATTCGGACGTTGTCAGGAAGCGGACACCGAGCGGTCGGTGGGGTGGTAATCGTTCGGTGATCGGCCGTTAATGCCGCAGGTAGGTGGCCTGAAAGTATTAGTTCGCAAACACTGGTGAAATATTGTGATCTCAAGCCCACCGTTTCGTTCGGCTTTGCCCTTCGACGCGCCATCGGGTGATACTCCTGCTGCGCTCGGATGGGTGATGGTGAGAGGGGCGGCGGTGCGTGGATTCATCGATGACCACCTGGTCGAGCGGCAGGATCAGCTCGAGTGCCTCACCGCGCAGCTGCAGGAGTGCGTGCGGGGATCCGGCGGGATGATCCATCTGGTCGGCCCGGTGGCGAGTGGCAGGACGGCGCTGGTCCGGTCGTTGGAGGAGCAGGCGCGCGAGGCCGGGGTGACGGTGCTGCGGGCGACTGGTTCCCGTGCCGAGCGGCTCCTGCCGCTCGGCGTCATCGCGCAGCTGCTGGATGGCGCGGGTCTTGCTCCCGACGAGCTCGCCGCGGCCCAGGAGCTGATGGATGAGGGTGCCAGGGCAGCCTGGGCGGGCCTGGGGGTGAACGAGGTCGACGCGGGTTCGGCGTACGTGCTGCGTGGGTTGTGCGTCCAGTTGCTGGCCCGGGCGGAGAAGGGGCCGGTCGTCATCACGGTGGATGACGCGCACCTGGCCGATGCCGCCTCGTTGCAGTGCCTGTCGTATCTGGGTCGGCGGCTGCCGTCGGTGCCCATGCTCGTGCTGCTCGCGGAGAGTCCGCACATCCTGCCGCTGTGCCCCGCGCACTACGCCGAGCTCGCCGGTCCGCACGTACGGACGTTGCAGGTCGGGCCGCTGTCGGTGGCTGGCACCGGGCAGCTGATGGCGCGGTTCGTGCTGCCGTCCTGGCTGGGCGCCGAGGAGGTACACGCCCGTACCGGTGGCAGCCCGCTGCTGCTGCACGCGTTGCTGCGGGCGCAGACGCAGGAACCGCCCGCCACCGCCGGCCTGTTCGGCTCGGAGGACGCGTTCGGCGAGGCGGTGCTGGGGCTGCTCTACCGCAGCGAGCCGCTGATGGCCCGGGGCGCGCGGGCCCTGGCGGTGCTGGGTGCCTCCGATGGGACGGCGCTGCTCGCGAACCTGCTGGAGGTCGATCCGCAGATCGCGGGCCGGGTCGTCACCCTGCTGCGGGCCGCGGGGTTGCTCGGCCCGGACGGATTCCGGGATCCGCGCACGCCCGCGGTGATCCTGGCCAACATGTCGCCGTCCGAACGGGCGGAGCTGCACGCCGAGGCCGCCCGCCGGATGCACTGCGGGGGCGCGCCGTCGGTGCGGGTGGCTCGACATCTGGTCGGGGCCGGGCCGATGGACGAACCCTGGGTGCATCAGGCGCTGGTGGAGGCGGCCGGCGACGCGCTGGCGGCGGGCGACCACGATGAGGCGATCGACTGCCTGCGCACGGCCCGGGCCCGCCAGATCGGCGCGGACGAACGGGCCGTGGCCACCGCGCTGCTGGTCCGGGTGCTGTGGCGGACCCGGCCGATCGACGCCGCTCGCCACCTGCCGACACTGGTCGACGCGGCCCGCGCCGGGCATCTCGGGGGCCGGCACGCGGTCGTGGTCGCCAACCAGATGCTCTGGCACGGCGACGGTGACGGCGCGATCGAGCTGATCACCGCCGTCTGCGCCCGTGACACACTTGACCAGGAGGTGGCCCGCGGCGCGGTGATCACCCTGCTCGCCCAGGCCTACCTGTATCCGGGTCGGGCCGGTGACGCCGAGGTTCTGCTCGCCCAGCTGGCCCGGGAGCACGGCGCCGGCAACGGCCGGCTGCCCACCACCAGCTCCGACATCATCGCGGCGATGGGTACGGTGAGCTCGCACGGCGACGCGGTGGCGGCTGTGGAGCGGGTTCTGGCCGCCCACGGCCCGGGGCATGAGGCCGTCGGCACGCTGAGCCTGGTGCTCGCCACGATGATCTTCGCTGATCGGCTCGCCGCCGGCGGATCGTGGCGGGATCCGCTGGCCGGCACGCCGATGGGCGCCTTCGCCGCCCTGCTGTCGGCGATGCGGGCCGAAAGCCACCAGGCACGCGGTGAGCTGGCCGACGCCGAGCGGTGCGCGCGGGACGCGCTGGCCGCACTGCAGGCGCCCGGCTGGGGTGTGCTGGTCGGCGTCGTGGTCGCGATCGGGGTTCGGTGCGCCAGCGCGAACAACCGGTTCGACGCCGCCGAGGAGTTCCTCGCGATCCCGGTGCCCACGGCCGCCACCGACACGATCTGCGGGCTGGATCAGCTGCACGCCCGCGGCGCCTACTACCTCGCCCGCGGCCGGGCCCGAGCCGCGGTCAGCGACTTCCTCACCTGCCGTGACCGTTCCCTCGCCTGGCATCCGGCCAACAGCGGTGATGCCCCCTGGCGCACGGACCTGGCCTGGGCTCTGCTGCTGCTCGGTCGCCACCAGCAGGCCCAGCAGCTGGCCGAGCAGGAACTGCGCCGGCTGGGCACCGGTCAGTCGCCGCTGCGCGTGCCCGCGCTGCGGCTGCTCGCCGCGAGCAGCGGCCCCGACCGGCGGTTGCGGCTGCTGCGCGAGGCGGTCGACATCGGCGAGAGCGGCGGCTGCGGCCCGTTGGAACTCGCCCACGCCTACACCGATCTCAGTGAGGAGCTGCGCGCGGTCGGGGAGACCAGCCGCGCGCGGGTGGTGGCCCGGGTCGCCGCCCACCTGGCCCGCCAGCTCGGCGTCGAACCGCTGCTGACGCGGCTCAGCGCCGATGACCGGCAGGGCGAGCCGCGGACCACCGCCGACCTGGAGCAGGTCGCACCCGTGCTGGTCGGCACGACCTCGCTGCTGGGCGCCGAGGTGGACGCGAGCGGCCTGCTCAGCGACGCGGAACGGCGGGTCGCCCTGCTCGCGGGTCTTGGCCACACGAACCGGGAGATCGCCCGCCGGCTGCACGTCACGATCAGCACGGTCGAGCAGCACCTCACCCGGGTGTACCGAAAACTGCAGGTCAGCCGACGCACGGATCTGGCGGCCCGGCTGGGCGCGGACGCGGTGACCGCGCTGGGCTCCCCTACGGCGAGCCGACCCGGCCCGGGAATGGTGCGCGCCGCTGGTGCCGGTCATCCGGCCAGCCGCCGGCACGGGTCGGAGCGTGACCGGCTGGGCGAGGCGCTGTGGCCGGGGGGGGGGGGGGGGGGCCCCCCCCCCCGCCCCCCCCCCCCCCCCCGCGCCCGGGGGGGGG
>NZ_JALKFT010000020.1:0-103769 GCF_023242945.1 Frankia umida
TAGAAACGGTAGCGGTACGCCCGCTTCACCACCCGACTTCCCACACCGGGCAGAACACACGATTCCCCGGTCATTCTGGCAGCCGAGTTGACGCGCTGACCCCGCCCTGAAGGACGGGGCCTGCACGCTACGTTTCCCGGTCACCTACGAACTGGGCGGGCTCGCCGCGCTCGGCGGTGTGCAGACCCGCACCCTGCCCGGCCTCGCCGACACCGCCGACCTCGCCGAGGTCGCCCGTGCGATCCGCGTGCCGACGGCCACCTACGGGATGGTGCGCACGGCGGTTCTCGCGGTGGAGAACACCCAGGCCCGTCGCGGTGGCCGGGTCGTGCCGCCGGCCCGGCTGGATCAGCTCGGCGCACTCACCTCCCGGGCCGGGATCGCCCTGCACTGCGACGGCGCGCGGCTGTGGAACGCCGCGGTCGCCGGCTCGGTCGAACCGCGCCGGCTCGCCGCACCGTTCACGACGCTGTCGGTGTGCCTGTCCAAGGGGCTCGGCGCGCCGGTCGGCTCGGTGGTGATCTGCCCGGCGGGTCTGGAGGGCGACGTCCGCGAGTGGCGGCGCCGCCTTGGTGGCGGGATGCGCCAGGCCGGGGTGCTGGCCGCGGCCGGCCTGTACGCCCTGCGCCATCACGTCACCCGCCTGGCCGAGGACCATCGGCGCGCGGCGGAGCTCGCCGCCCGGCTCGCCGACGTCGCCCCCGACCGGGTCGATCCCGACCAGGTCGAGACGAACATGGTGCTGGTCGAGGTCAGCGACGCCGCTCGCAGCATCGAACAGGCCGCCGCGGCCGGCGTGCTGATCGGCGCGACCGGCCCGACCACCCTGCGCCTGGTCACCCACCTCGACCTCGACGACGCGGCCACCCGGCGCGCCGGCGCGGTCCTGGCCACCCTGCTGCGCGCCGAGTCCGCCCGCCCCTGAGTTCAGGGTGCCAGCCGGCCGCGGTCAGCTGGCCGCCGGGGCCTCGGCCTTGTTCGGGCCGAGCAGCTTGAACACGGCACCGGTGAGGTCGGCGGCGATACCGAGGCGGCCGTAGGGAGTGTCCTCACCGGGCTGGAGCACCGTGCCGCCGAGTTCGGCGGCCCGCGCCAACGTCGCGTCGGTGTCGGCCGCCCCGAAGTACACCGACCAGTGCGCCGGAACCCCCTCCGGCAGGAAGGCCGAGGCGTCCATGATGCCGGCGCGGGCGGACTCGTCCTTGCCGTAGGTGGCGTAGCGGAACTCGGGGGTGTCGCTCACGATGTGGACGTCCCAGCCGAACACCTCACGGTAGAAGTCGACCGCGGTGGTGAAGTCGCGGGTGAACAGTTCGAACCAGCCGGGCGCGCCCGGCTCGGCGAGCACACCGACGCCCGCGTGGGTGCCGGGCTGCCACATGCCGATCGCCGCCCCGGTCGGGTCGGTCACCACGGCCATCACACCGAGTTCGTTGATGGCCATCGCCGGCACGATCACCCCACCGCCGTGCTCGGTCGCCGCGGCGACGGTCTTCTCCGCGTCGGGTGTGGCCAGGTAGATCGACCAGCCATCGGGCGCCGGGCCCATCTCCGCGACCTTCGGCATCAGCCCGCCGACCAGCGCACCGCCCAGCTCCAGGTTGGTGTAGCCGCCGAACTGCTCCGCGGCCACCTGCCCGGACCAGCCGAACAGGTCACGGTAGAACGCCTGGGCGCCCTCGGCGTCCGACGTCAGAAGGTCGACCCAACAGGGGGCGCCGGCCGGGATGTTATCGCTCGCGGGCATGGTGTCTCCTTCTCGAACGTGGTCTCGCACGCGGTGGTCTCACATGCGGTGGTCTCACATGCGGTGGTCTCGGCCGCCATCGCGGCTGCCACCACCTTGGACCCCACCACCGACAAAATTTCATCGCTCCCTCCCGACCCACTTTCCGAATCCCGCGGCTCACGTCAGGACCACGCGTCGCCCCGGCGCCCACGGCCGCGCCGCGTCCGAAAGACACCCCGTCCACCGCCGGACGCGAGAGGATGGCGACCATGGTCACCGGCCAGCACCGCACCAGCCCCCACGAGACCTCCGACCAGCACGTGATCGGCCAGCGCGGCACCGACCAGGCGCGCCTCAGCCAGGACGACCACGGCCCCGGCGACAGCCCCGGTGGCGGTGACAGCCCCGGTGACGACGCCGGTGTCGGTGCCTACCGGCGGGCGTGGGAGCGGGCGGCGAGCGATCCGGCGGAGTTCTGGGCGGACGCGGCGCGAGCGGTCACCTGGACCAGGCCGCCGCGGCGTGTCCTCGACGCGGACCGTCCACCGTTCTACCGCTGGTTTCCCGACGCCGAGCTCAACACCTGCGCAAACGCGCTCGACCGCCACGTCGACGCCGGCCGCGGCAGCGACCTCGCGCTGATCCACGACTCGCCGGTCACCGGCACGATCCGCCGCTACACCTTCACCGAACTGACCGACGAGGTGGCCCGGGCCGCCGGCGCGCTCGCGGCGCTCGGTGTCAGGCGGGGCGACCGGGTGATCATCTATCTGCCGATGATCCCGGCCGCGGTGATCAGCATGCTGGCCTGCGCCCGGCTCGGCGCGGTGCACTCGGTGGTCTTCGGCGGTTTCGCGCCCGCCGAACTCGCCGCCCGCATCGACGATGCCCGCGCGAAGGTCGTGGTCAGCGCCTCCTGTGGGCTCGAGCCGAACCGGATCGTGGCGTACAAGCCGATGCTCGACGAGGCGATCGCGCTCGCCGCCCATCCACCCGAGCACACCCTGATCGTCGCGCGCCCGCAGCAGCCCGCGCCGCTCGTCCCCGGCCGCGACCATGACTGGGACGCCGCCCTCGCCGCCGCCACCCCGCATCCACCGGTCCCGGTCGCCGCCACCGACCCGCTGTACATCCTGTACACCTCCGGCACGACCGGACGGCCCAAGGGCATCGTGCGGGACAACGGTGGCCACGCCGTCGCGATGGCCTGGTCGATGGGCAACGTCTACGGCATCCGCGCCGGGGACGTCATGTGGGCGGCCTCCGACGTCGGCTGGGCCGTCGGCCATTCCTACACCGTCTACGCGCCGCTGCTCGCCGGGGCGACCACGGTGCTGTACGAGGGCAAACCGGTCGGGACGCCGGACGCCGGCGCGTTCTGGCGGGTCGTCGCCGAACACGGGGTGAACGTGCTGTTCACCGCGCCGACCGCGATCCGGGCCATCCGCCGTGAGGACCCCAACGGTGACCTGCCCGGCCGGTACGACCTGTCCGGCCTGCGCGCCCTGTTCCTGGCCGGCGAACGCCTCGACCCGGCCACCTGTGACTGGGCGTCCACCACCCTGGGCATCCCGGTGATCGACAACTACTGGCAGACGGAGACCGGCTGGCCCATCGCCTCGTCCCCGCTCGGCCTCGAGCCGCTGCCCGTCAAGGCCGGCTCACCCTCGCTGCCGATGCCCGGCTACGACGTGCGGGTCCTCGACGACACCGGACGACCCGTCCCCGCCGGGGTGGAGGGAGCCCTGTGCCTGCGCCTTCCCCTGCCGCCCGGCACCCTGCCCACCCTGTGGGGTGATGACGAGCGGTATGCCGCGTCCTACCTGCGTGCCTTTGACGGCTTCTACCTCACCGGCGACGGCGGCTACCTCGACGACGACGGCTACCTGTTCGTCCTCGGCCGCACCGACGACGTGATCAACGTGGCCGGCCACCGGCTGTCCACCGGCTCCATGGAGGCCGTGCTCGCCGAGCATCCCGCCATCGCCGAATGCGCCGTCGTCGGTGTCGCCGACCCACTGAAGGGCCAGGTCCCCCGCGGGCTCGTCGTGGTGAAGGCCGGTGTGGAGATCGACCCGGCCGTCCTCGCCGCCGATCTCGTCGCCCGGGTCCGCGAACGGATCGGCCCGGTCGCCGTCTTCCGACGCGTCGACGTGGTGACCGCGCTGCCCAAGACCCGCTCCGGCAAGATCCTGCGCCGCACCATGCGCGAGATCGCCGACGGCCGCTCCCCCGCCGTCCCGCCCACCATCGAGGACCCCGCCGTCCTGGACGCCCTGCGCCCCGTCCTGCGCGCGCACTGACCGCCGCGGCCGGTAACCCGACGTCAGTGGTGGAAGGAGGCGGCGTCCGCGGGTGCGGCGGGTGGGAGGCGATGCCCGCCCGCGCCGGTGCGGGCGGACTCGAACCGGTCGATGGTTCGGCGAAGATCGGTGATGAGCAGTTCGGCGAGGTCCCGGCTGAACTCGTGCCGCACGACGATCCGCAGCACCGCGAGGTCGGTCAGCTCCGGCGGGAAGTGGTAGGCCGGCACGAGCCAGCCGCGGGTGCGCAGCAGTTCGGAGATGTCGAAGACGGTGTAGTCGCTGATCTCGTCCCGCAGCCGAAAGGCGAACGCCGGGATGCCGCTGCCATCGGACACCAGCTCGAACGGACCCATCTCGGCGATCTGCCCGGCGAGCCAGCGGGCGGTGTCCCGACAGCCCTGGGCCACCCGCTGATACCCGGCGAAACCAAGCTGGATCAGTGTGTAGTACTGCGCGACGACCTGGGCGCCGGGACGGGAGAAGTTCAACGCGAACGTCGGCATCGACCCGCCGAGGTAGTCGACCTCGAAGACGAGTTCGTCCGGCAGATGTGCCCGGTCCCGCCACAGCACCCAGCCGACGCCCGGGTAGACCAGCCCGTACTTGTGCCCCGAGGTGTTGATCGACACCACCCGGTCGAGCTGGAAGTCCCACCGCAGGTCGGGGTCGCAGAACGGGGCGATGAACCCACCGGAGGCGGCGTCCACGTGCACGGGGATGTCCGGGCCGCGCTCGGTCGCCGCCAGCCGGTCGAGAGCTTCGACGATCTCGGCGACCGGCTCGTAGCTGCCGTCGAACGTCGACCCGAGGATCGCGACCACGCCGATCGTGTTCTCGTCGCAGTGCCGCACCGCCTCGTCCGCGGTGAGATGGGTGCGCCCGGGCCCCACCGGCACCAGTCGCGGTTCCACATCCCAGTACCGGGCGAACTTCTCCCAGCACACCTGGACGTTCGCGCCCATCACGATGTTCGGCTGGTCCGTCGCGGCACCGGCCGTCTGGCGGGCCGCCCGCCAGCGGCGCAGCATCGCCAGGCCCGCGAGCATGCACGCCTCGGACGACCCGGTCGTCGAACAACCGACGGCGTGCGCGGCATCCGGGGCGTGCCACAGATCGGCGAGGATGTTCACGCAGCGCCCCTCGAGCTCGGCGGTCTGCGGATACTCATCCTTGTCGATCATGTTCTTCGGGGCGCACTCGGCCATCAGCCGGTCGGCCAACGGATCCATCCAGGTGGTGACGAACGTGGCCATGTTCAGACGCGCGTTGCCGTCGAGCATCAACTCGTCGTGCACCAACTGGTAGGCGGTCTCCGGCGCCATCGACTCCGCCGGCAGCCGAAACCGCGGCACGCTCGTGTCGCCCCCCGGGCGCACCAGCCTCGGCCGGATCGCGACGGTCCGCTGCGACTGCCGCCCACTCGCCTTTGGATGTAGTGACATCGCTGGCCCCTCTTCCTGATCCCGTCGGGTGGTCCGTCAGGTGGTCGCGTCAGGCCATCGCGCCGGGGTGACCCAGCAGCCGGTCCACCTCCCGACGCTGGTGCGGCAGCAGCGCGGGTTCGCGTGCCTCGACGGCCCGCCGCAGCAGGTCCTCGGCCCGGGTGTCGTCACCGATCACCCGGAACACCTCGGCCGCGTGCCACAGCACGGGACCGTTGTCGGCCGCGTCGTCGAGCACCGCCGTGGTCTCCGCCGACGCCGCCGCCGGCTGGCCGAGCCTGGCCATCGCCAGCGCCCTGGCCGCCCGGGTCTCGGGCGCCGGGACCGCCTGCTGCGCCTGCGGGTTCAGCCGGTCCAGCCGGTTGAGATCCTCCAGCGCCGCCACGTCATCGCCGAGTTCGACCCGCAGCAGGCCGCGTCCGGCCAGCGCCGCCGCCGAACGGGGCGCGAGCGCCAGCGCCGTCGAGAACAGGGCGGTGGCGGCCCAGCGCTGGCCGGAGTACCACAGCGCCCGCCCAAGATCGATCTGGATGTTCGCGTCCGCGGGCAGCCGGGTCGCCGCCGCCTGCAACTCGGCGACCGCGGAACCGAGACGTCCCGTGCGCAGCAGCAACCGGGCGGCCTCGGCCAGCGCCCGACCGGAGGCCTCCACATCCGGGAGCGACTCGTAGAGCTGCGCCGCGTCCTGATAGCCAGCCCGCGCCTGCTCGAGATGACCTCGTTCGCTGTCGATGTCGGCCAGCAGCACCAGCGTCTGGGCCCGGACCCGCGGATCGGCGGCCTGCTGGCGCAGCACCTCACCGGTGTGGAGGCGAACCGCGACGTCGTCGCCGTCCACCCGGCTGATCAGGGCCGCGTGCAGGTGGTCGGCCGCGCTGATCTCGGTCGCCGCGGCGCCGGCGATCGACCAGGTCGGCACCGCCGCCTGTAGCACCGGGATCAGCCGGTCGTCGAACAGCTCGAACCGGCGGGCACCGGCCCGCCATTCGACGACCAGGACGTACCGCTCGGCGAGCGCGACGAGCAGAGCGGTGGGCATGCCGGCGGTCGTGGCGAGGCCCTCGTCCACCCCGGCGCGGCGCCCGCGCTCGGTGATGAAGGTCTGGGCGAGCCAGTGCCGCACCTCGCCCGCGTCAAGATCATAATGGCGGGCCTCCTGCGCGATGGCCTGGGTCAGATAGGCCGCCAGCAGGACGTCGGTGGCGCCCCACGCCGGGAGCTCCGCCACCACGGCCTCCGCGTGACCCGCGCGTTCCCGCTCGAACGCGGCCATGACCAGGTGCAGGAACAACGGCTGCACGGTGTCGCTGGTCAGCACCGACGGCGCTCCGGCGACGTCCGTCACCCGACTCGTGGTGAGATCGTCCAGGCAGGCATCGATGACCTCGGGAGACAGGTTGCCGCCTGCCCGCCGGGCCGGCTCGGCCAGGGCCAGGGCCGCGGCGCCACGATCGGGGGGGTCGACCCGGACCCTGGTGATCTCACCGCCGGCGGCGAGGATCGACTCGTACGGCGCCAGCTCGGCCAGGCTGCCCTGCCGGATGATCAGGAGTAGCCGCAGGTTCGGCATCGCCGTGACCGCGGCGCCAAGAAGCGTCATGAACTGCTCGCGTAGCACCTCAAGCCGCGGCGAGTGCGGCGCGAGCAGCTCCTCGAACTGGTCCACCGCCGCCAGCACCGGCCGCTGCGAGCAGGCCACGGGTCGGCCACGTCCGACCCCGGACAGCACGTCTCGCAACATCGGCGGTAGTGGGGCGGCGTCGCCCGGGCCGGACCAGGACCGCAGCAGCGCCGCAGCGAACGGGTTGACCTGGGGACTCCCTGCCGGTGCGACGGTGCCCATGCCCAGATCGCCGTCGGCCAGCGGCCGGACGCGCCCCAGCGCCAGCACGTCGGCATCCCGGTCGGAACAATTCGGTAGGACCCCGGCCCGTATCAGTGAACTTTTTCCGGCGCCTGTTGGTCCGTACACCACGACCAGGCGGCTATCCAGCCATTTCGCCAACAACGAATGCGCAGCGGCCGCCCGCCCGAAGAACAGCGCCTCGGCGGCGGGAACGAAAGGACGCGCCACGGAAAACGGGCCGTCTTCGGCTCGAGATGTCATCGCTCGACCCGGGATCCCGCCGACCCGGTGGGCCGCGTCGCACCCATCCGGCCGGTAGTGTGACCAGCCACGCGTTCGACCGATACCGACCGACGTCGCACTCGGCCCGCGGCCCGGCGGTGAGCCGGCACTCCGCCCACCCGCGACGAAATGACGACCTCGCCGCCCGCCCTGACCGATTCGACACCCAATGTGGTAGAGCTCCTCGTCGCCCATCCCTGACGTCGGCAAATCTTATCGGAGAACGGTCAGCACCACCGGCCGGACAGCCACCCCGGCCGGCAGGCCGTAATACGCAGCCAGACCAGCCGAACCGCCCGGCTCTCCTGACTGAACCGGCCGAAACCGGGCACCGTGAGCAGCGCGATCTCACGGTGGGTCAACGATGGTCCGTACCGTCAACCCCACGGCGACAGGGCTTCCTCGGTCAGCGACCTGGACACCGGAGCCGTGCGCGGGCGGCATCTCCACGTCCGTGACCGCCGGGAAAACAAGACTCGGACAGCATCTGGCTGCGGACGCGACCCCATCGGACTCGGATTCAGGGGTTGACCTGCGAGTTTTGCCAATTTTGACCGCCGAATGCGGCAAGATCAAAATTCGCGATGGGCGAGAACGCTGATAGACATGTACTGGGCCGCGGACGCCGATGCGGCCCGGGCGTATCGGAGGGTATACACGCCCGTACGCCCGAATGGCTTCCTACCTCGCCAACCACTAGGTAGGATCAGTCGGTAGACTGAAGAATTTTTGCTTGGCAGGTCACTCGGCCAGAAGTCCGTTGGTCCCGGAAGTGGACCGACCCGGCCGGAGCGGAACGTCGGGTACAGCCAGAACAGAGCAAGAGGCGCGGCAGGATCCGGGGTAGGCACCAGCAGACCGCCAGACCGCGCCTCGCGTAGAGCTACGCGGGGGGCCAAGAGTGGATGCGGTGGTGGGTTCGGTTCCGGTGCAGGACACGGGTCGGCGGGTGCCGATCGTGTGGGGCAACGTGCCACAACGGAACAAGAACTTCACCGGCCGGACGAAGCAGCTGGCCGATCTACGGCGACGGATCACCTCCGACGACCTCGACATCACCGCCGTGCTGCCGCACGCGCTGCAGGGGATGGGCGGCGTCGGCAAGACCCAGCTGGCGGTCGAGTACGCCCACCAGTTCCAGACCGACTACGACCTGGTCTGGTGGGTCGGTGCCGAGCAGCCGGTGATGATCCGTTCCGCCCTGGCCGCACTCGCACCCCAGCTGCGGCTGACCGAGGGCGGTCCGCTGCGCACGGAGGACGCGGTCGCCCTGGTGCTGGACGCGCTGCGGCGCGGCGAACCCTACCGGCGCTGGCTGCTGGTCTTCGACAACGCCGAGAGCCCCGAACTGATTCGCCCCCTCATCCCGCACGGCCCAGGGCACGTCATCGTGACCTCACGCGACCGGGGCTGGCTGGGCCAGGTGGACGCGATCGAGGTCGATGTCTTCGACCGGGCGGAGAGCACGCAGTTCCTGCAGCGCCGCGTCCCGGGGATCACCCCGAACGACGCCTACGAGCTCGCCGACGCGCTCGGCGACCTGCCACTCGCCTTGGAACAGGCGGGCGCCCTGCAGTTCGAGACCGGAATGGCCGCTCAGGAGTACCTGCAGCTGTTCCGCGAGGCATCCGGCCGTCTCCTCGCGGAGAGCCAGCCCACCGACTATCCGACGTCGGTGGCCGCGGTGTGGAGCCTGTCGATGAACCGGCTGCAGGAGCAGTCGCAGTTCGCGCTGCGGCTGCTGCGCCGCTGTGCGTTCTTCGGCCCGGAGCCGATCTCACTGGAGATGCTCGACCGTGGCCGGTACATCCTGGATTCCGACTTCGGCACCGAGATGCAGGACCGGCTCGCGGTCAGTCGCGCCATCCGGGAGATCGGCCGCTACGCCCTGGCCCGGATCGACAGCAGCGCGCGCACGCTGCAGGTGCACCGGCTCGTCCAGATTGCCATCCGCAACGAGCTACCGGACGAGGACCAACAGAAGATCCGCAACGAGGTGCACCAGCTACTGATCGCGGCCGACCCCGGCGAACCGGAGGTGCCGAGCAACTGGCCGCAGCTCGGCCAGTTGCTGCCGCACATCGTGCCCTCCGACGTCTACCGGTCGACGCTGCCACCGGCGCGCCGGCTGATCGAGACCATCGTGCGCTACCTGAACTACTCCGGTGACCTCAGCAACGGCCTGGTCGAGGCGGATCGGGCGTTGCGGTGCTGGATCGCCGACTCCGGGCCGGATGATCCCGACGTGCTCGTTCTCCAAGGGGTCAAAGCGAACATCCTCTGGGCGCTCGGGCGCTATGGCGAGGCCTACGAGCTGCGCCGGCCAACCCTTGAGGCGATCACCCGGGTACTCGGTCCCAACCACGAGGAGACCCTGCTCATCCTGAACGGTCACGGCGCGGACCTGCGCGCTCGTGGCGAGTTCTCCGAAGCCTGGCGGCTCGATGAGGACAGCCTGGCCCGGCACCGGACCGTCTTCGGAGACGAGGGCCGACCCACCCTGCGTGCCGCCAACAACCTCGCGGTCGACTACGGCCTGATCGGTTCGTATGCGCGCGCGCTGGAGACCAACGAGCACAATCTCGCCGATCAACGTGCGGTGGCCGGCGGAGATGACATCTGGGTGATCCACTCCATGAGCGCGGTCGCCCGCGATCGGCGCCAGGCCGGCCGCTACCTGGAGGCCCGGCAGCTGGCCGAGCAGGCCTACCTCCTGCACCGTGACCTCGTCCAGCGTCGTGAACTCGCGGCCGATCACCCCCTCGTGCTGCTCGCGGCGAAGGATCTGTCGGTGGCCCGGCGTAAGGCCGGCGACTTCACCGGTGCCCTCACACTCGCCCGTGAGGTCTACGACCGCTACACCAAGGCGCCGCAGTTCGGCTCCGAGCATCCGGACAGTCTGGCGGCCGCGATCAGCCTGGGTAACGCCCAGCGGGTGGCCGCCGACCCGCTGGAGGCGACCGAGCGGATCGAGAAGACCATCCGCCGGTTCCACGACGTGCTGGGCCCGGAGCATCCCTTCACCCATGGCTGCGCGCTGAACCTCGCGCTGGTCTACCGCCAGCTCGACCGGGTCAAGGAGGCCGAGAAGCTGCTGACCGACGCGCTCACCGGCCTGCGGGCCCGGCTCGGCGCACACCACCACTACACCCTCACCTGCGTGGCCAACCTGGCCACCGTGCGCGCTGTGCTCGGTTTCACGGACGAGGCCCTGGCGATGGGTGAGCAAACCCTGATCGAGTTCCGCGAGCTGCTCGGTCCGGACCACCCGCACACCCTGGTCTGCGCGGCCAACGTGGCGCTGGACCTCACCACCCTGGGCCGGTCGGACGAGGGCACGGCGCTGGCCGAGGACACGATGCGGCGCTATCGGCGGGTCCTTGGCGAGGAGCATCCGGACGTGCGGGCGGGGCTCAACCGTGAGCGCCTCGACTTCGACTTCGAGCCGCCCGCGCTATAGCTCGGGGCCGGGCCGCGGCGACGACGCGGCCGGCAGCCAGGACGCCAGGGCCAGCGGATCGGGTCGCCGGTCGGCCAGCCTGGTGATCTCCCGGTGCAACGCGAGGACGAGCTCGGGTGCCGTGGCCAGCATCGGCGCCTCGGCGCGCGCGTCCTCCCAGGCCCACAGGGCAAGCCCGGCCCAGGGCTCAAGCCGGTCCGGATCGTCAGCGATCCGGACCAGATAGTCGGCCCTCGCGGCGGGAAGATCGCCCAACGCGTGCGCCTGGTCCGAGATCGGGATGTCGACTCCCAGCGCACCAGGCAGGCCCTCCCGGGCGGCCTGAAAGGCCTTCGGCTCACGCAGCCGAAGGTGCGCCAGCTCCAGCTGGACGCTACGGGGCAGTGCCCGTGGCGCCGGACGCACCTGGGCGGGCGGCCGCGGCCCGACCGGGGCCGGGCGGCCCGCGAGCCACGCCCGCGCCAGCGACGTGACCTGATCGGCCGCGGGTTCCAGATTGCGCAACCGCCAGGTCAGCCTGGACTCCGCGCTGATCCGTGCGGCCAGCCGCCCCGGCCGCGCCGGTACCACCGCCTGCCGGTGCGGCCAGACGGCGGCCTGCATGCCGTCGAGAAAGCGCCGTCCCAGCGGCGTCATCGCGCCCGACATCCGCATGGTGATCAGAACCCGCCACACCTCCTCCCGCCACCGGGCGAACTCGAAGTGCGCGTAGTCGTTCTCGGGATGCTCCCGACGCTCGTCGTCCCAGAACCCGACGAGACCGAGGTAGGCGTAGGCACCCTGCAACAGGCCGCCCAGGGGACGCGGATCGGCCCGCCAGGGCGCGTAGAACAGCCGTCCGTCCGCCGGCTCGCACAAGGTCACCAGATCGAGCAGCGCCGAAAGCTTGTTGTGCTGGAACTCGTGGAGCAGCGCGGCGGCGCAGGACAGGCCGTCCACCGGCAGGGTCATCGCGACAGCACCGAAGGCCTCCCCCGCGGAGGCGGACAGCTCACTCGCCCCGTCCGTCGCCCGTAACGGAAAGATCGTGGTGATCGCCGCCGACAGTGCCCGAGCCGCCACCGGATCTCGCCGCACCAGGATCCGCCAGCCCTCGTCCAGGCGACGCTGCCACCGCTCGACCAGGTCCGGGTCGACGTCCCCGGAAACCGGAAGACCAAGATGGTGGCGACCTGGGTCGACGAAGTCGAGCCGCAGCTCGATCCCCATACCGGACGCCTCGCTACGCAGCGCCGGAACCGCGTGCCAGCTCGGGCTCCCCGCGACCCCCGGTGCCCCGGCGACCCCAGGTGCCGTGGCCTCCCGTCGACCGGTTCCTGGCCGCAGGTCAAGGTCGGGTGAGTCGGCATCGTCGCGCCGGGCATCGTAGGCATGGAGGGAGAGCCGGCCGTCGACCAGCCGGGCTCGGAGCCAACCGGCCAGATCACCGCGGCGGCGGCCAAGCGTGGGCAGCACCAGCTCGCCACGGGGCGCGTACAGGACGAGCTCGGCGTCGATCCCCGTCCGGGCCGCCGCGACGACGGCCAGGGCACCCAGTCCGGCGAGATCACCCGCGACCGGTCCGGTCGAGGACACGCTGCCCCGCAGCCGGCGCAGACAGTACATCGCCCAGAGGCCGAATCCCGGCGACAACAACAGCTCGGTGACCACGTCCGGGCCAGCATGCTGCGCGGCCGCGAGAACGCCGTAGCTGCGGGTGAGCTCGCTTCGGTGGGTGGCGGCGGGGTCCAGCCGCTCGGCGTCCTCCATGACGGCCCGCAGCAGCAGAAGGCGCCGGCTGAGCTGGGTGCTACGCAGCCGGTGGACGACATCGTCTCGGGCGCGACCGGCCGCCAGCTCGTCGAAGTCGGACCAGTCAAGCCGATGAAACCGGACGTTCACCCGGTCCGGCGCCGAGTGTCGTCGAGATCGGCGCGGATGCGGCGGCCGATGTGCGTGATGAGGGCGAACAGGTCAGGACAGTACACCGAGCGGTTGCGGAAACCCGATCCGGGCTGGTAACGGTGGGGGTAGTACCCGCCGCCGCAGATCCGGTGCAGGGAGCAGTCCGCACACCGCGCGCCGAGCGCGGCCACGCCGATCTGCCTGGCCACGATGCCTGGATGCGGCAGTGCCGCGTCGAAGTCGTCTCGATCGACGTGCAGCCCGGTCCGGGCCGCGCCATGGTAGGCGGACTTGAGCGCGTCGACCTGTTCGATGGCACCGTCGGTCTCGACGACGATCACGGCGGCCGGGGTGAGGCCGATGCTCTCGACCTGGCTGTGTCCACCGAGAAGCAGAACGATGATCTCGGCGAAAAGACGAATCTCGGTTTCGTGCTCCGGCGCGGAGTACCAGCGTTCGAACGCCGTGATGAGCCAGTCCGCGTACGGCGTGCGCTGTTCGTCCGCTACCCGACCGGGCGGTCGGCTCAACCAGTTTCCGTGCGGCAGCAGGAAATCCACGGCAGGTGGCCGCCAGGCCAGCAGGCTTTCGTACACCTCCACCGGGTCGGCCTCGAGGTCGACAACGCACAGCAGGCCCGCGAAGACGTCACGGAACCGATCCGCCGTCAGCCGGCTCAGTCCAGCATGGACCGCCTCGAAGCTGCCACGCCCGTTTCGGTATGGGCGCTGTCGGTCGTGTGCCGCCGCCCCGCCGTCCACGCTCACGCCGACCTGAACGCCGTGGGACAGGCACAGCTCGAGCATCGCGTCGTCGAGCAGCACCGCGTTGGTCTGCATGCCGAGGACAACCTCGGTCTCGGGCGACACCGCCGCGCGGAACGCGGTGGCCAGATAGCCGAGCAGATCAGCCCCGGCCAGCAGCGGCTCTCCGCCGTGCAGGATGACCTGCACGGCGGAGAGCTCGTGCTCGCGAGCGTGCCGTGCGACCCGCGCGGCCGTCACATCGATCGTCCGACGGCTCATCATCACGGGCTGCTCCCGCCAGCCCTGATCGGCCTGGTGGTAGACGTAGCAGTAGCTGCAGGCGAGATTGCACCTGCTGTGCACCTTGAGAACGAACTGTCGAAAGGGTTCGCCGCGCCAGGCCGAATGACCGGAGAGATCCGCCAGCCGAATGCCGTACGGCCATTCAGGGCCGGTGGTCAGCGCCAGCTCGGAGATTTCATGCACCACGGTCGAGGCCGGCCGACTTCTCCGGAGCAACGCCCGCGCGCTGGCCGGAGTTTCCGGGCGGTGGCCCGATCATCTGCTGGTCCGCTGAGGATCTGATAATCGAGTTGAAACCGGAGTACCTGGGTGGCGCCCCGCTGGCTTCCCGGCACAGGCGTAGCAGCGCGCGACCAAGCTGCGGGCCGCCCACTTCCATGATCTTCTCGAGGGACAGTCCCGTCATATCGGGCTGGTGAGACTCGATGGCTGCCGATCCGCTGGCCACTACATTACCTCCTCGCCCCACCCTGATCTTCCAATCTAGCCGGCCGCGGCGGCGCGCGCGCGTAATGCCACCGAACGGCCGCCGCAGCGGGCCGGCAGCGGACCGATGACCGCACCTCGTCCGGGGCCGCGTCGTAGACTCGGCTTTCGCGGCATCGACGCCTGCCGCGGCCGGAGCAACGGTCTGCACAGGGTGCGGGGGCACTGGGTGGAAAACAAGCGATCAGTGATGCCTGCGGCGTCCGCCTACAGGCAGTCGAGTCGCGGGCATGCCTGGCCGTCGTTATCTCGTCGAATACACGAGGTCCGCACGCGGACAGGTCCGGATCGCTTCTGGGTACGCACCGGGCCCGGCGGCCCCGTTCCCCACCGACCTGGATGCGGCTGATCCGGTGGCCGAGCTTCCCCTCTACTTCTTCCTCAGCTACGCGCGCCTCGACGGCCAGGACGGTGCCCACCTGGGCCGGTTCGTCGACGACCTGCGGCGTGAGGTGCGTGCCCGGTGCGGGCATCCCGATGTCAAGGAGATCGGGTTCCTGGACACCACCAACATCGCGCCGGGAGAAGCCTGGTCCGAGGGCCTCACCGAGGCCCTTCGCCGGTGCCACACCTTCGTCGCGATCTGCTCACCGAGTTTTTTCGCCAGCGAGTACTGCGGAAAGGAATGGCAGGCGTTCAGCGATCGCTGCCAGCGTGGCCAGCCCAACCAGGGCACCCAGCTTCCCGCCCTGCTACCGGTGATCTGGACCCCGTTGCCGCGGCTACCACCCGTCCTGGCACGACTGCAGTATGATCACACCGGCTTCGGTGAGCTCTATTCTCGGCGTGGCCTGCGCTACCTGCTTCAGCTGAAGCGGAACCATGACGACTACCAGGAGTTCCTGGTGGCGCTGGCAGAACGGATCGTGCACCTCGTGCAGGTCTCCCCACTTCCACCGCAAGCCGAGATGCCGGATTTTTATCGGATTCGCAGCGCCTTCGAACCGCAGGAGCAGAAAACCGATCGGCCGGATCCCATCCCGGCCGAACCGGAGCTCACGCCGCTCGAACCGGTCGCCGAGGGTGAGCCCCACTCCGATCGTTCCGCCCAGCCCTCTCGGCACGAGGTGGACCGCCCCCAGCCGGTCAACCCACCACTGGTGGCGACGACGACGGCCGACGACCGACCCCAGCCCGAGAACGGCCCCGGTGCACCCAGGCCACCGGACACCTCGGTCCCGCCAGAGCCGGACACCCTCCGAGCAGCCGAGTCACCGGTGCGCGGCTCGGGTCCGAAACGCGTTACGTTCGTCATGGCCGTGGCCTCGGCCGCCGAACTGTCTTCGTTACGGAGTCAGCTCAACTATTATGGCAGCCAGTACGACGAGTGGACACCCTACCATCCCCGGTCCCGTCAACGGGTCTGCATCGCCGCGCAGGCCATCGCCGCATACCAGGACATGTCCTCCGACATTGTCGAACTACGCGACGGGATCAGCACGCTTCTCGATGCCTCCCGCGATCGTAATGAGATGGTGGTCTTTATCGTCGACGCCTGGACGACCCAGCTCGAGCCGTTCCACCGGGCGCTACGGGAGTACGACAACCGAAACGAGCCGACCACCGGCGTGCTGGTCCCGTGGAACCTGGATGACACCGAGACCGCCGAAAACGCCGCCGAGCTCAGGGAGTCACTGGGGCGGGCCCTGCGAAACAACATCGTCCGACAGGACAATCTCCAGCTGGAGATACACACCCACGAGGAGTTCGACGCCTCTCTGCTACAGATGCTGGTGGACACCCAGGCCCGCATCTTCAGGTCGTCATATTCCGTCCGTCGCTCAGAATCCCCACCTCGCCGCCGGCCCTTTCTCGCCGGCCCGTAAAAGGTAGGCCATGCCAGGTGCATCCGTGGGACGCATCGTCACGTTCTACTCCTACAAGGGTGGCACGGGGCGATCGATGGCGCTGGCCAACATCGCCTGGCTGCTGGCAAGCAACGGGCGACGCGTCCTGGTGGTCGACTGGGATCTGGAGGCACCCGGCCTGCAGCGGTATTTCCACCCTTTCCTGAACGACCCGCAGCTACGTTCCACCCGCGGCGTCATGGATCTCATCTGGAACTTCACCGCCGCGGCGCTGTCGCCGACCGCGTCCAGCGAGGAGGACTGGCTGGTCAGGGTCAGCGCGATCACCCCCTACGCGGAATCGCTGACCTGGGACTTCCCCGACGACGGCACGATCGACTTCGTCTGCTCCGGGCGGCACGACGCCGCCTACTCCCAACGCCTGAGCGCCTTCGACTGGACCTCCTTCTACGAGAGGCACGGCGGCGCGGACTTCATCGACGCTCTGGCCGAGAGCATGCGCGACTCCTACGACTGGATTCTGATCGACAGTCGGACCGGCCTCAGCGACACCGCCGGAATCTGCACCATGCAACTCCCGGACACAGTGGTGAACTGCTTCACCCTCAGCACGCAGAGCATTGAAGGGGCGGCGGCCGTCGCACGATCGATCACGGCGCCGGAAGGCGACCACGAGATTCGCCTGCTCCCGGTACCGATGCGGGTCGAGGACACCGAGCACGCGAAACTCGAACGGGGCCGCGACCTCGCCCGGGCCACATTTGATCCCTATCTCGCCGGCATGAGTGCCGATGAGCGTGCCCGCTACTGGGGGGATGTGGAGATCCCCTACAAGGCGTATTACTCCTACGAGGAGATCCTGGCGGTCTTCGGCGACCGTCCGCATCAGGAGGGCACCCTGCTCGCGGCCTACGAGCGACTCGCCGCACGGCTGACCGACGACGAGGTCCACGAGCTGCCGGCCCAGGACGAGCGGCAGCGACGACAGCATCTCGCCCTGTTCGAACGCCAGCAGGCCGATATCCCGGCTGGTATCCGGGTACGTCATGCCACCCGCGATCGCGGTTGGGCCGACTGGATCGCCGAGGAGATCGCGGCGGTGGGCTTCGCCGTCACCCTTGAACCACTCGACGAGCGGGACGGGAGCACGCGGCTGCCTTCCACGGGCGACGCGGACGGGCGCGTCGTCGTGGTGCTTTCACCGGCCTATCTGAGTCTCTTCGGTCCGCCGGATTCTCCGCGTGGGAGTGGTGGCGCCGGCTACGGCGGCGATCGAGCGCCGATCGTCGTCCGGATCAAGGAGGTGGAGCTGCCGGCCGAGTTCGACAGCCTCCACATCGCCGAACTCGCTGGTCTTGACGAGGCGGCCGCGCGACGCACCCTGCTCACCACGACGGGCCGACCCACCCGACGACCCGCGGTGGACCAGCCGACGACCAGGCAACCATCCGCGGTCCGTTTCCCAGGTGCGCCCCCGCAGGTCTGGGTGGGCGTGCCCACCCGCAATCCGGCGTTCATGGGTCGTGAGGATCAGCTCGCTCTGCTGCGGGAGCGCTTCGTCGGGGCGCAGGCCGCACCTACTCGTGCTCTGGTGCTCCAAGGGCTCGGTGGGGTTGGCAAGACACAGATCGCGGGCGAGTACGCCTACCGGTTCGCGTCCTCCTACGATCTGGTCTGTTGGATCGGCTGCGACCAGCCGGCGCTGGTGCGCAGCAGCCTGGCCGCCCTGGCCGGGGTGCTGGGCCTGCCGGAGCGGCCCGGGCGTGACCCCGTCGCCGACGCCCTGAACGCGCTCCGGCGAGGAGTGCCCTACCGACGTTGGCTCCTGATCTTCGACAACGCCGACAGTCCGGACGACATCGTGCACCTGGTGCCGCACGGGCCGGGTCATGTACTGATCACGTCCCGGAACCAGCGCTGGCAGGGGCGACAGGCCCGGCTGGAGATCGGCGTCTTCAGCCGGGCCGAGAGCGTCGCGCTCCTGCGCCGCCGGGCACCGTCGCTCACCGAGCAGATCGCGGCCCGGCTCGCCGAGGCACTGGGCGATCTGCCGTTGGCGCTGGAGCATGCCGGTGCCTGGCATGCCGAGAGCGGGATGTCCGCCGAGAGCTACCTGCGCCACCTCGAGGACAGCCCACGTCCGCTGTTGTTGGAAGGGGAGATTCCCACCTATCCCAGGCCGGTCGCCCGCACCTGGTTGCTTTCCGTCGAGAGACTGCGCGAACAGGTGCCGATCGCGGCACGACTGGCCGAGCTGTGCGCCTTCTTCGGGCCGGAGCCGATCAGCCTGAGCATCTTCGCCGGCACCGAAAACCTCCGCGAAGTCACCGATCCGGGAGATCAGGAACTGCGGGATTCGATCACACTGGCCTCCGCTGTTCGTCACGTGACCGAACACGCCCTTGTCCGGCTGGTGGACAAGGACGGCGATTCCTGCCTGGAAATGCACCGTCTGGTACAGGCGGTACTCCGCGACGAGTTGGCCCCGCCGCGGCGGGCCGAGGTCCGCGGTCGGGTCCATGCCCTGCTGGCCGCCGCCGATCCGGTCGACCCCGACGAGGCGTCGGCGTGGGCCAGTTACGCTCGGCTCCGCCCGCACGTGCTGGCCTCCCGGGCGGTGCGCTCCGCGGCTCCGGTGGTGGCGGATCTCGTACGCAACCTGGTACGCAGTCTTTTCACACAACGCGACTACGGCGGCTGCCAGGAACTCGCCAACGAGGCTCTCGCGGTCTGGCGTGACCGTCTGGGCGAGCACGACTGGCGCACCCTGCGGATCGCCCTGGATCTCGCGGACAGCCTACGGGCCCTCGGCGAGCCGGAACGGGCTCACCAGTTGGACGAGGCCGCGCGAAACGGGCTGGTACGCATTCTGGGTCAGGATCACGAACTGTCGCTGCGGGCGGCGATGGCGATCGCCGGCGACCTCCGCGGCATCCGCGACTACCAGCAGGCCCGTGTCTTCGACGAGCAGACCTTCGAACGATTCAGAATCAACAACGAGCTCGATACTCCCGACGGAATCAAGGCCGCCAACAACCTGGCCGTCTCACTGCGGTTTGCCGGCGACTTCCGGCGAGCCCTCGAGCTGAGCCGGGACGTCCACGATCGGGTGCGGACGCCGGCGCTGTCCAAACCCAAGGATGTCGATGTGCTGCAGTACGCCGACAGCCACGCGCGGGATCTTCGCGAATGTGGCCGATATCACGAGTCGCTGAGTTTGCTACAGCAGACGCAACAGGAGTGTCGGATCAGACTCGGTGACGATCACCCGGACACTCTGAGATCCGCACGTAACTATGCAATCTCACTGCGCTGGAACGGCCGGCTGAGCGAGGCGTTCCGCCTCTCCAGGGAGACCATGGACAAGCTTCGCAACCTCTCCGGCCCGAACCACCGTGAAACGCTCATGACGGCGGCCAGCCTCGTCTACGACCTGTGCCTGGATCAGCAGACCTCCGATGGCTGGCAGTTGGCCGAGGATACCTTCGAGCGGGCCCAGAACCACCTTGGGCCAGAAAGCCTCGACACGCTTGGGGTGGCAAACTCACTAGCCGTCGCACGACGCCGTCTTGGCGATAACCTGCAGGCTGCGGACCTTGCCGAAAGAACCATCCTGAGCCTGGAGTCGTCCCTGCCAAAAAACCACCCGTTCGTCCACTACGCCCGTGCCAATCTCGCCAGCTGTCTCTTCGACCTGGGCCGCGAGCGCGAAGCCAGGGAGCTCGACCGGCAGGTCGAGGGGGGCCTGCGGACCGCACTCGGCCATGAACACCCCCACACCATGTTCGCCACGGCCAACCGCGCCGCGGCGCTGGCAAGAACGAACGAGGAGAAGCTCGCACATACGATGAGCTCGCGGACCCTCGAGGAGCTCGCGGTTTCGCTGGGACCAGCGCATCCGGTGCTCGCCAGGATCACCGGCGGTGAACGCATCGATTTCGAAATAGACGTACCACCGCCGTGACCCTCATTCCGCGTGGGGCTCAGAAGCGACCACAGTCGGCGGACCAATGCTCGAGTTGAATCCCGACTGCGCGCCAAGTGGGTTCTCCGCGGCTCTGCTCAGAGCGGTCAGGGCATGTCGGATCCGAGGGTTCGGATGATCTCTGAGTCGATCCAGATCAATGTCGGAGAGATCCGGCAGATCCGACTCGAAGGCCTCGTATCCGGCGACCATGGCTCGTTCCCCTTCCCGCTCCGGCCGGACACGGCCGAAATTGAAGGCAGCGTACGACCACCGGCCCGGCGTCCGATGACCCGGGGGCGCGACTGCCGGAGAGTAACCCGCCACGTACCCCGGTCAACACACCTTGGCGGGCCGCCTTATGTCCACCGATCACGGTAACCGGCCACATACTCCACCAGTTCAACCAGCGATCAACACCTGCCGCGTCGCGATCAGACAGCGAAGGTCCGCAGCGGGCCGGTGTAGGGCTTGGCCGGTGGTGGGGCGTACTCACCGCGGCCGCTGGTGCGCAGACCGAGGCCGGCGAGACCGGCGACCATCGCCGTGGCCACCGAAACGCCGTCGATCACCGGAATCTCGAGATCGGCCGACAGGGACGTACACAGGTCGGCCATGCCAGCACAGCCGAGCACGATCACGTCGGCGCCGTCGTGATCACGCGCCGCTCGGCACTCGGCGAGGATGCGGGCCGGTGCGCTCGGGTCGGCCTCAAGCTCCAGGACCGCGATCTCGCAGGCGCGCACGCCGCGGCAGACCGACCGCAACCCGTACCGGTCGACCAGCTCCCACGCCCGGCCACGGGTGCGCTCCAGGGTGGTGACGACGCTGAACGCCCGGCCGAGGGTGGCCGCGGCGCGCATCGCCGCCTCGGCGATGCCGAGCACCGGGCCGGTGGCCACTTCGCGGGCCGCATCGACACCCGGGTCGCCGAAGCAGGCGATCACATAGCCGGCCGCGCCGTCGGCCTCGCCGGCGGCGATCTCGCGCAGAATGCCCGGCACACTGAGCGCCTCGTCGTAGTGGCTCTCGATCGAGGCCGGTCCCATCGCCGGGGTGACGGCCTCGACCCGCGTACCCGGCCCGGCGGCGAGGCGGGCCGACCTGCCGATCAGTCTGGTCATGAACTCGGTCGTGTTCGGGTTGATGACCCGGATGAGCATGGTGCGGCAACCGTCCAGGGAGAGCCGAAGGAGTCCGGAGCGCGGCGCCGGCGTCAGGGGCCGTACTGGCCGCCGGACGCCGGACGCCGGACGCGGGGTGCGGGGTGCGGGGTGCGGGCGAAACGTGGGACGTGGGAGAAACGTGGGACGTGGGAGAAGCGGGCGGTCAGCGGGTGGCGGCCCGCGGTTCGGTCTGCGGGGTGCGGGGGCTTGGCACCGGGGCGACCAGGGAGGTCGCGGTGACCGGGGAGCGGCGGGCGAGCAGGTAGTAGACGGCGAGCCCGAGGCCCATCCCGATGAACCAGCTGTACTGGGCGGCGGTGTGAATCCACGAGATGGCCGACCCGGGGATCACGACGGTGAGCATCGCGATGACGGCGCCGACCACCGTGGCGATGACCGCCGGCGGGTTGAAACCCTTGTGGTACCAGTAGGACCCGCGCTCGGACATGGTGAACAGGTCGTCCACGACGATGGTCTGGCGACGGATCAGGTAGAAGTCGGCGATGAGCACGCCGAACAGCGGGCCGATGAAGGCGCCCAGCGTTTCCAGGGTGTAGCGGATGACATCCGGGTTGTTGTACAGGTTCCACGGTGTGATGAGTACGGAGCAGACCGCGGCGATCATGCCGCCTGCGCGCCAGCTGATGCGCTGCGGGCTGACGTTGGAGAAGTCGAACGCCGGCGAGATGAAGTTCGCGACGATGTTGATGCCGATGGTGGCGGTGGTGAAGGTGAGCGCGCCGAGCACGATGGCGAAGGTGCTGTCGATCCGGGCGACGGTCTGAACCGGGTCGGTGATGAGTTCCCCGAAGACGGGAATCGTCAGCGAGGCGGTGAGCACCACCAGCAGGGAGAACACCAGGAAGTTCACCGGAAGGCCAAGAAGGTTGCCGCGTCGGACGGCACCGAAGTCCTTTCCGTACCGGGCGAAGTCGCCGAAGTTCAGCATCGGACCGGAGAAGTAGGAGACGACCAGGGCAATAGCGCCAAGCATGATCGAGATGGTGGAGCCGCCATGGCGCTCGCCACCGAGGTTGAGGCTCATCGCACCCCACCCGGCCTTGTAGATGAGATAGCCGGTGAGGGCGAACATCACGACGTAGACGGCCGGGCCGCAGAAGTCGATGAACCGGCGGATCGTCTCCATGCCGGTCCAGAACACCGCCGCCTGGAGGACCCACAGGGCGGCGAAGCTGCACCACCCGAGCAGCGGCAGGCCCAGGAAGCCGTACTGGTGGACATCCGCGTAGGGGGCGAGGCCGCCGAACAGCTTGAGCAGGACGACGTCCAGCGCGGCCGAGGCGAGGTAGGTCTGGATGCCGTACCAGGCCACGGCGATGAGCCCACGGATGATGGCCGGGATGTTGGCACCGAGCACACCGAAGGATGCCCGGCAGACCACCGGATAGGGCACCGCCGCCTGCTGGCTGGGCCGGGCCACGAGATTGCAGAAGAAATAGACGATGGTGATGCCCACGAGAAGCGCGACCAGGACCTGCCAGCTGGTCAGCCCGAGCGCGAACAGGCTGCCGGCGGTCACATATCCGCCGACGCTGTGCACATCCGACATCCAGAAGGCGAAGATGTTGTAGGTCGACCAGGTCTGCCTGGGTAGCGGAGCAAGGTCCTCGTTGGCAAGCCGTGGATCGTAACCTGGCTTCACCGCACCCGAACCGACCGGTTGGCCAGCGGCTTCGATCATATCTCCGTTACTTGTTGGCAGGTCCCGCGGCGGCGCCACGGTAGCCTCGGACTCGTTCATTGTTTCTCCCTCGGATGGCTGCGCGGTCCACGCGGGTGATCGGGCGTTTTCAGACACACGACGGGTCGCCGGAAACGCGGCCCGCTTCGGCGTCAGACCGCTCCGGTCACGGCGAGATGAATCCACCGGCCGGCCTCTGTCGAGAGACAGTAGGGTGGTGATGTTTCTGTCGAATGACACGACAGATATATCCGCTGGTGGACGGTCGAAGCCGAGTTACTCCGTGCTGCGCTGATCAGAATCGCGGCTGATCGGCGACACGGCTGACCGCGACCCGCCCCTGAGGCGGCCCCGGCCAGCCCAGGGACGGGGTCGGCCAGTCGGGTGGGAAGGCGGTCAGGGCGTGGGGCCGGGACTGCCGGGGAGGGAGGCCCGAAGGCGGGCGTGGTGCAGGCGGGAGATCTCCAGCAGCGCCGGCGCGTTCCGAGCCGCGAAGGCGGCGAGCATCCGCTCGTGGTCCTCGTTGAGCGCGGTGACCACGTCGCGCGGCGCGTGGTCCATCGGCCGGGCGGGCTCGGTCATGTTCCAGGCCGATTCGTACATGCGTGCCAGCCGGGGCATGGCGCCGGCGTTGACGAGCGCGAGATGGAACCGGCGGCTCTCGCGATGGTGCCCGCGGGCGTCGCCGGCCTCGATCGCCGCGGCGGTGGCGACGTGCGCCGCCAGGACCCGTTCGTCGTCCGCGGCTGTGGCCCGGCGCACGGCCGCCGCCAACGCGGAGGCCTCCAACGCCTCCCGCACCAGGTAGAACTCGCGCAGCTCGGCGGGCGTGAGCGCCGCGACGGTGTAGCCCGCGCGGGCCCGATGCTCCACCAGCCCCTCACCGACCAGGCTCATCAACGCCTCACGGACGGGAATCCGGCTGACCTGGTAACGCGCGGCGACCTCATCGACCGGGATGGGCAGGCCGGGGCCGGCCGCGCCGTCGAGGATGACCCGCTTGAGCTCGCCGAGGATGGCCTCACGGGCCGATCCATCCCAGTCGGTGGACAGGGTCGCGACCCATGTCACCGGTGGCCGGGGGACTCGCATCCCATCCTCCCAGGGATGGATCCGCCGGGGCAGCTGGCGGGCCGGATCTGCAGTGGACGTCCGGGACTGTAGCCCCGAACTGTTTCGTCCCGTCCGCCGTCAGATCACGTTTGTGCACCGAGCCAGCCCACCCCCGCGAACCGGGCCAGCCCGGCCGCGATCGGGGCGGACCGGACCAGAGGTGCGGCCATGTGCGCCGACCGGACACAATGACCGAACTGACGGACCGAACTGGCGGAGAGGAGATCGACCGTGCCGGTTTCGCCTCTGCGCCCCAGCGACCCGGCGGAGATCGGTGGTTATCCGGTTGCCGCCCGGCTTGGTTCGGGGGGGATGGGCGTGGTCTATCTGGCCACCGATCCCGCCGGTCGACCGCTTGCCGTCAAACGAATCGCCACCCGGTTGGCGGGCGACCCTGATTTCCGACAGCGTTTCCGCCGTGAGGTGACGGCCGCCCGGGCGGTCGGCGGGGTGTGCACGGTACGGGTCGTGGCCGCCGATCCCGACGCCGACCGTCCGTGGCTTGCCACCGAATACGTCGCCGGCTCCAGTCTGACCGAGGTGGTGGAGGCCGAAGGCGCCCTGATCGGAGGTGTCCTGGACAGCCTCGCCGTGGGTCTGGCGGAGGCGCTTTCGGCGATGCACCGGGTCGGCGTGGTGCACCGGGATCTGAAACCGTCCAATGTGCTGCTGACCGCGGACGGTCCCAAGGTGATCGATTTCGGGGTGTCCTGGTATGCCGAGTCGACGCCGCTGACCAGTCCGGGCTCGTTGCTGGGCAGTCCGGGTTACATGGCGCCCGAGCAGGTCGCCGCTGGTGAGACCGGGCCTTTCACCGACGTGTGTTCCTGGGCGCTGACGCTCGCCTTCGCCGCCACCGGACGCCCCCCGTACGGGCTGGGTCGACCCGAGGTTCTGCTGTACCGCGTGATCGGGGAACGCCCTGATCTCACCGGCGTCCCCGACCGTCTGCTGCCCGTCCTGCTGGCGGCGTTGCGCCCCGATCCGCGTGGCCGGCCGAGCGCGACGGACCTGCTGCACCAGCTTCTGCCCGCGGCCGCCGACCCGACGGCCGACCCCGCCGAGGCGACCCAACGCCTGCTGGACGAGCGATGGCGGCTCCCCGGCCTTCCCCGCACGGTCACCGACCTCGGCTCCATGCCCGTCATCCACCCTTCGCCACCGGCCACGGGGGCAGCCGTGGCGCGCCCCTCGCCACCGGCCGCGGCTTCGCGACCAGGGCAGGCAGGGCCGCCAGGACAGCCAGGACAGCCAGGACAGCCGGTGCCACGGCCAAGGCGTCGGCCGGGGTGGTTGTCGGGCCCGTGGATTCCGGCCGTGATCGCCATCGCGGGTGTTCTCGCCATCGCGATCGTCGCGACCCTGCTCACCCGCGGTGGGCCCGCGAAGCCCACCGCCGGGGCCGGCACCGCCCGCACCGCCACCGCGCCGGCTCCGGGGACGGCCGTGCCCGTACCTGCCGGGACGGCGTTTCCCGGCCCGTCGCCGTCGCTGCCCTCGACCGGCGGCGGCTCCGTGGCGGCGACTCCGAGCGCCGCCGCCACACCACCGATCGCGCTGCCCGGCCTGTGGCGCGGCGGGTACGTCTGTTCGCAGGGCCCGACCGGGCTATTGCTCAGTATTGTTCTGACTCCGAGCCAGGATCTGTGGGCACGGCTTGACTTCTACCCGCTGCCGTCCAATCCCGGTGTGCCCCGCGGCTCCTACCTGACCCGCATCATCTTCGCCGACGGGGTGCTGAACTTCACCGGTGTGCGCTGGATCGAGCAGCCCCCCGGCTACAACATGGCCAACTTCACCGCGCGTCCGGACGCCACCCGCCCCGACGACCTGGCGGGCCAGGTGCGCCTGGCCGGATGCTCGACCTTCGCCGTCCATCGCCAGTAGTCCCCCGGACCGACCCGCACCGCCCGTACGGACCAGACAGCCGCGCGAACGGCATATCCACGCGAACCACATCACGTCACCGAAATCCGACAGATGATCTAGGTCGGGCATAAGGTCGCAGGTGGGGCACGGGGATCGGCGCGAGAACCCGGCGAGGCACGGCGATCCGGTGGACGGTGAACCTGCCCGTCACACGGTGGCTCGCGCCGCCACACGGCCGCTCAGGCAACGTGGTCAACGGGCAGGATCGAACTGGTGCGGACACGGCGAGCGTCCCCGGCGGACTGGGATGCGATCTGGCCTGTCTGGCGCGCCGTCGTGGTCGAAGGCGAGACCTGCCCCTGGCCACCGGACACCGACGAGCAGACCGCCCGCGCCGCCTGGATGCTGCCCTCGCCGGCCGACGTCCTCGTGATGGAGCAGGAGGACGCCGCCGGCCGGATCACCGTGGTGGCCACCGCCCTGCTGCTTCCCAGCCTGCCCGGACTCGGCGATCATGTCGCCCAGGCCACGCTGCTGGTTGACCCGAAGTGGATCGACCATGGCGGCCCGCCACACCGGGCCCGGGTCCTGGGCGGTGCCGGCGCCCGCCCCGGCGCGGGCGGTGCGGCCGGCCGCAGCGGCGGCCACTGGGAGAGCGCGAGCCGCCTCGCCGCCGAACAGATGATCGAGTACGCGACCGACCGCGGCTACCGGGCGATCCAGCTCAACGCGGTCATCTCGGTGAATCCCAAGCTGGTCGCCCTGTGGCGCTCACTGGCATTTCGGCTGATCGGCACTCTGCCCGCCGCCTATCGCCATCCCTGGCTCGGCGACGTCGACCTCCACGTCATGTACCGCTTCCTGCCAACGCTGGACTGACGCGACGCCAGCAACATTGTCCGAACGTTTTTCCGCATCAGGAACACCTACTCGGCCGAACATCTGACCGGGCGACCACCCGCCTGATATCGGAAAAATACGGGAACTCCACCAATCGATAAGCAAAAAACGACTGATGGCCATCATGTGCACACAGGTCGGGCGCATCATGAGGCGGCGACTCCCAACCCGCCGTTCGAGCAGAACCGCTCCGCGGTGCCCTTCCGCACAGCGACCGGTACCGAGCCAGGTGTCCTACGTTGCTCGGTCCCGGCGAGGACCGTGTGGTGATGTCCTGCGACTATCTGGCCCGCGAGTCCGGGCTGGTGCGGGCACCGGGCGGGCTCGCTCGCCGAGCTGGTCGAAGGTCTGCTGGTGGCGGACCCGCCGTTCGGCGCCGACGGTTCCCGCCCGCAGGTCACCGAGACCGGCTGGCTGACCAACGGTCAGCGCTCGCCCGCGATGGGCGCGCGTCAGGCCATGGGCGGGCTCGTCGGCTGGTCGCCGCCGGTGGAGAACGCGGGGTACCAGCACTCCCCGTTCCTGGATGTCGAGCTGTGGAACGGCCCGGAGGAGAAGCGCCGATGGTCCTGCGCCTGTCTGGCCGCCGTCTGGCAGCTCGCCCGGCTCGGCGTCCTGCGCCGACGGGGGCGGGACGTGGCGACCCCCGAGCGCGTCTCCTACGTTCTGCTCGGCCCATGAGCGTCCTGTGAGCGTCCTGCTGGGCGAGGTGCGCACCGCGCTGTCGCGGCACTCCCGGGCGGTGAGCGTGGACGCGGTCGAGGAACTGTTGGAGCTGGCGCCCGCGGCCGTGCGGCTGACCTCACGACCGCTGGCCCGCGCCGTCGTCACCGGTGGCCGGGACGATCTGTCGTCCGGGTTCCTCGGCCCCCGCCGAGTGGATGCCGGGGGCGCACACCGAGCCGGAGCTATCGAGCCGGAGCTTTCGTGGGTGTGGGCGGCGTTGGAGGGGCGGCCGGGGTTCTCCCGGCAGTGGGCCAGCATCGTCGCCCGCATCCGCAATGAGCTGGATCTTTCCATCCTGCGGGCGCTGTCGGACGGCGCGACACCGCCGCCCACGACGGGCCTGCGTCCCGGACTATGACGCTTGTCACTTCATCGAGGCGACCGTTCATGGGCAGGGGGAACGGGAACTGTCCCTGACGGACGAGGAGCCTGCCTGTGCGTGAGAGCGCCGCGCCCGATTTTTCGTTTTCCGATATGCAGTCCACGATTGCCGTGCTCACCGTGGTGGCCGGTGCGGTGATCGTCGCGCTGGCCGCCTCGGTGCTGCTGCACCGGGTGGCCGGACGAATCGGCCAGCATTCCGCGATCGTCGCCGACCTCGCCCACCGCGGCCGCCGACCGGTCCGCCTCGCCCTGGTGCTGATCGCCATCCAGATCAGCCTGGGCACCACCCACGAACAGGACTGGACCACCTCCGCCGCACGCGTCTGCGGGGTGCTGCTGATCGCCGCCCTCGCCTGGTGCGTGACGGTCCTCGCGTTCGTGTTCGAGGAACTGGCGCTGCTGCGCTATCGGGTGGACGTCGTCGACAACCGCCACGCCCGCCGCGTACGTACCCAGGTCAGTCTGCTGCGCCGGATCACGGTCGCGGTCATCTCGGTCATCGCCGCCGCGTCGATCCTCATGACGATCCCGAGTGTGCGGGTCGCCGGGGCCAGTATCTTCGCCAGCGCCGGAGTCGTCGGCATCGTCGCGGGCCTGGCCGCCCAGACATCGCTGGCCAATGTCTTCGCCGGCCTGCAGATCGCCTTCACCGACGCGATGCGCGTCGATGACGTGGTGGTCGTCGAGGAGGAATGGGGCCGCATCGAGGAGATCACCCTGACCTACGTGGTCGTGCACATCTGGGACGACCGCCGGATGATCCTTCCCTCCACCTACTTCACCACCACCCCGTTCCAGAACTGGACCCGCAAGGAATCCGCGGTGCTCGGTGCCGTCGAACTCGATCTCGACTGGGAGGTCCCGATCGAGGAGATGCGCGCGGAGATGCACCGGGTTCTCGAGGCGAACGAGCTGTGGGACCGACGGGTGTGCGTTCTGCAGGTGACCGACGCCATCGGTGACCACATTCGCATCCGGGTGCTGGTGAGCGGCAAGGACGGCCCCACCACCTTCGACCTGCGCTGCCACGTGCGGGAAGCCCTCGTCCTGTGGCTGCAGCGCAACCACCCGGGCGCCCTGCCGCGCACCCGCGTCGAGTTCGGCCGCCCCGGCCAGGATGTCGGTTCGGCCGTCTTCGGGCAGCGTGATTCCGACCCGACCGAGTTCGACCCGACCGAGTTCGACCCGGGAACCTCCGCCCGTACACCAGGTCAACGATCCGGTGCCGACACACGGCGCGAGGGGAGCGGCCGGCATGCCGGCGCCACTGGGATCGCTGGTACCGACAACAACCATGACGGCCACAACGGTGCGCGTCGCGGCGGTGCGATCGGCACGCTCCTGCGCAAGCAGGATCGCCACGACGACTCCGACAGCGCCGGGGCCGAGGCCGAGCGGGGTGGGCCGGCGTCCTCATCCCCGTCGTCGGCGCAGCACTCCCACGGCGACATAGCCTCTGATGCCTCGCTGTTCTCGGGTGACAACCCCGATGCGGCCAGGCGCGCCCGCGACTTCAGTGAGGCCCCGTCCGACCCGGACGATGACTCCTTCCCCACGAACGATCGCTCCCACTGACGCGGAATCCCTCCACAAGCCGGCCATCCGTGCACGGATGGCCGGCTTGACCGCGTGCCGCCGCAGACCAGTGCTGGCGGTGCCGTCTCCGCTGGCCATCCTGCCCGCAGCACCAGCGGCGAGTCCGGACATGACTGACGGCGGCCGCGGGAGCCACCGGGGAGAACCATGTCTGGTTCCTACCGGAGGCGCCCCGCGACCGCCGTCAGAGGTGCTCGGCAGTCCCGGAGATCACCTGTCGGTGCCGCCGTGACCGATACCCGCTCGGTTACCGACGGGCGTAGCGCCGGCTGCGACCGTGCGAGCGGCTGTGACCGGTGCCCACGTTCCGCCAGATCAGCAGCACGAGGATGGCACCGATGATCGAGCCGATGATGCCGGACGGCTGCAGGGCACCCTCGCCCAGGTCCTTGTCGAACAGGACGTAACCGAGAAAGCCGCCGACGAAGGAACCGATGATGCCGACAACAATGGTGCCGAGAATGCCAATGGGGTCGGGCCCGGGAAGAACCACTCGCGCAACCGCGCCAGCGACCAGACCGAGCAGAATCATGACGACAACGAATGTGACCATTTTATTCTCCCTGCCGAGGTGACTGGTTCATTCGTTCCCGTCGGCCTGGGTGACAAACACGGTATTTCAATTTTCTCCCCAGACGTCGTGAGACGTCCCGGTGCGGGAGTCAGCTGGCCTTGCGACGGCGGCGGCGACGGCGTCCGGCCAGGGCGAGCAGGACGATGCCGGCCACCACACCACCGGTGGCCCGCGGGTTGCCGCGGGCGCGCTGGCCGGCGGAGCGGGCGGCCTTTCCGCTGGTGGCGAAGGCCTTCTCCGCCGCGGCGCTGGCCTGCGGGTGCTGGGCGAGCCGTTCGAGGGCGGTGCCGAGGGCGCGGTCGCGGGCGTCGATGGAACGGGCGGTCGCGGCGGCGAGCTTCGGGTTGTCGGCGGCCTTGTCCCGCACGGTGCCGGCGACCTTGCCCGCGGCCTCGCGGGTACGTCCGGCGGCGGCACCCAACTGCGGCGCCAACGTCTGCGCGGCCCCGGTCACCCGCTGACGCACCTCGGCGGCACCGGAGGCGACCCGCTCGCGGGCACCCTCCTCACCCGAGGACTCCGCCCCGGTGTCACTCGCGGTCGGCTCGTCCGCATCCGGTTCGTCGGTGTACTCCGACGCGGAGCGGCCGGGGGTGGACGGGGCCACCTCGTCGCCCTCCGGAGATGACGGGTCGACGATGACGGCCGCCGCCTCCGACGGGGTGGGGGCGGGCACCACCGGCTCGGGCGAGCCGGCCCCGGGGGAGGTGGCCGCGGAGGTGACGCTCGACGGCGCGGCCGGGGGGATGGGCCGCGAGCTGTTCGGCGTCGCGATCAGCGTGGGATCGGGTGTCGCCGGGTTCGGGTCCGCTGACATCGTCCTGGTTCCCTTCATCTGGTCGTTCTGGTCTCGACGTCTAGCCTGACCTGGCCTGCTCCGCGCACCGCGCGCACCGTCCGGGATACCTGCGGCCCAGCCCGCCGACGCGGTGCGGGGACCGCGGTGCGTCGGCGGTCGGTGCCGGTGCCGGTGCCGGTGGCGAGTCGGTGGCAGTGCTGGTGGCGGGGAAAAAGTTCACCGCCCATTTCCCGGACGGCGATACCCCATCATCGATGTTGATAACACGATGTGGACGGGGTGATGCGTCACTGCGCCACAGGTCCTGCGAACATATCACCCATATCGGGCGGATCTACGCCTGCCGTTGCGCGGAGCGGCGAGCAGATCCACGCCAGAATCCACATCCTGACACGTCAGGGACAATGACTGCGGTAGCGCCGCTGGGCTGTCTCGGACGGGCCGAGGTCGGTTACGGTGCAGACGCAGGCCTGGACGCGGCCCGCGCAGGCCGGGACAGCGGCTGGCAGGGAGTGCTGATGCCCGACCCGCAACGAGCCTTCGTCAGTTCCGAGGACGCCCACCCGCAGGATGCCCGGCCGGACGAACCGCGTGCCCGGAGCACCGCGACACCCGACGACCTCGAGGGTGTGTCCGTGCTGGCCGAGCGCCTCGCCCGCGGCGAGGTGACCTCGCGGGAGCTGGTCGAGGCGGCGCTCGAGCGGATCGAGGCGACACAGTCGACGCTCAACGCCTTCCGCCGGATTCGCGCCCTGGAGGCCCTCGACGAGGCGGCGGCGGCCGACGCGGCGCTCGAGCAGGGCGCGGCCACCCGAGCGGCCACAGGGTCGGCGGCCGGTGGCACGGCGACCGGCCGGTATCGGCCTGTGCTCGGCGTGCCGATCGCGATCAAGGATGACACGGACATCGCCGGGATGCCCACCGCGTTCGGCGCGATGGGCGAGTTCCCGCCGGCGGCCCGCGACAGTGAGATGGTCCGGCGGCTGAAGGCCGCGGGGGCGATCATCGTCGGCAAGACGAACACCCCGGAGTTCGGCCAGTGGCCGTTCACCGAGGGTCCGGCGTTCGGGGTGACCCGCAACCCCTGGGATCTCGATCATTCGCCGGGCGGGTCGTCGGGGGGTGCCGCGGCGGCGGTGGCGGCGGGGCTCGTCCCGGGTGCGATCGGTTCGGACGGTGCGGGGTCGGTGCGCATCCCGGCGGCGTGGACGCATCTGGTCGGTATCAAGCCCCGGCGCGGGCGGATCTCCAGCGCCCCGGTGCGCGAGCAGTTCAACGGGCTGACCGTGTTCGGGCCGCTGACCAGGACGGTCGCCGACGGTGCCCGGCTGCTCGACGCCCTGTCCGGCAGCCTGCCGACCGACCGGGACCGACCGCCGGCGCCCGCGGAGTCGTTCCTCGCGGCAGCCGGGCATCCGCCGCCCCGGCTGCGGATCGGCCTGTCGCTGCACCGTCCCTACAGTGGCATGCCGGCGAACCTCGACCCGGCGGTGCGGGCCGCGGTGGAGCGGATCGCCGAGGTCCTGGCCAGGCTCGGGCATGAGATCATCCCGGTCGAACCGCCCTACGGGCTGCTCGGCACGATCTTTCTGCCGCGGTCGATGGACGGCATCCGGGACTGGGCCCAGCGGGTGCCCGACCCGTCCCTGCTCGATTCGCGCACCCTGGCCAACGCCCGCACCGGACGGCTGCTGCGCCCGATCCTCCCGCTGACCCGCGTGGCCGAACCGGTGGCCCGGCTCAACATCGGCCGGGTCTTCCGCAAGGTGGACGTGGTGCTCGCCCCGACGACCGCGACGCCGCCGCCACGGGTCGGCGAGCTCAACCGGGACACGAACTGGGCGACCGACCAGGCGATCGTCGCCGCCTGCCCGTTCGCCTGGCCGTGGAACGTGCTCGGCTGGCCGGCGGTCAACGTGCCGGCCGGGTTCACCCCGGCGGGGCTGCCGGTGGGCGCGCAGCTGCTGGGCCCGGCCACGGCCGAGACCCGGTTGATCTCCCTGGCCGCGGAACTCGAGGACGCCGAGCGCTGGCAGCTGCACTATCCGGGGGAACGGGTCGCCCATATCGGCTGACCCGTGCGGCCGGATCTGACCATCTGGTCAGATTCTGGTGACCTTTGGAACGTCCTGTCAGGGTGCGTGGCCGAACTCCTGGTCGGGTCGGGACAATGACCCATGCGTACTGTCCGGACGGACGCCCCCGCCGCCCTGATGCCCACGGACGAACGGTCGGAGAACCTCGCGTTCGTCGTTGCCGGTGCCACGGTCCTGCTCGGCACGCTGCTCACCGACGTGCTCTCCACCGTCGCCCTGGCCGGGTATTTCGGCCTTGGTCCGCTGATCCTCGCCGCGGCCTGTCCGACGCTCATCACCGCGGGCGTCGGCGGGGTGACGGTGCTGCTGGGCATCGTGTCCGGCTTGTGGGACGACCGGTTCGGCACCGGTCAGCACATCGCGGCCATTCTGCTGATCGCCATCCAGGCGGCGATCGCCGTGTGTATCTGTGTGTTCCGGGAGCGGCAGCGCTCGAAGCTGCACCGCGTCCAGGCGGTGGCCGAGGTGGCACAGCGTGCGTTGCTGCCCGCGGTGCCCGGGCGCCTGGACGGCGTGGGTTTCGCCGCCCGCTACCTGTCGGCGGCGCGGGAGGCGTCCGTCGGTGGCGATCTGTACGAGGTCGTGCCGACCGCGCACAGCATCCGGGTGATCATCGGGGATGTGCGGGGTAAGGGGCTGCCCGCGGTGCGGCTGGCCTCGGTGGTGCTGGGCGCCTTCCGGGAGGCCGCTGTCACCTGGCTGGATCCCGAGCAGGTCGCGGCGGCATGTGCCCGCGCCGTCGCCCGGGAGGCCGGACCGGAGGACTTCGTCACCGCGCTCGTGCTGGACATCCACCCCGACGGCCGGCTCGGGATGTGCTCGGCCGGCCACCATCCGCCGCGTCTGGTGTCGCCACGCGGTGCGAGTCGAACCCTCACGTTGCGCTCCCCGAGCCCGCCGCTGGGCCTCGCCGACCAGTTCACCGTGACGAACGCGTTCTGGGAGGTCGGCGACCGGCTGCTGCTGTTCACCGACGGCCTGATCGAGGCCCGGGACGCCGCCGGCCACTTCTTCGACCTCGACGAGCATCTCGACCTGCTGCGCGGCGGCGGCCAGGAGGAGGCCCTCGACCATCTCACCACGGCCCTGGACACCCACGCCGACGGCGCCCTGCACGACGACCTCGCCCTCCTGCTCGTCGAACGCCACCCCGCCCCCGCCCTCCCCGGCACCCCCAGCGCCTCCACCCCTCCCCCACCCACCGTCGCCACCCGCTGAACGCCCCGCACGGCCTGAATCGCCTGAACGGTCTGCGGAAAGACCTACTCACCGCCGGATGGGTCAGGTGCGGGTGCGGCGGCGGCCTTCGCGGCGGTAGGAGAAGGGGCCGGGCAGGTCGACGCTGGACAGGCCGCCGCGGCGATGCCGGGACCAGACCCGCCAGGAGATCCGGCCGAGTTTCAGTGTCACCGAGGACACTCCGTTCTCGCTGACATTGACGTGGAACGGCCCGTACTTCGGGCGGCGGGTGTATCGCAGACCCATCTGGCACCTCCTGCGGGATGCGGGCCGGGCTTTGTTCGTCCTCGACCCGGCCCGATATCCGTACCGAAACAGCGACAATGCGCTTGTCTCCGGTATTGCGCGGTTTACACCTCGCCGCCTCGATATGCCGAGGAGAGCGGCGCCGAGGGCCGCCGGACCCGGCGCGGGTGTTTGTCGGGCGACGCGCACACCGATATCCGACGGATACGGAATCAGGCCATTACCGTCTGAGCATGCGGATCGACCTCACGATGCGGACGGACACGCCGAGGTCCACGGTGGTGGCATTCGGCGACGGTGATCCGCGGACCGACCGGTCCGTGCTGCGGCTGCTGGTCGCGCTGGTCGTGCTGCTCAGCGCGGTGACCGCGTTCGCCGTCGGTGGGCTCGTCGCGCTGTCGCAGCAGCGCATGGCGTCCCCGTCCGGCGTCGACAGCGACAGCATCAGGGGCGACGGCCAGCGCGGCGACGATCCGGGCGACGCTGGCGACTCGGACGACATGGTGGCGGCCGCCGGTGAGATCGGCCGGCTGGGAGTGGTGGATGACGGGGTGGTGAGCAGGCCCCTGGCCGGGCGGGTTCCGATGGCCGTCCCGCCGACCTCGCCTGTGCCGACGCGGGTGCCGACGGCCGTGCCGCCGACACCGCGGATTCCGGATGACGCCGAGCAGGCCACGGCGAGCCCGGTTCCGGCGCCTCACCGCTGCACTCAGCCTCCTGAGCAGGCCATCAGCGGGTCCGGCCTACCGATTCCGATCTTCCCGCTCTGCTGACCGGCGGCCAGCGCCAGGCTCCGGACGCCAGTCCGGGCGGCGACCGGAGAGGGCGATCAGGCTCGTCCACTCGTCGGCGTCGGCGGACACCGTGACGGGTTCGGCGAAGATGCCGACGACCCGCCAGGCGTCGATCTGACCGGCGAGGGCCTGGTGCACCCAGCGGACCAGCTCGAGGTTGCTGCCCACGGTGCGCGCCGAGGTGCTGTCACCGGGGAGGCGTCCGGCCTCGTCGACGGCGCGGGCGAGGTCCCAGCCGTGCAGGAGCAGGTCGGCGGTGAGCTGGAAGGCGTACTCGTCCGCGGGGGTGGGGCCGAACGACAGGACGGGGTTGCGCGTCCAGACCTCGCTGCGGTTCCAGGCCGCGCGGGACCGGCGGGCGGTGGCACTCCAGACACCGACCGGGTCGGTGCCGAGCTGGTCGCCGTCGAAGCGGCGTCCGATGTCCTCACGGGTCAGGCCGGCCAGCAGCGGCGGAACCCACAGATGTTCGACGGTCAGATGGTTGACCAGGCGGCGGATGTTCCACTCGCGGCAGGGCGTCGGCGCGTCCCAGGCGCCCTCGGGGACCGCGCGGACCTGGATGTCGAAGATGTCCATCGCCCAGTCCAGCCACTCGCGACGTGCCGTGGCAGTCAGCATGCTGCTCGCCATCTCCAGGTGCCCCCTTCGGCGCCACGTCCTCGAACCGCCTACCCGCCGCAGAACACCTACCCACCGGCGCCGACCACCCAACCCCGCGCATCCAGATGATTACGCGGAGCCCACACCTGGCCACAGACCCGGGCCGTTTCTCCGCTACACGCCGTTATGCACCATCGGGTGCGCGGCACTCATCCGGTGCACATCGGCCGCCTGTCATCATCTCCCCTCATGGATGGTCGCCGTCTGCCGTCGCAACCCGTCTCCCGGGACGACGCCTGCCGCCCACATCCCACGGCACCGGCAGGCGCCCCGTTCCCCCGGACGCTGGTCGTCGCCGACAAGTTCCCGCCTGTGCTCGGCGGCATCCAGACCTTCGCCTGTCATCTCACCGCGGGCCTGCCCGCCGACCAGGTGATCGTCGTCGCGCCGACCGTCGCCGGGGCGGACGAGTTCGACCGCACCCTGCCGTTCCCCGTCGTGCGCATCGGCGAACGAGTCGTGACGTCCCGGCGGTCCCGCGCGGTGCTGGCGGATCTGGTGCGCACCGAGGGGTGCGAGGCCGCCTGGTTTCCCACCTCGGCGCCGTACGGCCTGCTCGCACCGGTGTTGCGTGAGGCCGGTGTGCGGCGGGTCGTGTCGTCCAGTCATGGGCATGAGGTGGCCTGGTCGCGGCTGCCGGTCGGCTGGTCGCTGGTGCGCAGCTGCGCCGCCCGCGCGGACGTGCTCACCTACCTGACCTCGTTCACCCGGCGCCGGCTGGCCGCGGTCGCCCCCAACGGCACGGCCATGGCCCGGCTGACCGGCGGGGTCGACGTCGAACGCTTCCACCCCGGGGCCGGCGGCGACGAGATTCGCCGCATGCTCGGCTGGTCGGACCGTCCGGTGGTCATCTGCGTGGCCCGGATGGTCCCCCGCAAGGGCCAGGACATGCTGATCCGCGGCTGGCCGACGGTGCGCCGGCGGCACCCGGGCGCCCGGCTGCTGCTGGTCGGCAAGGGCCCGGCCGAAAGCCGGCTGCGACTGCTCGCGCGGCGCGTCGGGGTCGCCGACGACGTCCACTTCACCGGCGCCATCCCGGACGAGACGCTGCCCGCCTACCTCGACGCCGCGGACGTGTTCGCCATGCCCTCACGCACCCGCTGGCTCGGCCTGGACCTCGAGGGGCTCGGCCTGTCGTCCCTGGAAGGCGCCGCCAGCGGCCTGCCGGTGATCACCGGTGCGCAGGGTGGCGCCCCCGACGTGGTCCTGCCCGGTCGCACCGGCACCGTTGTCGACGGACGCGACGTCGACGCCGTGACCAGCGCCGTCCTCGACCTGCTGGACGACCCCGACCGCGCCGCCCGGATGGGCCTCGCCGGCCGCGAGTGGATGCGCACCGCGTGGAGCTGGCAGGAACTCAGCGGCCGCCTCGCCCGTATCCTCACCGGCCTTCCCGTCGACGACCATCTGACCGACCAGATCATCGACCGCACCCCCGCCTCCCCCATGGACCATCCTTCCCCCATGGACCGCTCCACCCCGAGGGACCGCCCCACCCCGAGGGACGACGCCGCCCCGATGGACGACGCCGCTCCCGCGGACGACACCACCGGCCAGCATCTCCCGGACCGCGTCGACGCCAGCCAGCGCCGGTGACGCCCACCCCCACCAGACCCACACCGGATGCCAGCACGGCCCGTCCGACCAGCCTGACCTGCCCGGCTGAGAAGGTCACGTCGGGGCGCGGACGCTGGTGGGCGGTGCGGCCGGTGCTGGCCTGCCTGGTACCGGTGGTGGTGGTCTGGTGGGTGGTGCGGTCATGGTCGACCGTGCGGGCTGGGGCGGCGGCGCTGGCCGACGCACATCCGGCCTGGCTGATCGGGGCGACCGTCGTCGCCCAGTTCACCTGGTTCGCGGGAGCGGCCTGCCAGCAGGGGGCGGTGTCCCGGGCGTTACCGGTCCGACCGCTGCTCGCCGCGCAGGTCGCGGGCAGTGTCGCGAACCACGTGCTGCCGGCCGGCTTCGGGGTCGGCGCGGTCAAGCTGCGTTTCCTGCACCGCCACGGCTTCTCACTGCCCGAGTCGCTGACCGCCGTCGGCCTGGACGCGACCGCCGGCGTCACCACCCACCTCGCGGTGCTCCTCGCCCTGCTCGCCGGTGGCTTCCTCGAGGTCGACACCGCACGTCTGCCGGGCAGCGGCCCGGTGTTCGCCACGGTGGCCGTGGGCGCCGCGGTGGCCGCCGCCGCGCTGGCGGTGGTGGTGGCACTCCGCGCCCAGCTGAGAACCCGGCTCTGGTCCCGGCTACGGGCCCACCTGTGCGGGGTGGGCACCACCCTGCGCTCGCCGGGACGCGCGGCGCTGCTGTGGGGTGGGTCGGCGGCGATTCCGCTCGTCCACGCGATCACCCTGTGGGCGATCGTCCAGGCGCTGCACCTGCCACTCGGGATCGGCGCGGTGTTCACCCTCTACTACGTCGCCAGCACCGCGTCGGCGGTGGTCCCGTCCCCCGGTGGCTTCGGATCACTGGACGCGGCCCTGCTCGCCGCGCTCATCGCCACCGGCCAGACACCCCCGGTCGCCCTCGGCGTGGTCCTCGGCTACCGCCTGGTCACCGTGTGGCTCCCGATGGCCCCGTCCGCCTGCGTCCTTGCCGTCATGGTCCGCCGCGGCCAGCTCTGACCCGGGAAGGCACCCAAAGGAGATCCTCGCCGTACACGTCGGCGCGGCCGCTCGGTCACACCGCGGTGGGGCGGTAAAGCTTGGCGTAGGGGCCGCCGGCGGCGAGCAGGTCATGGTGGGTGCCGTGCTGCGCGACGCGGCCCCGATCGAGGACGTAGATGCGGTCGGCGTCGATCACCGTGGACAGCCGGTGCGCGATGACCAGGCAGGTTCGTCCGACGGCGAGCCGGTCGAGGGCGGCGCGTACCGCGGCCTCCGAGACGGTGTCGAGTGCGGACGTCGCCTCGTCCAGCACCAGGACCCGCGGCGACTGCACCAGCACCCGGGCGATGGCCAGCCGCTGACGTTCCCCACCGGAAAGCCGGTAGCCACGGGCGCCGACCCGGGTCTCCAGGCCGTCCGGCAGGCGTTCGACCAGCGCGGACAGGGAGGCGGCGTCGAGGGCGGCGAGCAGTTCGTCGTCGGTGGCGTCGAGACGTCCGTAGCGCAGGTTCGCGGCGATCGTGTCGTGAAACAGGTGCGGATCCTGCGGGACCACGCCGACCTGCGCGTGCAGCCTGGACGGCGCGATGTCGTCCAGGCTGACCCCGTCGAGCCGGACGGATCCCCGCTGCGGCCGGTGCATCCCGCTGGCGAGATAGGCGACCGTCGTCTTGCCCGCGCCACTGGCCCCGACCACCGCCGTCGTCGTCCCCGCCGCGACCCGCAACGTCACCCCGCTCAGGTCCCAGCCGGCGCCGGCGGCACCGCCGGCACCGCCGCCGGCGCCGGCGCGGTCGTAGCCGAACCAGACATCCTCCAGCGCCAGGTCCACCCCGAGCCCCAGCTCCTCGCCGCGGCCGGAACCACCGGCGCCCCTATGGTCACCACGGCCGCCCGGCGCCGCCGGCCGGGGCGTTGTCAGCGCCGGAGCGCGCACCGCACCAGCCGTGTCCCGGCGCGCGGACCTGTCTGGGGACGCGTCGGGGGACGTGTCGAAACGGGCGCGGATCTCGTCCTCGGGGACGTCCAACAGGGCGAAGATGCGACGGAACGCGGCGCCGGCACCGGCGAGCTCCGTGCGCAGGTCGATCGCGGACGACAGCGGGCCGAACGACACCAGCAGCGCCCCACCCAGTGCGGCGACGGTCCCCAGCGTGGTCCGCTCGGACGAGACCAGCCAGGCGCCAAGCGCCACGACCACCGTCATCGTCGCCACAATGCCGAGGTTGACCAGGAAACGGACCCGGGACGTCAACCGGGCCTGGTCCCGCGAGGCCGTGATCAGCTCGGCGCCGGCGGCGTCGAACCACTCCCGTTCATGGTCGACCCGGTCGAACAACCGCACATGCAGCGCGCCCGACACCGATGCGGTGTCGGCGAGGCGCGCCATCAGCACACCGTCGAGTTCCCGCTGGTGACGGGACAGTTCCGCGAGGCGCCGCCGGCCCGAACGGACCATCAGCAGCGTCGCCGGCGCGAACACCATGACCGCCAGGCTGAGCCGCCAGTCCAGGACGAAGACGACCACCGTGCCGACCGCGATGTCCGCCACCCGGCAGATCACCGCCTGCACCGTGGCGGAGATCGCGTTCTGCGCGGCCAGCACATCATTGGTCATCACCGTCATGACCTCACCCGGCTGACTACGCGGGAAGAAACTGAACGGCAGCCGCTGCAGATGCGTGTTCACGGTCTGCCGGATGCGCACCGAGACCACCCCGCCCAGCCGCGCGATCAGCGCCATCCGTGCCGACAGCACCGCCGACTCGAACACCAGCAGCGCCCCCAGCAGCCCGATCGGCCAGGCGAGATCCCGGACGTGCCCCCGTGGCAGCGAGACATCCACGAGGTACCGCAGCAGGAACGGCCCCGCCGCCACCGCGACCGACCCCACCACCGACAGCGCCACCAGCACCGCCACGACCGGCCCCTGATCGGCGAAGAACCGCTCGGCCCGCCGCGCCTCCCCCACCCCGGTCAGCCTCGCGACCATCCCCGCATGCAGCCGGGTCACCCCCGCCCACCTCAGGTCCCCCGACCGCTCGGCCCTGCCCACCGGGTGGGTGGCGTCCGTCGGGTCGGCGGTGCCGGTCAGGTCGGCGGTGCCGGTCGGCTGACTGGCACCGGTCGGGTGACTGGACCCTGACGTAAGGGTCGGCGGCTGCGAGGTCACGGGGGAGAGGCTAGTTCCCACCGGCGCCGGCCCGTCCGCCTGGTCCGGGTCAGACAGCCCCGTCCACCCGTCGCTTCCCTCTCTGCCCCGTCCGACAGGCAGCGGCGGAGCGTCACCGCGGCGGCGGAAGGGGCCGCGACCATCGGCGAGCCCCGGCTCGGGGGGTTGGACGACTCCATGAGGTTACCTTTCGCATCCTCGGGAACACTCTGCGCGCATGCCCGCCAGGTGGAGCCGGAGCGGGAGCGGGTGCGGGACGCAGGTGCGAACGCACCGCGCGACCACCCGGCCGGGGTCCGCCGACGCGGGCCCGTAGAGGGGGAAACCGATGAGCTGGTCCCGCACGTCCCGACGATGCGCCTCTCGCGCGTTCGTCCTGTCCGCGACCCTCACCGCCGCGATGGCCACATCCGGGCTGATGGACGCGGCCATCGGCGTCACCGCGTTCCCGACCACGCCACCCGCCACGTCCTCGGCGCCCTCGGTAGCGGCCTCCGGTCCCACGACCAGTCCGCCCAGCACGGACGGCCCAACCCCGAGCGGCACCGCCGGGTCAGCTGGGAGCACCGGGCCGGACGAAGGCGGCGACCCGGGTGGGACGTCCACTCCGGGCACGTCCGGTTCGCCAGGTGTAGCACCCGGTGGGGGCGCTGCCGGCGGGCCGGCCTGCCCGAAGATGGCATCCGCGACCGGACCGCTGGGCACCTGGGAACCGGTCGCCGACCTGCCCACCGCGGTCGCCGGACTCGCCACGACCACAGGATGCGACGGGAAGATCTACGCGATCGGCGGCAGCGCGGAATCGGCCACGGCCGGCACCAGCCCCACGGGCGCGCCCAGCGCCGGTGTGGCACCCGCGCCCCCCGCCGGCCCCACCGCGACCTCCCCCGCCTCCCCGGGCACGACCACCTCCCGTGGCACGACCACCACACCGGGCCGCTCCGCCTCACCGGGCGGCGGCACCTCGCCGAGCGGGACATCCTCGCCGGGTACGACCGGGTCGCCGGGCGTGGGTCCCGCGGGGTTGGCTCCCTCAGGGGCGAGGATCATCCCCGGCGCGCTGACGGACGAGCCGGGCTTCGAACCGCTCCCGAACGCGTCCGAGGGTGCCACGGGCACGGACCCGGCCCAACCGGGCGACTCCGCCACACCCACCGGCCCGAGCGGGTCACCCGGCCTGACCACCACCCCCAACCCGGGCGGGACGGCCACCCCGAGCGCGACGTCCACCGCGGGCCGCACGGGCGGCCCCACACCCGGCGGCCCGGCCGGAACCGGCCCGGGCAACGGAGCGGGAGCCGGTGCCGGTGCGGGAGCGGGAGCCTCGGGCACACCGGTGGGTTCCGTCGCGGTGCTCGATCCGAAGTCGGGCGCCTGGTCGGACGCCGCCGATCTGCCCACGCCGCGCACGGACCTGGCCGCCGTCACCGGGGCGGACGGACGGATCTACGCGATCGGCGGGCAGGACGCGGACGGTCCGACGGACACCGTCGAGGTGTACCAGCCGGCCAGTGACTCCTGGTCGGACGCCACCTCCCTGCCGGCCCCGATGGACCAGCCCCGGGCGGCCCGCGGCGGGGACGGACGGATCTACGCCCTCGACGGCACCACGCTGGCGATCTACGATCCGGCCGCGAACGCGTGGTCGACCGCGCCGGCTCCGCCGTCCGCGTTGGACGCGCCGATCGTCGTCGCCCTCTCGGATGGCCGGATTCTGGCCGCCGGCGGCACCATCGACGGTACGTCCGCCCCGCGGGTGGCCTCGACGACGTACGTCTACACCCCTGGGACGGAGGGCGGCAGCGGCTCGTGGGCGCAGGTGGCCGGTCTGCCCACCCCGGTCACCCGGGCCGCCGGTGCCACTGGCCCGGACGGGCGGGTGTACGTCGTGGGCGGACGCGGTTCGGACAACGCGGTCACCGACACCGTGCAGATCTACTCCCCGGACCGCGACTCGTGGGACTCCGGCACCCCCGGTGAGGCGTCCGACCGGGCGGATGCCGCGGCCACGACCGGCGGCGACGGTCACATCTACGTCCTGGGCGGGACGTCCGGCAGTGACCAGCCCGAGGCCACCGTCGCCACGCTGTCCGACTGACCAGCCCCGTCCCGCCCCCCGGACGGCCGGCCATCGTGGGCCGTCCGGGGGGCGGCGGGTCGTCCGGGGGATGGCGGGTCGTCCGGGGATAGCTGGGTCGTGCGGGGGCGGGGCTAGCGGTAACGGACGCGGTAGGCGATCCAGGCGGGGGCGCCGGCGGCCAGCGGCAGCCAGAAGGACACCAGCCGGTAGGCGAGGGTGGACAGGGCCGCGGCCGCCGGCGGAACCCCGGCCAGGGCGAGGGTCCCGGTCAGGCCGGCCTCGACGAAACCGAGACCGCCGGGCGTGATCGGGATCATCGCCAGGACGCTGGCCGCCACGTAGGCCAGCAGCACCAGGGACGGCCGAGGATGCTGGCCGGCACCGGCCAACGCCGCGAGCAGGGCGAGGTAGTCGAGGGTCCACTTGCCGGCCGCGAACAGCAACGCGGCGGGTAGCCGACGTCCGAGCGAGTGCAGCACCTCGTCGCGGCGGATCAGCAGCAGGTCGGACAGGTCGGGATCAACCGGGCGGCGGGCCAGCTGCAGCACCCGGGCGAGCAGCCGCGCCAGCAGGCGCATCGCGGCCTCCGAGCGGGCCAGCACCAGGCCGGTCACAGCCAACACCGCGAAAGCGACGCCCCCGAGCCACGCCGCCGCGATCAGACCGCGCGGCGCCGGCTGGCCGAAGATCAACGCGGGCAGGACGAACAGCGGCAGCCCGAACACGATGCTGGTCGTGACCATGGAGATCGCGGTCAGGGCGAACCCGGCGGCCGCGGGATCACAGCCCGCCCGGCTCAGCATCCGGAACTGGACGGCGCCGCCCACCGCGATCCCGCCGGGGATGATCCGGCTGATGCTGTTCGACGCGAGCTGCGAGGTGATGGACAGAAACCAGCTCAGCCCGTCGATGGCGAGCCGTTGGAGCTGCCACACACAGGCGAAGCTCGCGATCTCCCAGCCGACCATCGCCGGGTACCACCACGGACGGAAGTGCCGCAGCCGGGGGAAGGCGGAGAACACGGTGAGCAGTTGCGGGGCGAGCAGGTAGATCGCCACCGCGGTGACCGCGAGCGGTATCACCCGGCCGGCGATCCGCCCCCAGGCCAGACCGCCGGGAACGACATCGGTGCGAAAGCGCCCCGCCGCCCCCAACCGCCGCGGCCGCGTCCCGCCGCCCCCAGCTGACGGTGCCGACTCAACCGGCGGTGCCGACTCAACCGGCGGTACCGACTCAACCGGCGGTGCCGGCTCGGCCGAATCCGCCGGGGCGGTGGGTTCCGGTGCAGCGGCCGGTGTCGCGGCCGGTGCGGATGCGTCGTCGTCCACGTCGTCCAGGTTGTCCGGCTTGCAGGTTTTGTCCAGCGGTTTGTCGGCAGGGTCGGCCGGCACTCGCGCCCTCCTCCGCCCCACCTGCGGTGCGGGCCGCCCGACGTACCTCCTGCGCGTCACCCTAGACGAGCGATCGACGAGGCGAATCAGCCCACCGCCGGCCGGCCCGGCCGCACCGGCCGGGCGGCGGTGGTCGCAGGGCTGGTCAGGCGGTGGGTCCGGGCAGGTTGTAGCTGGCGGCGAGGGTGGCGTCGCGGGCGGCGAGGCGGCGGGCGAGGTCGAGGATGACCTGGCACTGCTTGACCGAGGCGTCGTCCTGCATGGTGCCGTCGACCATCACCGCGCCGGTGCCGTCGCCCATGGTCTCGACGACCCGGCTGGCCCAGGCGACATCCTTGGGCTCGGGGCTGAAGACCTTCTTGGCGATGTCGATCTGCACCGGGTGCAGCGACCAGGCGCCGACCGCGCCGAGCAGGAACGCGTTGCGGAACTGGTCCTCGCAGGCCAGGGTGTCGGCGATGTCACCGAACGGGCCGTAGTACGGCATGATCCCGTGCGCCACGCAGGCGTCGACCATCCGGGCCAGGGTGTAGTGCCAGGGGTCCTGCTGGAAGGTGGCGCGCACGGCGCTCGGGTCGTCCGGGGTGGGGTCCTGGCGGACCAGGTAGCCGGGGTGGCCGCCGCCGACCCGGGTGGTCTTCATCCGCCGGTCGGCGGCGAGGTCGGCGGGGCCCAGCGACAGGCCCTGCATGCGGGGGCTCGCGGCGCAGATCTCCTCGACGTTGCTCACGCCGCGGGCGGTCTCGAGGATCGCGTGCACGAGGATCGGGCGGGTCAGGCCGGCCTGGGCCTCGAGCTGGGCGAGCAGCCGGTCGATGTAGTGAATGTCCTCGGCGCCCTGCACCTTCGGCAGCATGATCACATCGAGCTTCGCGCCGATCGCGGGCACGAGGGTGAGCAGGTCGTCCAGCCCCCAGGGCGAGTCGATGCTGTTCACCCGGATCCAGAACTGGGTGTCGCCGAACTCCGCGCCACCATCGATGATCTTGATGAGTCCCTCGCGGGCGGCGAGCTTGTTGTCGGCCCTGACGCCGTCCTCGAGGTTACCGAGCAGCACATCCACCTTGGGGATGAGAGTCGGCAGCTTCGCGGCCATCTTGGCGTTGCTGGGGTCGAAGAAGTGGATCACCCGGGACGGCCGCCACGGGATCTCGCGCGCCGGGGCCGGCGCGCCCACGGCGAGCGGAGCGAAGAAGTCCTTGGCACTGCGCATGGGGAGTCTCCCGGAAGGGGAACCTGACTGGCGGACCGAACCGTCGGGCGGACGGGGTCACCACCAGCGACGGGCACGACGCTCGACGACGAGGCACGTTACCAGCTCCCCGTTTCACCCGCCCCGAGTTAAATCACACAGAGTAACGATATTTGCCCAGAGTGACGCAGCTCGCAGTGCGTGGTCAGGGCAGGGTGAGCCAGGACGCGCAACCCCGCGCCACAGACGCACTTCTGGTTTATTGAGGCAGTCGCCAGAGTGACTGCCCGCTCGACTGCCAGGAGGAGCGTTGGATCTCCCGCTGCGGGATCTCGTCGTGGTCGGGCTGGAGCAGGCTGTCGCCGCCCCGACGGCCACCCGTACCCTCGCCGACCTCGGCGCCCGCGTCATCAAGGTGGAGAACCCGCGCGGCGGTGACTTCGCCCGCGACTACGACAACGCGGTGCTCGGCGAACTGGCCGCGCACTTCGTCTGGCTCAACCGGGGCAAGGAGTCGGTCGCGCTGAACTTCCGCGACCCGCGCGGCGCCGAGGCTCTGGAGCGGCTGTTCGCCCGGGCCGACATCGTGGTGCAGAACCTCGCACCGGGCGCGGCCGCCCGCTACGGATTCGCCGCCGAGCAACTGGTCGAACGCTTCCCGCGGATCGTCGCGGTCGACATCTCCGGCTACGGCGAGGGCGGCCCGCTGTCCCACAAGCGGGCCTACGACCTGTTGGTGCAGTCCGAGGCCGGCTCCTGTTCGATCACCGGAACGCAGGAGCACCGGGCCAAGCCGGGTATCCCCGTGGCCGACATCGGCGCCGGCATGTACACGGTGACCTCCGTGCTCGCCGCGATCCACGCCCGCACGGCGACCGGCCGCGGCACCGCCCTGTCGATCAGCCTGTTCGACACGGTGGTCGAGTGGATGAGCTACACCATGAACATCACCATGGGCACCGGTGAGCAGCAGGTTCCCAACGGGGTGAGCTCCCCGGCCGTCTCCCCCTACGGCGCCTACCCGACGGCGGACGGCTTCACCCTCGTGCTCGGCACCACCAACGACGGCGAATGGCAGCGGCTGGCCCGCACGGTGCTCGGCCGCGACGACCTCGCCGACGATCCCGCCTTCACCCACAACGACGACCGGGTCCGGCTGCGCCCCCGCCTGGACGAGGCCATCCGTGCCTGGACGACCACCGTTCCCATCGCCCAGGCCGAGAAGATCCTCGACGACGCGGCGATCGGCAACTCCCGGCTCAACAGCGTGCAGGAGGTCATCGACCACCCGCATCTGAGCGCCCGGGACCGCTGGCGTGACGTCGCCACCCCCGCCGGCCCCTGGCGCGCCCCCCTGCCACCGCCGATCACCCCCGACTGGGCCCTGCCCATGGGGCCCGTCCCGGCCCTCGGCGAGCACACCGAGGCCGTACTGGCCGAGGTGGGCCTCACCGCCGACGAGATCGCCCAGCTACGCGCCGACCGCGTGATCTGACAGGCTGAAGGGAAACATCGATGAAGATCGACGCCGTCCTGGGCACCGACATCGACCTCGCGGCGACCGCGGCACGCCACGCCGAGACCGCCGGCTACGCGGGCGCCTGGGTCGGCGACACCAACCACGACCCGTTCCTGCAGATCATGCAGGCGGCGCAGGCCACCGAGAACATCACGGTGGGCACGGCCGTGGCGATCGCCTTCGCCCGCAGCCCGATGACGACCGCCACCTCCGCCTACGACCTGGCCCGCTACGCGCAGGGACGGTTCGTTCTCGGCCTCGGTTCGCAGGTCAAGTCGCACATCGAGCGCCGGTTCTCGATGACCTGGTCGAGCCCGGCGGCCCGGATGCGCGAGTACGTGCTGGCCCTCAAGGCCATCTGGGCGTCCTGGCAGGACGGCACGAAGCTCGACTTCCAGGGCGAGTTCTACTCCCACACCCTGATGACGCCGTTCTTCGCCCCCGAGCCGCATCCGGCCGGGCCGCCGCCGGTGTACGTCGCCGGGGTGAACGTGGCGATGACCGAGGCCGCCGGTGAGGTCGCCGACGGCTTCTTCCTGCACCCCTTCACCACCCGCCGTTACCTCGACGAGGTGACCCTGCCGGCGCTGCGCCGCGGCCGGGCCAAGCGGGGCGGCACCCTCGACGACTTCGTCGTCAACGGCCCGATGTTCGTCGCCGTCGGACGCACCGAGGAGGAGCTCGCGACCGCCATCGCCGGCACCCGCGCGCGTATCGCCTTCTACGGTTCGACCCCCGCCTACCGGCCCGTGCTGGAGCTGCATGGCTGGGGTGACCTGCAGCCCGAGCTCACCCGGCTGACGAAGGAGGGCCGCTGGGCCGAGCTCGGCTCGCTGATCACCGACGACATCCTGCACACCTTCGCCGTCGTCGGCACCCCCGCCGAGGTCGGCCCCGCGCTGTACGCGAAGGTCGGCGACGTCCTCGCCCGGACCTCCTTCTACACCCCCTACGACGCCGAGCCGGGCCTGCTCACCGAGCTCCTCGCCCACGTCCGTCCCCCGGCTGTCTGAGCGCACCGGCACCGCACCGCACCGCGCGGCCCGGTCCTGACCTGGGCCGCGCGGTGCGACGAACCGTCAGTGCGACGAACCGTCAGTGCGACGAACCGTCAGTGCGACGAACCGTCAGTGCGACGGCGGCGCGTCCGGCTCGGCCGCCAGGACGATGCGGGGATGGTCGGCGGGCAGACCCTCGAAGCGCGGCGGGCGGCGTTCACGGAAGGACGCGACCCCCTCCCGGTAGTCGGGTTTGCCCCGAGCGACGTCCAGGACGGTGTTCGCGGCCAGCCGGGACTGTTCGATGTCCGCCGCGTCATCGCGGGCCAGTTGCTGCTTGACCTGGGCGACCGCCCACGGGGAGCAGTTACGGGCCACGTCCCGGGCCCAGTCCAGGGCCGCGGGCAGCAACTCGTCGGGTTCGACCAGCCGGTTGGCGAGCCCCATCCGAACGGCCTCGTCGCCGCGCACGACCCGGCCGGAGAACAGCAGGTCGGCGGCGTGCCCGGCGCCGACGAGCCGGGGCAGCAGCCAGGTGACGGTGTCCTCGGCGATCAGTCCCCGGCGGGTGAACGACGTCGTCCACTTCGACCGGGCGGTGGTGAACCGCAGGTCGGCCATGAGGGCCTGGACGAACCCGACCCCGGCGCACGCCCCGTCAACAGCGGCGATGATCGGCTTGGGCACCGTGCGCGGGATCGTCGCCGAGGGACGCACCGGGCGGACGAAACTCGGATCGGTCGTCGCCCGGCGCAGCACCTCCATGTCCATCCCGGCGCAGAACGCCTCACCGGCGCCGGTCAGCACGATCACCCGGACGCCGGGATCGGCCATGGCCTCGTCCAGCAGCGCGACGTAGCGCAGCTCCATGTCGTACGCCCAGGTGTTGCGCCGTCCCGGCCGGTTGAGGGTGAGCAGCAGCACCCCGTCGTCGTCCAGCTCGCGCAGCACCGTGTCCTCAGGTGCCAGCTCGCCCAGCGCCACCCTCTGGGACGCCGTGGCCTGGGACGCCGTGGTCTGGGACGCGGGGGGCGTTTCTCCCACGGCGGCTAGGCCGGCAGCGCGGCGGCGGCGGTGCCGCTGATGACCTGGACACCGTCGCCGTTGACGGTGACGACGTCCAGTTCGACGATCCGACGGCCGTCCGACTCGGTGATGCCGGTCACCGTCAGGGTGGCGACGAGCCGGTCACCGGGCCAGACCTGGCTGCGAAAGCGCACGCCGTAGCGCAGCAGCTCGCCGTCGCCGATGAAGTCGGTGACGGCCTTGCCGGTCATTCCCATGGTGAGCATGCCGTGGGCGAACACACCGGGGTAGCCGGCGGCTTCCCGGGCGTACACGTCGTCGGTGTGCAGCGGGTTGTAGTCGCCGGAAGCCCCGGCGTACATGACCAGTCGGGTCCGGGCGAGATCCTCGGTCAGCACCGTCTCGACGGTGTCGCCGACAGCGATGTCAGCGGCGGCGGCCGTGCGCGGGCTCACTGCGCCACCCCCGCCGTCGCGCCGCCCTCGGCCGGGGACTCGACGACCTTCGACGGGATGACGACGACGGAACGTGCCGTCACCACCAGCTCGCCGGCCGCGTCCCGGAACTCGGTGATGGTCTCCCGGAAGGTCAGCGAACCACCGCGCCGCCCGGCCTTCTCCCATTCCTTGCCGGGAATCTGGACGGCGGTGAGCACATCACCGACCCGGACCGGACGGTGGTACTCGTAGCTCTGCTCGGCATGCAGGCTGCCACCACCGGATGTCGCCGGGGTGGGCACGCCCGACGGGGTGCGGCCGGAGCCGCGCCACGGTTCGCCGTACTTCGGGCGCAGATGGAACTCCGGGTCGAACTGGGCACCGGACTGCGTGAAGGTCGGCGGAGCGCCGGCCGTCCCGTCGCCATAGGCGGAGTCCGGATAGCCGACGGCCCGGGAGAACAGCAGGACCGCGCCCGCCTCCACCGGGAAGGTATAAGTGCTCACCGCACACCCACATCCATCGAAATCGGTTGAGAAGCGCTGGTTCAGCGGGCGTCGCGCAGCACGTTGCGTGCGATCACCAGCTGCTGGATCTGGCTCGTGCCCTCGTAGATGCGGAACAGTCGGGCGTCCCGGTAGAAACGCTCCACCGGCACGCCACGCATGTACCCGCTACCACCATGGATCTGCACGGCGCGGTCGGCGATACGACCCACCGCCTCCGAGGCGAAGTACTTCGCGGTGGACGGGCCGATCCGCCGGTCGCTGCCGTCGTCGAACGCGGCGGCGACCTCCTTCACCAGCGCCCGGGACGCGTGCAGGTCGGTCACCGAGTCCGCCAGCAGGCCCTGGATGAGCTGGTGCTCGCCGATCACCTTGCCGCCCTGCACCCGCTGGGAGGCGTAGGCCACCGACTCGTCCACCAGACGCTGCGACATACCCACGCACAGCGCGGCGATGTGGATGCGCCCGTGGGCCAGGCACTTCATCGCCGTGGCGTAGCCGCGGCCCTCACCGGCCGGGCCGCCGATCAGGGTGTCGGCGCTGACCCGCAGGTCGTCGAAGTAGACGTCCGCGGTCCAGGCCCCGGCCTGCCCCATCTTCGGGTCCTTCGGCGCCACCCGCAGCCCGGGGGTGCCGCGCTCCACCATGAACGTGCTGATGCCCCGGCCGCCCGACGAGCCCTCCTCGGAACGGGCGAAGACCATGAAGACATCGGCGTTCGGCGCGTTGGTGATGTAACGCTTCGAACCGTTGATGACCCAGTCGTCACCGTCGCGCCGGGCCGTGGTGGCAAGGCCGGCCGGGTCGGAACCCGCGCCTTCCTCGGTCAGCGCGAAGGACGCCACCCACTCACCCGAGGCGATCTTCGGCAGATATGCCTTCTTCTGCTCCTCGGTGGCGCCTTCGAGCAGGACGTGGCCGGCGATTCCGTTGTTCGTCCCGAACATCGAGCGGAAGGACGGCGTGGTGTAACCAAGTTCGAATACCAGCCGCGCCTCCTCGCTCATCGAAAGGCCGAGGCCGCCGTAGATCTCCGGAATGGCGAAACCAAAAAGACCCATGTCCGCGGCCGCCACACGAATGCGGTCCGGAATCGAGTCCTTCTCCTCGATCTCCGTCTCTGCGGGTACAACCTCTTCGCGCACAAAACGGCGTACCGAGGCTACGACCTCGTCAATGATCTCGCTGCTCACCCGACCGTCACCACCCGAATCCAGATCAGTGTTTCTGCTGTTATGGCGTTATGGGCACCGCCGCTGCGCGCCACGGTCGAGGGCTCCCCCGCGACGGTTCGATCCCGCAACAGACATGATCCGCAACAGACATAGTGAAAAACGCTTCAAATGGTAGGGGTGCCACCGCCCGGCCGCAACCGATCGCTCCCACACCGGACCAGCCCGGGATGTGTGCCGCGACACGGCGACCGAAGACGTTCTCGCCGGCCGGGAAACCCGGCTTCGAGGCGTGTTGCCCGGATCGGGTGGACCATGTTAATAAGCTCGCTGTTGTCCCGCTCCGGGAGCGCGGCGGCGCCCGCCCGTGGCACTCGCCCGCGGGCACGCGTGGCCGGGCGTGACAGCGTCCTGTCCGTCGGCGGTCACAACGCCGGGCGTGCGCACCCCCGGTTCCCTTACGGTCAGGGCGGGGACGACCGAGGGACGACCCCGGCCGCACCACCGCCACACCGCACCACCGCCGCCCCCGCACCACCGCCGCCCGAGGTGGCGCCCCGCGACAGACGACGAGGAGCTGGACATGGGCAGGATCGCGCAGACCGACGGGCTCACCGACATCCAGGCCGACATCCTGGCGGCCGTGCGCACCTTCGTGGACAAGGAGATCCTGCCGAACGCGGGTGACCTCGAGCGCAAGGACGAGTACCCCGAAGAGATCATCAACGCGATGAAGGACATGGGGCTGTTCGGCATCATGATCCCCGAGGAGTACGGCGGCCTCGGCGAGTCGCTGCTCACCTACGCCCTGGTGGTCGAGGAGATCGCCCGCGGCTGGATGAGCGTCTCCGGTGTGATCAACACCCACTTCATCGTCGCCTACCTCGTCGCGCAGCACGGCAGCGAGGAACAGAAGGCCCGGCTGCTGCCGAAGATGGCCACCGGGGACGTCCGCGGCGCGTTCTCGATGAGCGAGCCCGGCTGCGGCTCCGACGTCGCCGCGATCACCACCCGCGCGACCCGTGACGGCGACGACTACGTCATCAACGGCCAGAAGATGTGGCTGACCAACGGGGCCCGCTCCAGTGTGGTCGCCACCCTGGTGAAGACCGACGAGGGTTCCGACTCGGTCTACAAGAACATGACCACGTTCCTGTTGGAGAAGGAGCCGGGCTTCGGCACCTCCAACGGCCTCTCCATCCCCGGCAAGCTCGAGAAGCTCGGCTACAAGGGCGTCGAGACCACCGAGATGATCCTCGACGGCCACCGCGTGCCCGCCTCGTCGATCCTCGGCGGCGCCGAGAAGGCCGGGCGCGGTTTCTACCAGATGATGGACGGCGTCGAGGTCGGCCGGGTCAACGTCGCCGCCCGCGCCTGCGGCATCATGATCCGCGCCTTCGAGCTCGGGATCGCCTACGCCCAGCAGCGGCACACCTTCGGCCGCCAGATCGCCGACCACCAGGCCATCGCCTTCAAGCTCGCCGAGATGGCCACCAAGGTCGAGGCCGGCCACCTGATGATGGTCAGCGCCGCCCGCAAGAAGGACTCGGGCCAGCGCAACGACGTCGAGGCCGGCATGGCGAAGTACCTGGCCAGCGAGTACTGCTTCGAGGTGACCACCGAGTCGTTCCGCATCCACGGCGGCTACGGCTACTCCAAGGAGTACGAGATCGAGCGCCTCTACCGCGAGGCCCCGTTCATGCTCATCGGCGAGGGCACGTCCGAGGTGCAGAAGCGCATCATCAGCCGCGCCCTGCTCAAGGACTACCGCCTCAACGGCTGACGCCCCGCTCGCCGGCCGACGGACGCCACGTCGGCCGGCGAGCCGCCGTATCGCCACTGACCACGACCCCATCATCACGAGATCGAGGCGACCCATGCAGTTCGGCCGGTACTACGAGGAGTTCGAGGTCGGCGCCGTCTACAAGCACTGGCCAGGCAAGACGGTCACCGAGTACGACGACCACCTGTTCTGCCTGATCACGATGAACCACCACCCGCTGCACCTCGACCTGAACTACGCGGAGAAGACCACCCAGTTCAAGCGGAACGTGGTCGTCGGCAACTACGTCTACTCGCTGCTGCTCGGGATGTCCGTCGCCGACGTCTCCGGCAAGGCGATCGCGAACCTCGAGGTCGAGTCCCTGCGCCACGTCGCACCGGTCTTCCACGGCGACACGATCTACGGCGAGTCGACCGTCCTGGACAAGGTCGAGTCGAAGTCCAAGGACGACCGCGGCATCGTCACCGTCGAGACCCGCGGCCACAACCAGGACGGCACCCTGGTCTGCATCTACCGCCGCAAGGTCATGGTCCCCAAGCGCGCCTACGGTGAGGCCCGCGGCGGCGAGCAGCCCGGCCGCCCCGAGCCCGTCGCCCCCAAGCCCAAGTCCTGACCCCAGGCCCCGACCCCAGGTCGCGGCGGTTCCACACCGGCAGCCGCGTCCCTGGTCGTTTCCCGGAGATCAGGCCCGGTCCTGATCTCCGACCGCGGTACAGAACCGCGGGGAACGTCGTTCTCGTTTCTGATGCCGAGGGTTGTTCGGCCTGTAGCCCCTGAATTCCCGAACAACCCTCGGCATCACGGCTCATAACCCTCGGCATGACCACCAAGCCGTCGGTACCACGGCCTGAGCCCCGATGCGGGCCAGCCGGCTCCCAGCCACCCTGCTCGGCAGCGAGGTCGGACGATCACACCGACGGCCTGCGCCAGACGGAGACGTGGTAGCCGCTCGTGGCGGTGAACGGTTCGCCGGCCCAGCCCGCCCACCGTTCGGCCAGCTCCAGCCCGGCGATCCGGCCCATCAGATCCAGCTCGCTCGGCCAGACGTACCGCAGATCAGCCGGGTAGGTCCGCACCCCGTCCGGCCCGAGGACGATCCGCCGGTGACGGATCCGCTGGGCCACCGGGTCATGGACCGCCGCGCTCAGCTGCGTGGACTCGCCCGCCAGCCGCTCGACCTGCACACACTGGCCATGGTCGTAACGGGCGACATCGGGAACAAATGCCTCCAGCACGAACAACCCGCCGGGCCGTAGCGCGGACGCCACCGAGGTAAAGCAACGCACCTGGGCATCCTGGTCGGCGAGCATGAAGAACGTGTTGAACACGACGTAGATCAGAGAAAGGGACGCGGCAGGAACGTCCAGCTCGGTGAAGTCACCGAGCTTCAGGTCGAGATCGGACCCGCCGGGTTTTTCCCGCAGCCTGGCCAGCATCCGCGGCGAGGCTTCGATCCCGATCACCTTCACGCCCTGGGCGGCAAGTGGCAGGGCTACCCGTCCGGTCCCGACGCCGAGTTCCAGCACGGGCCCGGCGCCGGCCCTGGCATACAGGAAGTCGGCGGCGGTGGCACCGGTTCCGGGCGCACCCACCGTCTGGTCCGGGCTCGAGTAAAAACCGTCGTAGGCCTCGGCGATCGTGTCGCCGTAAACCGCCGGATCGAGAAAACCGTCATCCTGATCAATGTGGACCATGGCAGATCTTTTATCAGGAGTCACGGTGCGATCGCACCTCAATTTCACGGCCACACCGAGAACCATCAGGATCCGGCGCGCTGTCCGTGAGCGTTTCCGGTTGTGGCCGGGTGCCTGACGGGTGGCTGCGCTGCCCGACACCCCGGCAACAACGTCACCCTCCGCACCGGGCCCACCAGGAACATCGCCACCAGCGAGCACGCAGAACGATCACGGTAGCCTTGTGGGGGGCAAATCGGACAGGAATACCCCCACGGCGACCCGTGTAGGAACAACCCCATCCATCCAGCGGATGAAAGGGACAAAACGCCGGCCGCAAAGGTCGCGGAGCGTGAATCTCACGCCGGGCGGGCCATGTCCACGACCCGCGACGGTTCCGCGGAACACCACGGCCGGGGCCGAAGCCCCGGCCGGTGGCGGGTGGGTCAGGAGGCGATGCGCTCGTAGATGGCAGTGATGCCCTGGCCGCCGCCGATGCAGAGGGTCTCGAGGCCGTAGCGGACCTCGCGGCGGTGCATCTCGTGGAGCAGGGTGGCCAGGATGCGACCGCCGGTGGCGGCGACGGGGTGGCCGAGGGAGATGCCGGAACCGTTGACGTTGAAGCGGTCCCAGTCGGCGGCGGACCAGTCGCCGGCGGGGAAGCCCCACTCGCGGGTGCAGGCGAGGACCTGCGCGGCGAACGCCTCGTTGAGTTCGATCAGGTCGATGTCGGAGAGCTTCAGGCCGGCGCGGTCGAGCGCCTTCGCGGTCGCGGGGACCGGGCCGATACCCATCCGCGACGGTTCGACGCCGGCGACGGCCCAGCTGACCAGGCGGGCCAGCGGACGCAGACCGAGCCGCTCGGCGGCCTCGGGGTGGGTGACGACGCAGACCGAGGCACCGTCGTTCTGGCCGCTGGAGTTGCCGGCGGTGACGGTGGACTCGGCGTCCTCGCGGCCCATGATGGGACGCAGCCGGCCGAGGGTCTCCATGCTGGAGTCGGCCCGCGGGTGCTCGTCGGTGTCGATGACGGCGGTGGCCTTGCGGCTCTTCACCGTCACCGGGATGATCTCGTCCTTGAACCGGCCCTCGGTCTGGGCGGCGACGGCGCGCTGGTGTGAGCGCAGCGAGAACTCGTCCTGCTCGGCGCGGGAGATGCTGTACTCGCGGCGCAGGTTCTCCGCGGTCTCGATCATGCCGCCGGGGACGGGGTGGTTCACGCCGCCGGCGGTCGTGCGACCGCGGGCGAGGGCGTCGTGCAGGGTGAGGTTGCCCGAGTTCGGACCCCAGCGCAGGTCGGTGGAGTAGAACGCGGCGTTGCTCATGCTCTCCGCACCGCCGGCGAGCACGACGTCGGCCACACCGGTCTGCACCTGCATCGCGGCGAACGCGACGGCCTGCACGCCCGACCCGCAGCGCCGGTCGAGCTGCAGCCCGGGGACGGTGATGTCCAGGCCCGCGTCGAGGGCGACGACCCGGCCGAGCGCCGGAGCCTCCATCGTCGGGTAGCAGGATCCGAACAGGACGTCGTCGATGTCCGCGGAACCCAGCCCCGTGCGCTCGAGCAGGCCACGCAGGACGGTGGCGCCGAGCTCGTGGGCGGTCAGCCCCTTGAAGACACCGCCGTAGCGCCCGACCGCGGTCCGGACCGGCTCGCAGATCACCGCGTCACGCATGAGAACTCCTGTCTGCACCTACGCCATCCCGGGGGACGACCCTCGAACGTCTCGTCCTGGGCCGGTTGCGAACAGCACGATAACTCGGCCGGGACACACATTCCCGAATCGCAGGAACGCTCTGATCATTCCCGTAAACGTCCTGATCATGGGCCTGTTGTGGGGTGATCGGCATTTCTGGCGCCGTCCACGGCGGCAAAGTAGGCTCTTGCGCCGGTGACCTCGCCGCCGTGTCCGACCCGTTGGTCTGGCCCGCGCACCTGGGCACCCCGGCACACGCTCCCCGGCTTCGGCCGCCCTGTGGCCGCCAGACCTGGCACCGTCGGAGCTGGCAGCTGACCTGGATGGCATGCCCACCATGAACTAGGAGATGCTGATGAGCGAAACACGACGTGTCGCGATCGTGACCGGGGCGGCCCGGGGGCTTGGCGCTGCCACGGCCCGCCGGCTCGCCACCGACGGCTTCGCCGTCGCCCTGCTTGACCTGGACGAGGCCGGCGCCAAGGAAGTGGCCGACAGCATCGTCGCCGAGGGTGGCCAGGCACTGGCCGCCGTCGCGGACATCAGTGACGCCGCGCAGGTCAGCGCCGTCGTCGCCCGGGTGGCCAGCGAGCTCGGCCCGCCCACCGTGCTGGTGAACAACGCCGGTATCACCCGCGACAACCTCATCTTCAAGATGCCCGAGGCCGAGTGGGACCTGGTACTCGCCGTTCACCTGCGTGGCGCGTTCCTGATGACCCGTGAGGTGCAGAAGTACATGGTCGAGGCCAGGTACGGCCGGATCGTGAACCTGTCCAGCACGTCGGCGCTGGGCAACCGCGGCCAGGCGAACTACGCCGCCGCCAAGGCCGGCATCCAGGGTTTCACCAAGACGATCGCCCTCGAACTGGGCAAGTTCGGCGTCACCGCCAACTCGGTCGCCCCCGGCTTCATCGCGTCCGAGATGACGAAGGCGACCGCCGAGCGCCTCGGCAAGGACTGGGACGAGTACAAGATCGAGCGGGCCAAGTCGATCCCGGTCGCCCGCGTCGGTGTCCCCGACGACATCGCGCACACCGTGTCGTTCCTGGTCAGCGAGGGTGCCGGGTATGTCTCCGGCCAGGTCATCTACGTCGCCGGCGGCCCGCGCAACTGACCCGTCCGGCCAACACCACAGCGGCCAACACCGCAGCAGCTAACGAGGTGGAGTGATGACGGGCACCGAGGTCGTGGTCGTGGATGCCTGCCGGTCGGCGATCGGCAAGCGCAAGGGTTCGCTCAAGGACGTCCAGGCACCGGATCTGCTCGGGGATGTGCTTCGCGGGCTGATCGACCGCACCGGCCTCGACCCGGCGCTCGTCGGGCAGCTCGTCGTCGGTTGCGTCAGCCAGGTCGGCCAGCAGGCGGCGAACATCGCCCGTAACGCCTGGCTCGGTGCCGGCCTGCCACTGGAGGTCGGCGGTTCCACCGTGCAGGCCCAGTGCGGGTCGTCGCACCAGGCGACCACGCTGGCGCACGCGCTGGTCGGCTCGGGGCTGATCGACATCGCGGTCGTCGGCGGTATCGAGTCGATGAACCAGGTGCCGATCAACGCCAGTGTCGACGTGCCCTTCGGCACCGGGCGGGGCGAGCGGTTCCGCGAGCACTACGAGGTGACCACCCAGTTCGAGGGCGCGGAGCGCATCGCCGAGCAGTGGAACATCACCCGGGACGATCTCGATGCCTACGCGCTGCTCGCCCAGCGGCGCGCGGCCGTCGCCGTCGCCGAAGGACGTTTCACCGGTCAGATCGTCCCCGTCTCGGCGCCGGTCACCGACGACGAGGGCACCGTCGTCGGCCACAAGCCGTTCACCATGGACGAGGCGCTGCGGCCCACCACCCTCGAGGGTCTGGCCAAGCTGAAGACGAACATGCCCGACCGTCCCGGCGGCAGCCGGCACACCGCGGGCACGTCGTCCCAGTTCGCCGACGGCGCCTCGGCGATTCTGCTCACCAGCGCCGACCGCGCGCAGCAGCTCGGCCTGCCCGCCCGCGCCCGGCTGGTCCACTCGGTGCTGGTCGGCTGTGACCCGGTGACGATGCTCACCGGGCCGATCCCGTCCACCCGCAAGCTGCTCGCCGAGACCGGCCTGACCATCGACGACATCGACGTGTTCGAGGTCAACGAGGCGTTCGCGTCGGTCGTGCTGGCCTGGCGCAAGGAGCTCGGCGCCGACCTGGACAAGGTCAACCCCAACGGGGGCGCCATCCCGTTCGGCCATCCGCTCGGCGCGTCCGGTGGCATCCTGCTGACCCGTGCCCTGCACGAGCTCGAGCGCACCGGCGGTCGCTACGGCCTGATCACCATGTGCTGCGGCGGTGGCCTGGGCACCGCGTCCCTGATCGAACGTCTCTGATCCCGACCGGCTGAGACCCCGTCCCACTGACCGCGCCCGACAGGCCGCGCGGTCAGTGGGACGGGTCGCGCGGTCAGTGGCAGGACATGCCGCCGTCGACGGCCAGCGTGATGCCGGTGACGTAGGACGAGCCGGGTGCCGCGAGGAAGATCACGGCGGCGTCGAGTTCGTGGGACTCGCCGATGCGAGGCAGGATGCCGGTGTTGGTGATGAACGCGGTCAGGGTCTCGCGGGGGACGTCCGCGGTCAGTTCGGTCTCGAAGTAGCCGGGGGCGATGGCGTTGACGCGGATGCCCTTGCGGTCGGACCACTGCTGGGCAAGATCGCGGGTGAGGCCGATCAGACCGGACTTGCTCGCGCTGTAGGCGGCCTGCGGGGTGTACGACTTGACCAGACCCAGCACGCTCGCGATGTTGATGATGGACGAGCCAGGGCGCATGTGGCGGGCACAGGCCTGGGCGGCCCAGTAGGCGCCGTTGAGGTTGATGTCGATGACCCTGCGGAACTCGTCGGGCTTCTCCCGTGAGGCGGGGACGGCGGTGCCGATGCCGGCGTTGTTGATCAGGATGTCGATCCGGCCGAACTCGGCGAAGGCCGCGTCGGCGAGGGCCGTGCAGGCGTCGGGGTCGGCGATGTCGGTCTCGACGGCGAGGGTGCGCCGTCCGGTGGTCTCGGCGACCGTGGCCGCGACCTCGCGCAGCCGGTCGGCGCGGCGGGCCGCCAGCACCACGTCGGCGCCGGCCTCGGCGAGAATCCGGGCGAACCGGGCGCCGAGCCCGGAGCTCGCGCCGGTGACGACGGCGACCCGGCCGTCGAGCCGAAACAGATCGAGCACGCCGCCGACTCCGGCGGTGCTGGTGCCGTTGGAGCCGGTGGCGGGGCTGTCACCGCTCATGCCGGGACCGCCTTTCCGTCGTAGGTACGGTCCGCCAGGGCCTGCAGGCCGGCGGCGGCGAGCGGGGCGGTGGCCTCACCGACCCGGTCGAAGCCTTCGCCGCGGGTGAGGCCCTGCAGGTGACGGGCGTGAATGCCCTCCGCGATCACCGCGATCTTGAAGTAGGCCAGGCCGAGGTAGAAGGAGAACGCGCCAAGGCCGCGGCCGGTGGCGGCGACGTACCGGTCGATCAGGGCGTCGGCGGCGGGCATCCGCGGGCTGGTGGCGGCGGCGGAGCCGGCGAGTACCGGGGCGAACGCCGGATCGGCGTAGGCCAGGTGCAGACCGAGGTCCGCGAGCGGGTCACCGAGGGCGGCCATCTCCCAGTCGACGACGGCGCGGATGTCGGTCGGGTCGGCCGGATCGAGGATGACGTTGTCGATGCGGAAGTCTCCGTGCACGATCGACGCGCCGGACTCGACCGGGCAGAGCTCGGCGAGTCGGGCGTGCAGCGCGTCCACATCGGGCAGTTCGGCGGTACGGACCCGCTGCCACTGGTCGTACCACCGACGGACCTGGCGGGTGAGATAACCCTGCGGCCGGCCGAAGTCGGCCAGGCCCACCGCGGCGGGGTCGACGGCGTGCAGCCGGGCGAGCACGTCGACGAGCGCGAACGCGCAGGCGTCCACCTGGGCCTGGTCGAGCGCGGCGAGCTCCTCCTCGGTGCGGATCACCGAGCCGTCGACGAACTCGACGACCGCGAACTGCACGCCGAGCGGGCCGGTCGCGTCGCTGGACACCACCGCCCGGGCCACCGGCACGCCGCTGTCGGCGAGCGCCGAGACGATCCGGTACTCCCGCAGCATGTCGTGGGCGGACGGGGTGAGCCCGCCGAGCGGCGGGCGGCGCAGCACCCAGCGGTACTCGCCCGCGGTGAGCAGGTAGGTCAGGTTGGACCGGCCGCCCGAGAGCAGCCTCGCCGACAGCGGCCCGGTGAAGCCCTCGACCCGCTCGGCGAAATACGCCTCGAGCGCGGGCAGATCAAGTCCCTCGACGGCGCCGCTCACCGACCGGCACCAGACGTGGCGGCGTGGCGGGCGACGCGGCGGGCGATCGCCCAGCGGTGGGTCTCGGACGGACCGTCGTAGATGCGGAACGGCCGGACCTCGCGCAGGAAGCGGCTGAGCGGGATGTCGCCGGAGACACCGAGCGCGCCACAGATCTGCAGCGAGCGGTCGACGACCCGGTAGATCGCCTCGGCGCAGAACGTCTTGGCGATCGCGGTCGACTGGGCGCCGGAGCGGCCCTGGTCGAGCTCCCAACAGGCCTGGTTGATGAGCCCGCGGGAGGCGGCGATGTCGATCTCGTTGTCGGCGATCATCTGCTGGATCATGCCGAGCTCGACCAGTCGCGAGCCGAACATCTCCCGCTCGTTCGCCCGGCGCACGGCGATGTCGCGGGCGTGCTTGGCGATGCCCAACCAGCGCATGCAGTGCGTCATCCGGGCGGGACCCAGGCGCACCTGGGCGTAGCGGAAGCCCTCGTCCACCTCGCCGAGGACGGCGGAGTCGGGCACCTCGCAGTTGTCGAAGACCAGCTCGCAGTGGCCGCCGAACAGCGTCTCGTCCAGCGTCTCGATATGGCGAATGATCTTCATGCCGGGGTTGTCGGCGTCGACCAGGAACATCGTGGCGCCGCCGGTGGCGACCCCGGGTTCGCCGGAGGTACGGGCCATGCAGATCGTGAAGCCCGCGCCGTCCGCACCGGTGATGAACCACTTGCGGCCGTTGATCCGCCAGCCGCCGTCGATCCGCTCCGCCCGGGTGAGCAGCGCCCGCGGGTCGGAGCCGGCGCCGGGGGCGGGTTCGGTCATCGCGAAGCAGGAGCGGATCTCCCCGGTGGCCAGTGGCCGCAGGTACCGCTCCTTCTGCTCATCGGTCGCGACGATCTCGAGCATGTGCATGTTGCCCTCGTCGGGCGCGGCGATGTTCAGCGCGAGCGGGCCGAGCAGCGCGTAGCCGGCCTCCTCGAACACGGTGGCGCGACCGCGCATGTCCAGTCCGTGACCGCCGTACTCGGCGCTGACATGCGGAGCGAACACCCCGGCGGCACGGGCGGCGTCCTGCAGTTCGCGGCGACGCTCGGGGGTGGGAGCGACGACGCCGTCGCGGGCCTCGAGCGGCAGCACCACATCACGGACGAACGCGGCGGTGCGCCGGGCCAGATCCGCGACGGACGGCTCGGGGGCGAGGTCAATGGTCATCAGGTCTCCACCGGAGCGGCGTTGCTGGCAGCTGATGGCGACCGATACCGGCCGCGTTTAGCTAATGGTCGTTAGCGTAATTCTAGAAGGGGTATCCATCCCTCGCAACAGGTGCGGGCTAGGATCGGAAGGCCGCGAGAACATCACCTGGCTAGCGACCGTTAGCGGCCTTGGCAGCTGCCGGTGGCCCTTGGACGCCGTGGGTGGCCGCTGGACGCCGGATGGGCATCCGCATCGACGTTCAGGCGGTCACGCCGGCCGCCGGGCGCCGGGCGCGGGGGGATCGGGAGGGGGACGGATGGGCCGGACCGGCTCGGAGCGTTCCGGGGAGATCCTGGCCGCCGCGCTCGACCTGTTCACCCGCCTCGGCTACGAGGCGACCACGATGGCGGACATCGGCGCCGCCATCGGGGTACGCGGGCCCAGCCTGTACCGGCATGTGGCGTCCAAGCAGGACATCCTGGCCCAGATCATGACGCGGACGATGACGGAGCTGCTGGGCGCGCACCGGTCCGCGCTCGCCGGTCTCGCCGGCACCGCGCAGGACGATCCGGTCGAGCGGCTGCGCCGGGCCACCGAGGCGCATGTGCGCTACCACGCGCGGCACCGGCGGGAGGCGTTCATCGGCAATCGGGAGATCCGCAGCCTGGTCGCGCCGGGGCGGGCCCGGGTCCTGACGCTGCGTTCGGAGTACGAGCGCTGTTTCCGGGATCTGATCGAGACCGGTATCCAGGCCGGGCGCTTCGATGTGACGTCCGCGCGGCTGGCTTCCTACGCCATTCTCGATCTCGGCATGGGAGTGGCCGTGTGGTTCCGCGACGGCGGTGAACCGGGCGAGGACGCGGTGGTCTGGCAGTACGGCCAGTTCGCACTGCGCCTGGTCGGCGCGCGCTGAGTTCGATGGTCACGGTGTCAGGCGGTCACGGTGGTCAGGCGGTCACGGTGGTCAGGCGGTCACGGTGGTCAGGCGGTCACGGTGGTCAGGCGGTCACGGTGTCAGGCGGTCACGGTGCCGCTCAGACGCCGGCCGGGCCGCTACCGGTTGCCTTGCTGGCACGCTGGGCGGCTTCGGCGACCTGGCGGCCCAGCGCATGCATCTCGCGGCTGCTGAGGTCGTAGCTCGGACCGAGCAGCATCAGGGCGGCGACGACCTTGCCGGCGAGGTCGAGCACGGGTGCGGAGATCTGGGTCACCCGCCCACTGACCTCGTCACTGGCCTCGGGCACCGGAACCAGGTACTCGGAGTGCTGCATCAGGTCGACCAGTTCCTCCTGCTTGCGACGGGCGGCGCTCACATCGGGGGCCGCGTCCATCAGCGAGAAACCGGTGGAGAAGTCGGGAATCTGGCCGCTGGCGACAGTGATGCTGTAGCCCCGGGCCCGGATGGCCTGTAGGGCGTCCTCCCAGATCCGCATCTGGCCGCCGGGCAGGGTGTCATCGACGCGGGAGAGCCAGGCGACGGAGTCGGCCTCGCTCCAGGCGACGAGTACCGCCCCGAACGGCGGCACCAGGGGCATCGACTGGCCGGGCCGGGGGCGCAGGCCCAGCGGCGGGCCCCAGTCGGACACCGACATCACCCGGGTCTCGGTCCCCGCCCGGGCCGACACGGCCACGCAGGCACCGAGTTTCTGGGCGAGATCCTCCGCCTCCCGGCTGGCCGCGCTCAACGTCGGGTTGATCACCCGGGTGACGTCACCCAGCGCGATGCAGAACGCGCCCAGCTCGTAGCGCAGCCCCGGCTCGCGACGAACCACGAGACCGTGCTCGGCCAGGGCCTGCAGAATCGAGTCGCAGGTGGCCCGCGGAATGCCCACGGACCTGGCCAGCTCCGAGACCGAGTAGGACTCGGAGGGCCGCCGTGCCATGAGCCACAGCAGCTGGCCGGCGCGCAGAACGGCCGGGGACGGGTTGATCGGCATGTTCATCCCCAGGGGATGGTGTGAGTACGAGGGGTCTTGCTAGTATTTCAAACAGGACGCCCATATACTAGCATTGCTTTGACCGCATCTCCGCTGCGATCCACTACCGTCGGTGCAAAATGCTGACTTCGGGTGTTCATTCGGTACACAACGTTCACCTGGACGCCGCGCGGCCAGGAAAGGACTGCGGTACGCAGCCGAATCCCAGCCCGGATGAGCAACCCGAACGGGCGGGCCCACGACCAGACCGGCGACTACCAGTGGCCCTGGGCCCAGCCCGCTGCTACCCGGGACGAGCCGCGCATGCGGTCAGGTCAGGCGGGTCGCGGCCTCGCGCCGCAGGGTCGCCTTGATGATCTTTCCGGTGGACGTCCGGGGAAAGTCCTCGACGGCCTGGACGTACTCCGGCGTCTTCTGCCGGCCGAGGCCACCCTCGATGAGGCGCTCCCGCAGCACCGTCGGCGTCGGCGCGGTCGCGTCCGCGGCCAGCCGCAGCACCGCGCAGGCCTTCTCACCGAACCGCTCGTCGGGCACGGCGACGACCGCGACCTCGAGCACCTCCGGCGCGACCTTGAGGATGAGCTCCTCGACCTCGGCGGCACTGATGTTCTCGCCACCCCGGATGATGATGTCCTTCTTGCGGTCCGTGATCGTCAGGCAGCCCTGGTCGTCGAGGACGCCGACGTCCTCGGTGCGGTACCAGCCGTCATCGTCGAACGCCGTCAGGTTGATGGTCGCGTCGGTGTAGCCCAGGCACAGGTCGGGCCCCCGCGACCAGATCTCCCCCGGCACCCCGACCTCGGTCGGCTCGCCCGCGTCGTCCAGCAGTCTGATCTCCACCCCGGCCAGCGGCCGGCCGTCGGTGTAGAGCCGGGAGCGCTTGTCGTCCTCGTGACGACTGCCGGTGATCGACGGGTGCTCGGTCGAGCCGTACATGCGGACCACCGAGGTACCGGCCGCGGTCGCCCGGTCCGAGAACGCCTCGGGCACCGCCGCACCGCCAAGCCCCACGTAGGCGAGGTAGCGCATGTGCTCGGGAGTGAGGTCGGGATGGTCGAGCAGACTGCCGAGAAAGTACGTGGAGCCGGCACCGGTGGCCAGCTTGTGGCGCAGCACGATCTCCAGCACCCGCTTCGGGTCCCAGACGTCGATCATGTTGACCTCGGTGCCGCCCAGCACCGGCATCTGCAGGGCGGCCAGCATGCCCATGAAGTGACCGATGGGCGTGCCGGTGAGGTTGTTCAGGCCGCCACCGGAGTTCATGGCGCGCAGCTGGTCGGCCTCGAAGCAGATGGTGTTGTGCGAGTGGATGACGCCCTTGGGCTGCGAGGTCGTGCCCGAGGTGAAGGCGATGATGGCCGGGGAGTCCGGGTCCACCTGGGCTGCCCCGGCCAGGGGCTCGGACGCCTCGAGCTCCTCGAACGCCACGGCGCCGGCCGGCAGCTCCGCGTCACTCGCGCCGACCACGGCCAGCACCCGCAGTGACGGCAGGTCCGTGACGACCTCACCGAGGTCGTCCAGGTAGGTGCGCCGGCCGAAGCGGGCCGCCGTGACGAAGGCGGCGGCCTCGGTGCGACGCAGGATGAACGCCACCTCCTTCGCCCCGTAGAAGTGCACGATCGGGACGACTGTGGCGCCGAGGAAGGCGGTCGCGTAGAACGCGACGGCCCCCTCGACCCAGTTGGGCAGCTGGAAGGCGACCGCGTCGCCCGGTCCCACCCCGCGCGCCCGCAGGCCGCCGGCCACCGCCAGAGCGCGGGCCCGCAGCTCACGGAACGTGCCCTCCCAGGGCCGTTCCAGGGAGTGGACCCGCAGAATCTGATCACCGTGTTCGCGCAGCGCGTCTTCGATCCGTACGCCCATCGGGACGTCGCCCCACAGGCCGTCCGCCCGGTACCGTTCCGCCAGGTGAACCGGAACGTCACGGGTGACCCATTGCTTTTCTGACCTGGGCTTGTCTGACACAGCAGCTTCCTCGTCAACGCAGTTCGACAGTGGTCAACGCAGTTCGACAGTGACGGCTCGGTGGCCGGTGGATCGCGTGCCGCGGACTACGGGCCGCGGACCACAGCTGCCGGATGTCAGAGGCCGACAACGGCGAACACGTCATGGTCCGCCGCGGCGCTGCCCAGGCGGTGCAGCAGTTCGGCGCGCACCTCGGGCCGCACGATCTGCGTGATCCCCCACAGGTAGAAACCGTGCAGGATGCCGCCGCGCAGATCGCGCCAGGCGGCGTCCCAGGCGGGCGGTTCGACCCCACCGGCACGCAGTTCGTCGAGATAGTGGCGCAGCAGGTCCTTCTCGTGGGTCCGACGCTCCCCGGGGGACAGCGTCGACCCCAGGTGGTAGCCCACGTCCAGGTACCAGGGACCGCGCTGGGTGAGCTGCCAGTCCAACAGGGCCGGACGACCGTCTGCCTCGAGGTACAGATTGCCGACGTGCGCGTCGCCGTGGATCACCGACCAGACCGGAGCGGCGGCGGTCTGGTCGGCCAGCGCCCGGTAGGCCGCCACGAGCCGGTCGGCGTCGCGCACCTCGGCCGGGACGCCTGCACCGACCTCGGTCTCGAAGTTGATCTTCCGGATCACCTCGGCGCTCATCAGGCCGCAGAGAGTGTGCAGCCGCGGCGCCAGCCACGGCGTGTCCGCGATCTTGGGGCTCAGCCAGGTGGCGGCGTGCAGCCGGGCGAGCTGCGCGAGGCTCTCGGCGACCCGTTCCGGGCCGTACTCGCTGGTCGGGTCGAGGAAACGGGCGCCCTGGGCGACGACATCCTCGGTGATGACCACGCTGTCGTGGGTCCGCGGATCGACATCCGCATACAGGCTGTTCAGGGTACGCACGCCGGTGGCATGCGCCAGGTCACGATAGAAGTAGACCTCGAAGGCCCCGACCGCGCGGGCGGCCGCACCGCCCTCGGTGAAGTATCCCTTGCCGCACAGATGAGCGGACAGGCCCTCGGGAAGGCCGCCCGCCGCCTCGATCTCGAAGCGGGCGTTGGTGGAGACCCGGCTGACGATCGGACCAGGCGTGACCTTGGTGATCTGCACGCCCGGAAAGCGCTCGGCAAGAGCCGTGTTCAGCCACTGTGGCGACTGCAGCTCCGCCAGATCGGTGGGGATCGGCACGATGCGTTCGCTGCTTAAGCTCATCCGTCACCTCGGAATGCTAGCATTATAGCGCTGACGATGGCATGTTAGCGCCCCCATCACCCCCTTGCCAGGCTTCGTCGTGATCCGGGTCGCATCCCAGCGCCTAAATCGGGCAAACAGGGCGAAGTCCTTCGATGGGATCGCATCAGGAAGTCAACTGGACACGCGCAGCAATATCGACTGGAGTCGGTGCTGCCGGTCACATAATTACGGCCGTCCCACTGGCGCATGACACGGCTTGTTGCTACGATTTCCGCAAAGCTGTTGAAATGCTAGCAGGTGCCGGCTGACACGGATCTCGATCGGCACAGGTACGGGCTGACACAGGTAGCCGCTGGTGCAGGTACCGGCCTGTCCTGGCGGTCGCCAGCAGGTGTTCGGTGCGGGGTGGCCCGCGTGCATCCGCCGGCTCTGGTGGCATGTGACAGCGGTGGCGCGTGACAGTGGTGGCAGACGCAGTCCGCGGGCAGTCGCCCGCTGGGAGGAGAAGTCACAGTGGACCAGGGTGCATTCGAGGGCTTACGCGTCGTCGAGCTGGCGCAGTGGGTCTTCGTCCCTGTGGCCGGCGCGCTGTTGGCGGACTGGGGTGCGGACGTCATCCGGGTCGAACGCCCCGAGGGCGACCCGTACCGGGCGCTCGCCACACAGGGCATCGGCTCGGATGCCGGCGGGGTGAACCTCTCGCTGGCGCTGGCCAACCGGGGCAAGCGTTCGGTCGCTCTCGACCTGCGCAACGAGCGGGGCCGCGCCATCCTCGAGCGGCTCCTCGAGACCGCCGACGTGTTCCTGACCAACTTCCGCCCCGGGGCGCTCAAGCGGCTCGGCCTGGATGCCGAGAGCCTCACCGAGCGCTTCCCCCGGCTGGTCTACGCCCGCGGCAACGGCTACGGCTCCCGTGGGCCCGATGCCGGTCTGCCCGGCTACGACTCCTCGGCGTTCTTCGCCCGGGGCGGGCTCGCCCACGTCCTGACCCCCGCCGACCGCGACCAGCCGATCGGCCAGCGCGGCGCGATGGGTGACCGCAACGGGGCGATGGCGCTGGCGTTCGGGATGGCCGCGGCGCTGCTGCGCCGCGAGCGCACCGGCAGGGGCTCGGTCGTCGACGTCTCCCTGCTCGGCATGGCGATGTGGACCCTGTCCTCGGACCTGCTCTCGGCGATGCAGGGCCAGCGGCCACGGGCGATGTCCAGCCGCGAGCAGATGCCCAACCCGCTGGTCAGCAGCTACCGCACCAGCGACGGTCGGCACATCCAGCTGGTGTTCCTGCAGCCGGACCGCTACTGGCCGGACTTCTGCCGCCTGATCGACCGTCCGGACCTGATCGAGGACCCGCGGTTCGTCGATCTCGCCGCCCGCGGGAAGAACCGCACGGAGTGCATCGCGGTGCTGGACGAGGAGTTCGCCAAGCGCACCTACGCCGAGTGGAAGGAGCTGCTCGCGGGGATCGACGCCCCGTGGGCGCCGGTCCAGGCCGTCGAGGAGCTGCTGACCGACCCGCAGGTGCTCGCCAACGACTACATCGGCGAGGTCGACGAGGACGGGTTGAAGTACACCCTGCCGACCGTCCCGGTGCAGTTCGACGAGCTGCCACCCGAGCTGCACCGCGCGCCGGAGCACGGCGAGCACACCGAGTCGGTGCTGCTCGAGCTCGGCTACAGCTGGGAGGACATCTCCGACCTCAAGGACGCGGGAGCGCTGCCGTGACCCCGGCGGGTACCGCGGGCGCCACGGCGCCCGCCGGTGCCGGCACGCCCGCCGCGGAGTTCCCGCGGCCGGTACCGGTGCCGGACGAGCGGTCCGCCCCGTTCTGGGCGGCGGCGGCCAGCCATGTGCTCACGGCGGCCCGCTGCGCCCGGTGCCGGTCACTCGCGATCCCGCCGGACCAGGTGTGCCCGCACTGCGACGCCACCGATCCGGAGTTCGTGTTCGAGCCGGTGAGCGGCCGGGGCCGAATCCGGTCCTGGACGGTCGTCCGGCAGTCGTTCCTGCCGGGCTTCAACGCCGAACTGCCATATCTGCTCGTCGACGTCGAGCTGGACGAGCAGCAGGAGCTACGGATGATCGGGCGGTTACTCGACGGCCCGGACAGCCCCGTGCGGCTGGGAACCCCTGTCCGCGTGGCCTTCGAGGACCTCGCGGACGGCGTCTCGGTCCCCGCCTTCGTCCTCGCGAGCGACCCGGGCAGCACGGGCGGCTCGGACAGCACGGGCGACTCGGGCAGCACGGGCGGCTCGGACCCGCGGGAGGGTGCATGAGCGGCAGACTGACCTCCAGTAACAAGGTCGCCGTCGTCGGCTACGCGCACAGCGTCGTACAACGGCACAACCCGCGTCCGCTGGGCGCGCTGACCGTCGACATCGTCCGGGAGGCGATCGCCGACGCGGGGCTCACCCCGGCGCAGGTCGACGGGATCGTTGCCGCCACCCTGTTCCCGTCCGCCGGTTCGCACACCGTCGAGGACGGCGTGCACACCGTGACCACCAACTGGCTGGCCGAACGCCTGGGCGCCTCGCCTCGCTATGTGGCCGGTTTCCAGGGTGTCGGGCAGGTGTCCGGCTCGGTGGCGCTGGCGGTCAACGCGATCGTCAGCGGGGCCGCCGACCACGTGGTGCTCTACCGGTCGCTGCACAACCCCAGGGGCAGTTACCACGCCAGCTCGACAGACGCCTTCGGCGGCCCGGCCCAGTGGACCGCGCCGACCGGCTACTTCGGTCCGCTGGCGATGATCGCTCTGCCGTACAACGAGTACCTCCAGCGCTACGGCGCGACCCGCGAGGCGATGGCCGCGGTTCTGGTGGAGGCGCGCAAGAACGGCGCGCGGATCCCCTGGTCCTACTGGTACGGCAAGCCGCTGACGGCCGAGCAGTACCTCGCCGCGCCCACCCTCACCGACCCGATCTGCCGCTACGACTGCGACATCCCGGTCGACGGGGTGGCGGCGTTCGTCCTGACCTCGGCGGATCGCGCGGTGGACGGGCCGAACCGGCCGGTGTACGTCTCCGGCTACGCCCACGCCGTGCCGAAGACCAACAACCGGCTGCCGTTGCACTGGCCGCTCGACGACATCATGACCGCCGGTCTCGACACGGCCCGACGGCTGTGGGAGAGCGCCGGGGTGAAGCCGGGCGAGGTCGACCTGCCCCAGATGTACGACGGGTTCTCGCCGTTCGTCTGGTTCTGGCTCGAGTCGCTCGGCCTGTGCCCGGTCGGGGAGGCGCACCGGTTCGTCCAGGACGGACGGATCGACAGCGACCGGCCCGACGCCCTGCCGATCCTGTCCGGTGGCGGCGCGCTCGGTAACGGCCGGATGCACGGCATCCCGCAGATGCTCGAGTGCTACCTGCAGCTGGCCGGCCGAGCCGGCGACCGGCAGCGGGCCAAGGCCACGCTGGCCGTGGCCTGCCAGTCCTCGCCGCACTACGGCGGGGCGGTCGTCTACAGCGCCGATCCCTTCTGACCCCGCCCGAGCGACCCCACCGGGGTCGTCCAGCAGGCACGGTTCACGGCGGGGACGCCGCAATCGTCATCCAGCGAAGGAAAGGGAGAGGCCGGTGGCACTGATACCTCAGACGTCGTCGTACGTCGCCGGGAAGTGGATCGACAGTGGCGATGCCTTCGCCGTGGAGAACCCGGCCGACGAGTCGCGGGTCACCGATGTGGTGAGCGCGCCGGCCGCCGAGTTCGAGCGGGCGATCGTCGCGGCGCGCCAGAGCTTCGACTCCGGTGTGTGGGCGGATCTGGTGCCCCGGGAGCGGGCCCGGATCCTCAACGTGTTCCTCGACGCGATCGTGGCGACCCGTGCGGAGCTGGTCGACACGATCATCGCCGAGGCGGGCCTGCCGCGGTTCTTCACTGAGGGCGTCCAGGTCGACGGAAGTATCACCCTGGGTCGGGAGACGCTCGACCTCTATCTGGCGCTGCCAGAGGAGGACTTCAACCCGGTTCCGGTCAACCAGCTGGTCGCCGGCGGCGCGAAGCTGAGCGTGCGCCGCTACGAACCGGTCGGTGTGGTGTCCGCGATCACCCCGTACAACGCGGCGATCATCATGGGCATCCAGAAGATCATCCCGGCGCTGGCGGCCGGTAACTCGGTGGTGCTGCGGCCGAGCCCGCTCACCCCGATCTCCTCGCTGGTCTTCGGCGCGGCGGCCGAGGCGGCCGGGCTGCCCCCGGGTGTGCTCAGCGTGCTGATCGAGTCGGGTGCGGCCGGCGCGGAACTCATGACCACCCACCCGGCGGTGGACCTGGTGTCGTTCACCGGCTCGACGGCGATCGGCAAGGCGATCCTCGCTCAGGCCGCGTCCACGGTGAAGCATGTGGCGCTCGAACTCGGCGGCAAGTCCGCGCAGATCTATCTACCGGACGCGGTGGACGCCGCCGCCCGCGGTGGCGCGGCTGTGGTCGCGGCGACCGCCGGGCAGGCCTGCGTGGCCGCGACCCGGATGTTCGTCCCGGCCGACCGCAAGGCCGAGGTCGTCGCCGCGGTCAGCGCGACCTACCAGCACCTCAAGGTCGGCGACCCGGCGGTGGCCGGCACGATGATCGGCCCGGTGATCAGCGCCGGGCAGCGCGAGCGGTGCGAGCGGTTCGTCGCCCTCGCCCAGGAGCACGGCGCCACCGTCGCCACCGGTGGACGTCGTCCCGAGGGCCTGGAGCGTGGCTACTACTTCGAACCGACCGTGCTGGACCTGCCGGACAACACCAACCCGGCCGCGCAGGAGGAGATCTTCGGCCCGGTACTCGGCATCATCGGCTACACCGATGTCGACGAGGCGGTCCGGATGGCCAACGACAGCATCTACGGGCTGTCCGGCCAGGTCTACGGCGCCGACGTCGCCGCGGCCACCGCGGTGGCCCGCCGCATCCGCGCGGGCGCCGTCAATGTCAACGCCAATGGGGGGCTGAACGCGTACGCCCCCAGCGGTGGATACAAGCAGAGCGGTCTTGGCCGGGAACGCGGGCCGGACGGCATCCGCGCGTTCCAGGAGATCAAGAACCTCACCGTCGGCTCACTGGGCTGACCAGCTTCGGCCGGCAACCACCCGGGGAACGCTCTGGCCGGCCCGGCCAGAGGACACACTCCGGCCGGGTGACGGCCGAGAAAACAAGGAAGGGAACAAGGAAATGGCATCAGAACTCAACCTGGACTGGCTGATCTCCGTCGACGACCACGTCCTGGAGCCGCCGACGGTGTGGACCGACCGGGTCGCGGCCAAGGACCGCGACCGGGCGCCGCACATGGAGATCGACGACTCCGGCATGGACTACTGGGTCTATGACGGCAAGAAGTTCCCCAGCTCCGGCCTGTCGGCGGTTGTCGGCAAGTCGAAGGAGGAGTTCAGCCCCGAGCCGCTGCCCTACAGCGAGATGCGGCCCGGCTGTTACGACGCCAAGGCCCGGCTCGAGGACATGGACCGCGCGGGCGTGCTGGCCTCGCTGTGCTTCCCGACCATCACCCGGTTCTGCGGGCAGCTGTTCATGGAGGCCAGCGACCGTACCTTCGGGTTCGAGTGCCTGCAGCACTACAACGACTGGATGATCGACGAGTGGTGTGCCGCGGCGCCCGGCCGCTACATCCCGTTGATCCTCATCCCGATGTGGGACCCGCCCCTGGCCGCCAAGGAGATGGAGCGCTGCGCCGCCAAGGGTGCGACCACCTTCGCCTTCTCGGAGAACACCGAGCCGCTCGGCCTGCCGACGATCCACGACGTGAACCACTACTGGGACCCGGTGATGGCCGCGGCCAACGAGCTCGAGATGGTCGTCTCGATGCACGTCGGCTCGTCCTCGCAGCTGCCGGCGATCGCCAAGGACGCGCCGTTCATGGCGAACCTGACCTGGGGTGCCTCGCGGACCTCCGGCACGATGCTGGCCTGGCTGTTCAGCGGCCTGTTCCAGCGGTTCCCGAAGCTGAAGATCGCCCTGTCCGAGGGTGAAGTCGGCTGGATCCCGTACTTCCTCGAGCGCGCCGAGCAGGTCGTCGACAAGCAGCGTCACTGGGTCAAGCGCGGCGGGCGCTTCGACACCCACGCCGGCGCCGGTGACCTCGACCTGGACACGTTCAACGTCCGGGAGACGTTCGCCAACCACGTGTACGGCTGCTTCATCGACGACGCGCACGGCATCGCGAGCATCGGGGAGATCCCCGAGGACAACCTCATGTGCGAGACGGACTACCCGCACTCGGACACGACCTGGCCGGACAGCATCAAGGTCGTGCAGAGCCGGATCCAGCACCTGCCGGACGCGCTCCAGTACAAGATCCTGCGTGGCAACGCCGAGCGGCTCTACCGGTTCACCCCGGCCGAGCCGCCCGTCGCCGCCACTGTCACGAGCGGAGTCTGAGCCGATGGCGGGCCACGTTGTCATCGACCGAGAGCTGTGTCTCGGCAGTGGCATGTGTCTCGTCTACGCGCCGAACACGTTCGCGCATGACGAGCAGAGCAAGGCCGTCATCGTCGACCCGGCGGGCGACTCGGCCGAGGAGATCGACACCGCGGTCGACGCCTGTCCGGTCGGCGCGCTGAGCTGGGCTCCCGGCGACGACACGGGCGGCGCTACTGATGACGTGCCGAGCACGGCAGGTCACGGCTCCACCGCGGGATGACCCGGATGCCGCTGGCGGGCACGGCCGACGAACCGACGGTCGTGCCCGCCAGCGGCGATGTCCCGGTCCAGGCAGCGTCGACGCGGCAGGTGACGAGATGACCCCGGCAACCGAGACAACGACCCTGATCACACATACGAGGCGAGCGGCGAAGTTACGTGAGTGGCTGTCGCCGGAGGTGAGCAGCTGACATGACCACGGCGATCCTGGACCGCGAGCGGATCAAAGCCCTTTTCGACCTGCGCAGCGCCGCCAACGTGTGGACGGGCGGTGACTTCGAAGCCGACCCGTACCCGATCTGGGCGAAGCTACGGGAAGACGCGCCGGTGCACGAGGGCACTCTGCACAAGCTGACCGGCTACCCGGGCGAGGCGATGTTCCAGGGCCTTCCCGAGCCCGACCGCGCGCATTTCACCGCTTTCAGCTACGCGGCCCTCGACGCGGCCTACCGCGATCCCGAGACGTTCGCCTCGTCGGGATCGGCCATCGACCCGACAACCGCCGGGCTCGAGAACAGCATGATTTACATGGGTGGCACCCAGCACCGCCGGTACCGCGGCCTGGTGCAGCCGTCCTTTGTTCCGGCCAAGGCCCAGTGGTGGCTCATCAACTGGATCCAGGAAGCGGTCCAGGAGCTCATCAACAACTTCGTCAATGACGGCCGGGCCGAACTGAACGTCGACTTCTGCGCGGCGATTCCGGTGCTGACGATCACCGGAAGCTTCGGCATCCCGCCGGAGGAGGCCCTGGATCTGCGGGCCGTGCTGCAGGATTCGGCGGCGGTCATCCAGCGGCTGGTCCCGATCGTCGCCGCGCGCCGCGAGGAGCCGAAGGACGACCTGATCTCCATCCTGGTCCAGGCGACCATGCAGGACGAGGACGGCGTCTCCCACCAGCTTTCCGACGGCGAGATCTACGCCTTCGCGCTGCTGCTGCTGCACGCCGGGTCGGGCACGACCTGGAAGCAGATGGGCATCACGCTGGCGAACCTGCTGGCACGTCCCGAGGTGCTCGCGCGGGTCCGCGAGGACCGGGCGCTGCTGCGCCCGGCCATCGAGGAGTCGCTGCGCTGGGTGCCCACGGACCCGATGTTCTCCCGGTACGTCACGAAGGACGTCGAGTTCTTCGGCACCGAACTGCCCAAGGGCGCCGTGCTGCACCTGAACGTGGCCTCGGCGAACCGTGACCCGGCCCGCTGGGACAACCCGGACGAGTTCGACATCACCCGGCAGGCCCGGGCGTCGTTCGCGTTCGGCGGTGGCCCGCACATCTGCCTGGGTATGCATGTGGCGCGCGCCGAGATCCGCGCGGGCGTCTCGGCCCTGCTCGACCGGCTGCCGAACCTGCGCCTGGACCCGGACGCCGAGGCGCCCCGCTTCATCGGTATGTACGAGCGCGGGGTCACCGAGATCCCGGTGCTCTTCGGCTAGGTCCCCGATCAGCCCGCCCACCGACAAGAGGCAGAGATGACGACTGCAGAACCCGGCTACACCGCGCCGGATGCCACCCTGCTCAACGCCGAGCATGTCGCCCGTTACCGTGAGACCAACGGCGAGGTCGGCTACATCTGGAACGGCGTCACGATCCTGCTGCTCACCACGACGGGCCGCAAGTCGGGACAGCCGCGGACCACACCGCTGATCTTCGCCAAGGACGGCGACGACTTCCTGGTGGTGGCCTCCCAGGGCGGTGCGCCCACGCACCCGCTGTGGTTCCTGAACCTGGAGGCCGACCCGAAGGCCGAGGTCCAGGTGCTGGACAAGACCATCCCGGTCCTCGGTCGCGCCGCCTCCGAGCAGGAGAAGCCGCGGCTGTGGGAGATCGTCTCCGCCGCGTGGCCGAACTACCACGTCTACCAGACGCGCACCACGCGGCCGATTCCGGTTGTGGTCCTGACGCCCCGCGGATAGGACGTCACGTCCGCGTTCCGCCTTGTCCCGCCCTCGTCACGCCCGCCGCTGGTGGGCCTGACGAGGGCGGGTTCCGTTGCGGGGGGCGTCCGGGAACGGCTACGTTGGCCAATATCGACATCGATGTCGATGTCATTTGGCAGCCGTCCAACGGCGGAGATCCAATGGCAGGGGTCCGGCAGTGACGAAAGGATCATTTCGGTGACGGTGGGTTACGAGGTTACGGACGGAATCGCCTATCTCTCGTTCAACCGGCCCGACAAGCACAACGCCCTGCGGGACGAGGATGTCCTGGGCCTGATCAGCGCCCTGGAGCGCCTTGACCAGGACGATGACGCGCAGATCGGCATCCTGTTCGGCCAGGGGCGGTCGTTCTCCAGCGGCGGGGACGTGAAGGACCGGCTGCAGCGCTCGATGGAGGAGGGCAGCACCGGCGGCCGGGCGCACGAGCGCGAGGCCTTCCTGAACACCGTGAACTGGAAGCCGGTCATCGCCGCGACGCACGGTTACTGCCTGGGTCATGCGCTGGGGACCGCGTTGTTCTGCGACGCGATCGTCGCCGCGCGCAACACCCTCTTCCAGGTGGTCGAGATCAAGATCGGTCTACCGATGGCCTCGTTCGTCCCCCGGCTCGGCAAGGCGGCGTTCGCCAACGAGGTGTGCCTCACCGGCCGGATGTTCACCGCCGCGGAGGGCCTGGACGCGGGTTTCGTGACCCGTCTGGTCGAGGACGGTGAGCACGTGCGGGAGGCGACGGCGCTGGCCCGCCTGATCCTGGACAACCCGCAGCCCGCCGTACGCGAGCATGTCCGCGTGCGGCGCCTTGTCGCGGCGCAGGACGTGTCCCGCTTCGGGGATCTGTCCGCCACCTTCGTCGACAACTGGACGTCGAACACCGCCGCCCAGGCCGCCGTCGCCGCCCGCACCGCCGGTCTGGCCGCGAAGAGCTGACCGGCCCGCCGCGGGGGCCCGTCCCGCGGGCCCGACTGGCACGTTGACGGAGGGATCGCCGTGGAGTTCCATCTGTACCTGCCGCAGATGCGGTTGACCCCGGACCGGCTCGCCGAGCGGGCACGGGCCGCGGAGGCCGCGGGCTTCGACGGCATCGCCGGGATGGACCATCTGGCCCCACCCCTGGCCGAGGACCAGCCGATGTTCGGTGCGGCCGTCACCAATGCCTGGCTGGCCGCGCAGACCACCCGGCTCACACTCGGCTCGCTGGTGTTGTGTGACGCGTTCCGCCATCCGGTCATGCTCGCCCAGGAGACCGTCAGCCTCGACCACCTGTCCGCCGGGCGCTACGAACTCGGCATCGGCTGGGGGTCACGCGGCGGCGAGTTCACCACCTACGGGGTGACGCCGACCGAACCACGGGCCCGGGTACGCCGGCTCCGGGAGACCCTTGAGATCCTGCGCGCCCTGTGGATGGGCGGTCCGGTCGACTACGACGGCGAGTTCTTCCAGCTGCGCGGTGCCCGACAGGCGCCCGCCCCGCTCGGCCACATTCCGATCACCGTCGGCGGCGCCGGCCCGCGGACGATGGAGCTCGTGGCCGAGTACGCCGACTGGTGGAACGTCCACGTCGGCATCCTCGACCGGTTCGACGAGATGCGCCCGCGTGCCGGCAGGGCCCGGGTGTCCCTGCAGCACATGGTCGCCCTGGTGCACACCGAGGCCGACCGGGAGCGGGTGACCGCGACCGCGACCCGCCGGTTCGGCACCAACGGCGTGGTCGTCGGCTCCCCCGCCGAACTCGTCGACTTCTTCGGTGGCCTGCGTGAGCGGGGTGTCGAACGGGTCTACGCCTGGTTCTGCGACTTCGCCGACCCCGCCACCCTGGCCGCCTTCGGCGCGTCCGTCATCCCCGCGCTGCGCTAGCCGCCCCGCTCCGCGCCAGCCCGCCCACTCCGCGCCGCGCCGCGCCCTGGGCCTGGGTGCACTGCTGTTCGGCCTGCTCCATCGAGGGCAGGGTGACGTCGCTGGCCGTGGCCGTGACCGACAGTCCGGTCGCGTCGGTCTCGGCCGTGGTGATGATCAGATTGAACGGAAGATCACCCAGGGGGATGGGCAGGGCCGCCAGGGCGCCGGCGAGGAAGTCGAGCGGGATGGTGAGGTTCACGATCCCCTTCAGCGAGATCTGACTGGGGACCAGTGTCAGCTGGTTGTTGTGCACCGCGAAGGTGACGATTCCGGCGACCTGCTGCGTTCCCAGCAGCGGGACCTCCACCGTCGCCGAGATCTCCAGCCGACTACCGCCGTCCACCGCGGTGATGTGGATCCTGCCGGTCTGGGTGGCCAGGTAGGTGTTCAGGTCGGCGTAGGTCATCCGTACGGCCGCCCGCATCCGGTCGACCGTGATCTCGCCATCCCCGCCGGTGGCCAGCTTGAGGATCGGAACGTGCACACCCTGCAACCGGGCGCTGATCGCCTCGATCCGCGGCCCGGGTGTCGGCATGTCGGTCAGGGTCATGCCAAGATCGCTGAAGGTCCCGGTGAGCACCTGGGTGAGGAACGGGAAGCCCCCGATGCTGACGTCCCGCACCGTCGGTGGCCGTGTCCCGCAGGGCATGCCGGCCACCACCCCGGAGCGGATCTGCCGGGCCATCTCATGCTCGACCAGCTGGACGCTGACCCGGTCCACCACCACGAACTGCAGGATCAGCGCGATCGGCAACACGATCGACAGCACCCGCCGCCGCGACGCGTGCAGCGTCCAACCTCCCCCGCCGCCCTCGGACGTCCCACCGCCGTTCGTCCCACCGCCGTTCGAGCCGTGACGGCCCAGGCGCGCACCGAGCTGGCCGAGTCGTCCACGCCAGCCACCCTCGACCGCGGTGGGCACGGGCCCGGCGAGGTTCGCCGTCGGAGCTGGTTCGGCGTACCGGCCCGGCGAAGCACCGCCGTAGCCGGCTGGCAGATCATCGCTCGGCTCTGACCACTCGACATCGTCCGATCCAGACCGCCTGGTGTCGCCGGATCGGAGCGGGTGAGTCTCGCCGGGATCCGCCGGCCGGGATTGGTCGTAGCCCCGTGACCAGGGCGGTGGCACGTCCGAAGAACCCGCGGGGTCAGGCGGGTGGTCCCAGGCGTCTCCCGGCGTCCGTGCCTGCCCAGCATCCACGTCCCGCACCCTCCAGCTCTGACGCCCCGCGCTCCGCCCCTCGGATCATCTCTCGGCCCCCGGCGCGGCCGTCGTCACGGCCCCTGGACGCGCAGGGCGAGTGACACCGAAAGCGTCCGCGGCACCACGCGGAGCAAGCCTGCGGCGCACGGGGCGGGCGGCTCCACTCGGGGCGGTCCGGGTACATGATGGATCTCCTCTGGTAGCGGACCAATCACCCGGCGAGCAGCGCGGTGGATGAGCGCCGAGACGCATCAGTGCGGGCGGTCCGCCCAGGTTGACAGTTTCCGGGGAAAGTGATGAAGTTAATCCCGGTTAGCCGTTCCAATTTCAGCCTCCCACGATACCCGAGCCATACTGATGGCACTACGCGTCAGATCTTCGACGCTGCGAAGCCGTGACTGACAGGCATTGCGTCGCGGTCGAACCCTTCATGCGCCGACATAGGTGCCGCCAATTCTGCTGACGATGTGTTCGCAGGGGCCGGGTCACCCTGGGTGCCATACTGAAAGGACACTTCCGTGCCGCACTCGAAGCCGAGTGAACTAAAGCCGGGTCACCTCCGCTGGCCGGTCGCCGGACCATCGTTCAAGTCGGAGCAGTGGGGCGACATGGAAGTCGGCCACACAAAGGTCGAAGAACCCCTTGACTGCACGGACCTCTACAAGATCGGGGGCCTTCCGGGCGGTGTCTGTCAGTGTCCGCACTATGGTTATGTCTTCAGCGGTTCCATCCGCGCGGTCTACCCGGGCTCGGACTGGCCGGATGAGGTCGCGGTGGCCGGCGAGGCCTACTTCTTCCCAGCCGGGCACGTCCTGATCTACCCGGAGCCGACGGAGATCCTCGAGCTGAACCCGGCCGCCGCGCTGGTCTCCTGCATGGAGGCGATGCAGCGGGCCCTCGATCGGGGCGCGTTCGACCAGCCCGTCGAGGAGCCCGCGGCGGCGAGCTGACATCCCTGGTTCGTCAGGCCGGCGCTTCGGCCGGCCGCGGAGGCATCAGCGCTCTCCCGCGGCCGGCCGAGTCCGGCCCCCGTACCACCGTTCCCGATGTTCAGAGGACGACGACGGAGCGGAGCACGTCGCCGGTGTGCATTTTCGCGAACGCGGCCTCGACCCCGTCCAGGGGGATCTCCTCGGTGACGAACGCGTCGAGGTCGAGGCGTCCCTGCTGGTAGAGATCGACGAGCAGGGGGAAGTCCCGCGAGGGCAGGCAGTCGCCGTACCAGGAGGATTTCAGCGCGCCGCCGCGGCCGAACACGTCGAGCAGCGGCAGTTCCAGGGTCATCTCGGGGGTGGGGACGCCGACGAGGACGACCGTGCCGGCCAGGTCGCGGGCGTAGAACGCCTGTTTGTAGGTTTCGGGGCGGCCGACGGCCTCGATGACGACGTCGGCGCCGAACCCGCCGGTGAGTTCCTGGATGGCGGCGACCGGGTCGGTCTCCTTCGCGTTCACCGTGTGGGTGGCGCCGAAGCCCCTGGCCCATTCCAGCTTGCGCGGATCGGTGTCCACCGCGATGATCTTCGCCGCGCCGGCGAGACGCGCCCCGGCGACGGCACCGTCCCCGACTCCGCCGCAGCCGATCACGGCGACCGAGTCGCCCCGGCCGACCTGCCCGGTGTTGATCGCCGCGCCGAGGCCGGCCATCACCCCGCAGCCGAGCAGACCGACGGCCGCCGGACGCGCGCTCGGGTCGACCTTGGTGCACTGGCCGGCGTGCACGAGTGTCTTCTCGATGAACGCGCCGATGCCGAGCGCGGGGGCCAGCGGCGTGCCGTCGGTGAGGGTCATCGGCTGGGTCGCGTTGTGGGTGTTGAAGCAGTACCAGGGCCGGCCGCGCAGACAGGCCCGACAGGTGCCGCAGACCGCCCGCCAGTTGAGGATGACGAAGTCGCCGGGCGCGACGTCGGTGACGCCGGCGCCGACGGTCTCGACGATCCCGGCCGCCTCGTGGCCGAGCAGGAACGGGAAGTCGTCGTTGATGCCGCCCTCGCGGTAGTGCAGGTCGGTGTGGCACACCCCGCAGGTCTGCACCCGGACCACCGCCTCCCCCGGGCCGGGATCGGGCACCCGGATCGTGGTCACCTCGACCGGCGCCCCCTTACCCCGGGCGATCACCCCACGGACTTCCTGCACGGTCGTCTCCTCTCGACGCTGAGATCACGCATCCACCTGCTCGGCGCACCACGCGAGCCACCGAGATCTCCACGCCACCCGACCGCGCCAGCTACCCGACTACCCGGCTGTTCCGGCTCCGGCGTCCGGGCCGGGCACGGATCTGGTCTCGGTGGCGTTCGGTGGGCCGGCGGCGGTGAAGGTGGTGCCGGGTGGGTCGATGGCCCAGGCGGGGGCCTCGCCCCAGGTCTCACCGTAGACGAGTTCGGCCAACGGCCGGCGCCGTACCGGGCCGTGCTGCCCGGCGGGCCGGCCGAGGGTGATCGCGCCGGCGATGACGGTGCCCTCGGGCACGTCGAGCAGCGCGCGTAGCTCGGCATCGACGGCGAGGCCGAAGCCGGTGAGCGCTCCCCCGTAGCCCAGCGCGCGTGCCGCGAGCAGCAGGTTCTGGCACGCCGGATACACCGAGGCGCCTTCCATCAGCGTCGGCTCCCGGTAGCGGACCAGACAGGGCAGGATCAGGACCGGTACCTGTTCGAAGGTGTCGACGTAGTGCCGCATGGTCCGCGCCAGCCGGGCCCGGGGCGATGCGGGTTCGGCGTCGGCCCGGTCGTAGCCGTCGGTGTGCTGCTTGGTCTGCCAGATCCGGCGGGCCGCGTCACCGACGAGCCGTTTGGCGGCGTCGGCGTTCGGGCCGTCGGCCAGCACGACGAACCGGAACGGCTGCCGGTTGGATCCGCTCGGCGCGCGGGTGGCCGCGAACAGGATCGCCCGCAGCGCCTCGGCCGGCACCGGTTCGTCCCGGTAGCGGCGGATCGCCCGGGTGGTGGTGAGCCCGGCGAGCAACCCCACCGTGTCGGCCGGTAGCCCCGCCTCGAGCGGGGACGGCCCGCCCGATGCGGCGGACTCGAGGGTGTCGGCGGCGGGTTCGAGGGTGTCGGCGGCGGTGGCGAGCAGGCCGAGGTGGGTGCCGGCGGCGGCGGCGAGTTCCTTCGCGGTGGCCACGTCCTTGGTGATGTACCGGCCTGCGGCGGCGTGCAGGCCGGCGGACGAACCGGCGGCGCGCACCGTGCCGAGGGCGTAGCTGGCGCCGCTGCAGTGGCCGATCGCCTCGAGCGCGCGGGCGGGATCGATCCCGAGCTCTCCGGCGAGCCGCTCGGCCTCGGCGACCAGGGCGACGTTCGCGCCGAACAGGGCGTTGTTGACCAGTTTGACCCGCTGCCCGTCGCCAAGCCCGCCGACGTGCAGGATCGGCGACGCGTAACTGGCGAGCACCGGGCGGACCCGCTCGAGGACGGCCGCCTCCCCGCCGACCAGCAGGGTGATGCGGCCGGCCGCCGCGTCCGCCGGGCCGCCACTGAACGCGGCGTCGAGCACGCTGACCCCGCGGGCCTGGCCCACCCGTGCGAGCTCCGTCGGGGTCTCGGGGCTGCAGGTGGTGTGAACGACCAGGGTGCTGCCCGCGGGCAGCGTGGCGAGCAGACCATCGTCGCCCCCGCACACCTCGTGGACCTGCGCGTCGCTGAAGACGCAGACCACGGCCACGTCAAGGGCGGCGCCGAGCTCCGCGGGCGACGCGACGCTGGTGGCCCCGCAGACGGCCACCTCCCGGGCCACCTCGGGCCGGCGGGCGTGGAACGACACCTCATGCCCAGCCCGAACCACCTGCTCCAGCATGGGCCGACCCACGCTGCCGACACCTACGAAGCCGACCCTCAACCCACGCTCCCGATCCGCCGGTGACCGCCCACGCACCATCCTGCGCCCGGTGCACCGCCTCGCGAAAGCGGTTCAGACCGCCTGGGCCAGCGTGGGGCCCCGCCGACCCGCGCGCTCCCGCCGGCGGGCGAGAAGCGCGTCGGCCAGGGCATCGGCCCGTTCCATGTCATCGAGCGTGGCGCGGGAACGGCCCTCGACCGTGAGGATGGCGGCCAGCAGCTCCGCGGACAACCTCGTGCGCCCGGCCACCCGGGCCACGCTGGGCGGCAGAACGCCCGCGGCGGGCTGGGCCGCTTCGAGGCCGTCGCCGGTTTCGGCCCGCTGGGCGGGTACCTGCTCGCCAGAACCAGCCTGACCCTCGGACCCGCCCCGGGGACGCGCCCGGACCGCGAACACATCACGAACGCCGAAGGCACGCGCCGCGGAGGCCCGACTTCCGGGCGCACGGCTGTGAACGACACGAGATCCGGAGGCATCGAACATACATTCGATAATGCCCGGTGGGAGATCGTCCTGTCAAGGACGCCGACGCGGACCCGAGCCGTGCCGGGTCAGGGTCGTCCGGTGGCGCCGGGCAGGACAGTCGTCGAGGCGCCGGCGGAGGCCGGATCGGCGCCGGGCAGCAGCTGGCCGACGGCGCTGGCCATCGGGTGCGACGCCCCCCAGATCCGCACGATGTCGGCGAGCAGCGCGGCCAGCGTCTCGCCGGCGGCGACGCGCTGGCCGGCACCGAGCTGCAACAGCCCGATCTGACGACGCAGCTCGAGCACCCGGGGGTCGTCCACGCCGAACTCGCGTTCCTGGTCCGGCCGCAGGGCACCCAGCTGCGCCAGTGCCCGCTCGACGTCACCGGTCATCGCTCGGCAGGTCGCCTCCCGCAGGCGGACGTGTAGCAGCCGCTCGCTGTCCCGGTCATCGCGGCGGGTCAGTTCGTCGACGAGCTGTGCGTAGCCTCGGGCGGCGCGGTGAAAGTCGCCCCCGTCGAACAGGATGTCGGCGAGCTCCAGACGCAGCGCGAGCACGTCGGCACCGGCCACCGAGGTGGCCCGCGCGGCCCGGTCGACCGCGTCGGCCAGCACGGCGGCGGCCTGGCTGTAGCGGGAGGCACGGGCGAGCCCGCGTGCCTCGTCCCGGGCCTGACGCAGCTCGGCGCGGCTGACCTCACCGGCGCTCCCGCCCTCGCGCGCGGCGGGCACCACCGGCATCGTCGGCCCGGCCGTCGTGGCTGGCCCGACGGTCACCGACGCCCCCACCGGACCGGACGGGCCAACCAGGCCAACCGGACCGGACGCCGGTGGCGAGGTGGCCGAGCCCGGTGCGTCGCAAGGCCGGGCTGGATCGGTCCGCGCGCCGGCGACAGCCGGCCCACCAGCACCGGCCGGCACCACCGGCGGGGGTGCGGGTGCGGTGTCCGGATGCACCTGGGCGGTGATGCGGGCGTAGGTCCGTACGGGATTGTTCGGCTCGGGGTCGATGACGCCGGGCAGCGGTTCGAGACCCGTGGCGATGCGGGCCAGCACCTCGTACACCGCCTCCACCCGCGCGGGACGATCCCGCGGCGCCTTGTGCAGCAGGTCGGCGACAAGCTGGTCGAGCTCTGCGGGCACGCCCGAGCGCAGGCTGGCGACCCGGGTGGGTATCTCCTCCACCTGACGGTGCATCACCGAGTAGGACGACGGACCGCCGAACAGCCGCCGGCCGGTGAGCATCTCGAACAGCGTGGCGCCGAGGGCGTACAGGTCGGTGGCCGGGGTGCTGAGCCCGGCGAGGACCTGTTCGGGCGCCATGTAGGCGGGGGTACCCAGATGCTGCCCGGTCAGGGTGATCTTCGAGAGGTCGGCCCGGTCGAGCCCGACGGCGAGGCCGAAGTCGAGGACCTTCACGGTGCCGTCCGGTTCGAGCATCAGGTTCGCCGGCTTGAGATCACGGTGGACGAGCGAGGCCCGGTGCGCGACGGTCAGCACGGAGGCGACCTGCGCGCCGATCGCGGCCGCCCATCCGATCGGCAGGGCCCCGGCCTCGGCGACCAGATCCGCGACGCTGATGCCATGCACCCGCTGCATGACCAGATAGGGACGCCCGTCGTGCATGCCCGCGTCATAGACCGCCGGGACCCCGGGATGCACGAGCCGGGCGGTGATCCGTGACTCGCGGACGAATCGGCGCACCAGATCCTGATCGGTCTGGCCATCGGGAAAGCGGACGAACTTGACCGCGATCTCCCGGTCGAGTTTCACATCCCGGCCCGTCCAGACCTCGCCCATTCCGCCTTTGGCCAGCGGTAGCGCGTCCAGCTCGTACCGCCGGTCGATCAGCCGACGTTGACTCATCGGATCAACCCCCACCCCGCAGATCGCCGAACTATTCTCGCACGGACGAACCTCCCGTCAGGGGACGCATCCCCCGGATGCCCATCCGCTGTGTGGGGCCGTCCGGGTGGAGCTCGTCAGAGCGTCTCGGGCGGTCCGTCGGCCGGGGGGAACCGGTGGTCGGTGAAGCTGAGATAGCGCAGTCTGAGCAGCTCGGACCCGACGTTGTCGATGGTGCGGATGGCCGCCTCGAGCGCGGCGAGCTGACGCTGGTCGGCGCCCAGCTCCCGCTGGTCGGCAGGTTCCAGGACGGGGATTCGTACGCGGTGGAGGTCTCCGCCGACGAGGGAGGCCGTGGCCGCGGCGGGCCGCGCGGAGGTACGGGCCGTCGCCGTGGCGTCCGCGCGATGTCCCGCGGCCTGGAGGCAGCCGGCGAGGAAATACGGGTCCAGCCGGCGGGTGTCGCCGCGCAGCAGGACGACTTTCGGCCCGAGCAGCGCACCCGGTTCCTCGATCACCCGCGCCACGATCAGGTCCGGTTCCACCAGGCAGACCACATCGGCGGGGCGTAGCCGCAGCATTCCGGGAATGTGTTCACCGCGGCCGGAGGCGGGCCGTCCGTGGCGCATGTCGGCGGCGGTGAGCATCGACAGCTCACCATTGTCCGTTCTGGTCCGAACGGGCGCCGTCAGTACTGCCAGCACACCCTGTCGGGCCAGTTCGCCCACGGTGCACCATCCGGGCAGGGACGCGTTGGAAGGCGGAGCTGGACGAACAGCGGCCGCGGCGTCGGTGAGGGTGGCGGTCGCGGCCAGCAGGTCCGCGCGTACCGCGGTGAGATCGCGGGACCGCTCGGTGGCGGGATACGCGCTCCCCGGGGAGGTGACGGTGCCGTGGCGGCGCGGGCTCACGTCGGCGTCGGCGTCGAGCAGGTCGGTGACCGCCACCCGGTGCACACCCGCTGGCAGCGCCAGCTCAGCCGCGGTGGGCGCCACGGCGGTGTCGGTATCGGCGGGTGCGGGCAGGACGGACGACCAGGTCCGGGCGAACGCGTCGAGGTCGGCGGTGGTCTCCCCGAGCAGCAGCACGCCGTCGCCGGGAACGCCGGTGGTCGCGCGCAGCAGCCACAGGTCCTGCGGGGAACCGGCGGTGAACAGCTCGCTCGGCAGGGCCAGCACCGCGCGCAGCACGCCGGCCCGCAGCAGGTTCGCCCTGATCCGCCGCCCGGCGGGTCGGGACGCGGCGGCCGCGGGCATGAGCAGCAGCACCGGCGCGCCGTCGGCGGCGTGTGCCAGGCAGTGCTGCACCCAGGCCAGTTCCGGTTCGCCGCGCGGCGGCACGCCATAGCGCCACCAGGGTGATCCGACCAGTTCGTCATGACCCCAGCCGCGCTGACCGAACGGCGGGCCACACAGGACGGCATCGGCCCGCACGGCGGCGAAGCCGTCCGCCAGCAGCGAGTCGGCGGCCACGATCCGGGCCCGCGCCCCGGCCAGCGCCAACCCGACGGCGGTGAGACGGGCCGCCGTGGCATCGACGTCCTGGCCCAGCAGGTGGCGCGCCCCGGTGTCCTGGGCGGCCCGCAGAAGACCACCGGTGCCGCAGGCGGGGTCGAACACCCGCGGCCGCGCCGGGTTCGTTCCCACCTGCCCCTGGCCGGACTGGCCGGGCAGTCCGGCCAGGCCGGCGAGGGCGACCATCAGCCGCGCGACCGCCGGTGGTGTTTCGGCGAGCTGGCGGGCGTACACCTCGCGGTAGCGGGCGCGCAGCATCTCGAACACCGGGTGATGTCCCTGGCGGTCCGCGGCGGTGGCGGCGACCCGGGCCAACGGGATCAGGGACGGCGGCCACGGCGCACCCGGTTGGTCGGGCAGTTCGGGTGCGGCCCCTGCGATCGCCGCCGCGAGCTCGGCTGCCAGGGCGTCGTCGGGCTGGCCGAGGCGCCGCAGCGCCCCCGGCCGATCCCGCTGGTGGTAGAGCAGGAATCCACCGAGCTGCCCGACGACCGCGCCGAGGTGCGGATCGTCGGCTGCCGCCCGGATCTGCTGCCAGAGTCGATCGCCGATGTCGACCTCGAAGGTGCGGTCGTGTCGGCCGAACCAGCCTTCGACCGCGTCGAGCGCGAACAGCGGGCTGCCGGACGTCCCCCCGACCGGCCGGGGGAAGTCGTCGAAGCGCCGCCGCCAGTTGCTGACCGCCGCGCGTCCCACACCGGCCAGCCGGGCGATGTCGGACGCGGTCACCGTCGCCGAAACGACCCCCGCGCCACCCGCGCCCGCGCCCGCGCCCGCGCCACCGTTGCCATCACGGCCGGTGCCGGTGCTGCCGCCCTCGCCGGGCCCGGTCACGGTCACGGTGGGGTCTCGCGCTGCCGGGTCGAGGTCGGGGGCGGACCTGGGCTGACGGCCAGCCGGGCCAGTTCGCCGCTGGCGCGCAACGCGTGCACGTGTTCGGCGGCGCGGCGCGGCGGGATGCCGCCGCGGACGAGCAGGCCGGCCTCGATGCTGTCCTCGACGCCCGTGAGGGTCAGGTTGGCGCTGGACACCAGCAGCAGCCGCCGGTCGGCCACGGCGATCTTGGCATGCATGCGGGCACCGGGACGAGGCCGCCGCGCGGTGGGCCAGTGCCACAGGTCAATGCCACGAACCTGCGCGAATGCCGCCGCCGGTTCGCTGCCGGCGAGTCCGGAGCCGGCGCCCTGCAACGTCTCGACGACGACGCTGACCGCCACACCCCGCGCGATCGCGGTGTCCAGGGCGGTCAGCAGCGGCGGATAGGGCCGAGCCGCGTAGGTCATCAGCATCAGTTCCGTGGTGGCCTCGGTGACCAGCTCCATGAGCACCCGCGCGGTCGCCCGCACCGGCACGGTGTGGCTGCCCGGCCCGCTCCAGACAGCCTCGACCTGGGATTCCTGCGCCCGCAGCCCGTAACCGGCGGCGACCCCCCGCAGGTAGACGGCCGCCGGCACGGGTGCGATCCGCTCCGCTCGCCGGGCCGCCAGCACCGCCTGGACGGCCTGGCGCGCCGATGCCCCGGCGACCGCCGCCACCGTCGCCGCATCCTGCCCGGACGACCCGGATGGCGCGGTCGGGTCCGTCCCTTCCCGCACCTGGCCGGCGGGTGGGTCGATCCGGTCGGCGAGCTGGCCGAGCCGGGTGGGACCGAGCTCGCGCACCGCCGCGGCCACGGCCGCCACGAACCCGCCCTGGCCGGCCCCCGGGCCCGCGTCCGATCCGTGGGTCAAGGCAGGTCGCCGAACAGGGCGAGGGCGCGGCTGTCCGGGTCGTCGGCGAGGGGGACGACGAAGCGCCGGTCGAGGAACCGGTTACCCCGTTCGCAGGTGGTCTCGGAGACGAACAGGCAGACGTGGCAGGCGGCGCCGTGCAGGGCGTCGGTGGGGGCGTAGGGCAGACGTTCGGCGCACAGCGGGTCGGACGAACAGTGCCGGGCGTCGGTGAGGGCCCGACGGGTGAGCCGCAGCAGTTCGGCCGGTTCGGCCAGTGACACCAGACCACCGAGGGTGCCTTCGGCGTCGGGGACGGCGGTGTAGATGAGGATGCCGCCGCGCGGGTCGTCGTCGGTGCCGGCGTAGATCCGTTCGCTCAGGCTCGCGGAGCTGTAGCCGCATTCCAGCGCGATGGTGCGGATCAGCAGATGGGACAGCGAGTGCAGGGCCAGGTAACGTTCGCCGGGCCAGCCGTGCATCGGGTCGAAGTCGCCGGTGAGACGGTCGGAGAACCGGTTCGCCCGGAACCGTCCGAAGGCGTCGCGGTGCTCACGCATCTCGGTGGTGTCGGCGACCCGCGCGGCCCACGGGCCGACGATCTCCTCGGGAATCCGCAGGAAGATGCCTTCGCCGCGGACCTCGCTGGCCGGCACCCAGGTGGCACCGCCGCGGCTGATCGGTGCGCGCACGACAAGTTCGGGGTCGTCCGGGTCGGGCGCGTCCAACCGGGTGAAGCCGATCAGTGCCCGCACCTCACGGAGCCGTTCGGCCTGCACCACGTCCGCGTAGAACGGGGTGAGCCGCGGCGGCACACCGTCCGGTTCGCGACGCAGGGTGAAGTCGGCGGTGGGTTCGGGCAGCTCCGCCGCGGCGAAGATCTCCCATTCCGGGGTGCGCAGATCCGGATAGCCCTGCTCCGACGTGGCGTCGCCACCAGCGCCGTTGCCAGCGGTCTGGCTCAGCGTCTGACGGTGACGTTCGACGGCGGCCCAGATCTCGGCGTCGGTCCAGCGGTCGAAGTACAGGTGCACGGGGCTGGTGACCTGGCCCCGTGCGTAGGGCACGAAGCCCTGGTCCGGCATCGGTTCGAAGGCCACCCAGTGCTGCTCGACCAGGGTGGCGAGCGCGCTGGCGGCGGTGCGCGGGACGGAGAGCACCGACAGGGTCTGGGCGAACCACTGGTTGGACGCGCCGACGACGAGCACCCGTGATTCGACCGGGCAGCCACCGTCGGCGAAGGTGGACAGGTGCGGATGCCGGCCGCGGCAGCGGGGCAGGTTCTGCGCGCCGCGGCGACCCATCGCGTCCCGGATGTTGCGGCGCGCCGAGCAGGCGGCGCACTGGATCTCCACGTTGGCGCCGAGGTTGCCGCCCCGGTCGTCCATCCGCAGCCGGGGATGGCTCGCCTTCGGGCACTGCTCACCCCGGTGGACGAACAGCCGGTACGGGAAGTCGTCGAGATGCCCGTTGGTGCAGGCCAGCACGAACCGCGCGGCCACGGCGAGCGGACGGCGGGCGGCGCGGTTGCGTGGACAGCCGCCGTGGAAGAAACGGGCGTCCTGTGGGCGACTCAGCCACGGGTTCTCGAAGGTGAACGTGCCGGACGAGAGCACGTCCAGCTCGTTGCAGGCGGTGCAGCGCAGCCAGTTCGGGAACGGGACGGTGGGCACGCCGACCCGGGCGCCCTGCCCGCTGCGGTCGCCGGGGGTGGTGTCCGCCCAGGGCGCTGACCGCAGCTCGCCGACGCCCCGGTCGTGGATGCGCCGCACGGCGGCGAGCAGCCGGGGCTCGCTGATCTGGTAGTCCTGGGCGTCCCGGTAGTTCCAGTCGTCGAGCCCGCGGACCAGGGTGGCGAAACTCGGCAGGTCGACGAGGGCGCCGACACCGCTGGTGAACATCAGATGGCTGGGGCGGACCGCGCCGACCCGCGGGTGGAACGCGGCAGGCATCAGGCTCCCCTCCCGTTCTCGTGGCGGGCACGCGGTTCGCCCAGCTGTGTCTCGCCCAGTTCGTCGCCGACCGGCGCATCCTCGGTGCCGGCCGGGTCGGCGGTGCTGTCGGGGGGTGGGCCGAACGTCCAGTCGGGTTCGTTGTAGCCGACCTCGTAGATCTGGTCGGGGCCGGGGACGAGCAGGCTGATGTCATGCTCGGTCTCGCGCATCGACTGGGCGACGGTGCGCCGCCCCCAGCGGCCCTGCCCGGCCGGTTCGAGGAGCGTGCGCAGCCTGCTCGCGCCGGTGCCGGGCTGGTAGCCGAGCCGGGTGTCACCGGTGCGCCGCAGTTCCCAGCAGTCGATGAACTCGGCCAGTTTCGCGCCCAGGTACTCGGCTCCCCGTGGTCCGGCGACGGCTTCGGCGCGGGCCAGCAGCCGGCCGATCAGCGCGGTGACGGCGGGGCCGGTGAGGTCGACGTCGTGGGCGTCGTGGTTGCGGCTGTTCGCGTCCTCGAGGTGGCGTACCGCGGCGACGAACATGCCGGTGGCGGTGCGGTCGAGTGAGCGGCGGGTGTACGGGGTGACCGACAGCGCTTCGACCTGCCGGTAGAAGCTGGCGTGGTAGGGCTCGAAGTCCTCGTAGTGGGCGAGGTCGCGGGGCCGCGCCCAGTTGTACAGGGTGACGACGAGCCCCGGCCGCTTCTCGTCACGGCCGACCCGCGACGACGCCTGGATGTACTCGGCGGTGTTCTTCGGTTGCCCGATGACGGCCATCAGCCCGAACCGGGAGACGTCCACGCCGACCTGCAGCATCGAGGTCGCGAGCACCACGTCCACGGGCACGCGGTCGGCCCGGCCGCGGGCCCTGGCGCGTTCGGCCACGGGATGCCCGTCGGGGATGTCCCGGCCGCCGCGGCCCGGGCGGGATCGGCCGTCTCGGGCGCTCAGCAGCTCGCGCCGGTGATCGACGATCGCGCGCCGACGGGTTGACGTGTCGAGGTCGGGGTCGAAGGCGATCTCGAGGCGCTTCAGCACGTCGCTGATGTCCGCGGAGGACACCCGGGAGGTGAGCTCGGAGATGGTGAGCATGCCGGAGGCGGGGACGATCCGGTTGGACAGCCCCTTGCGGGTTCCATGGGTGCGCACCCGGGTGGTCACGTCGTCGTCGAGGTAGCGACGCATACCGGCGAGCTCGCGGGTGGCGTTGAAGTAGCCGACCAGGGTCTGGTAGGCCTCGGCGGCGTCGCCGTGGCGATCGAACAGGGTCTGCCCGGCGATCAGCAGGATCTCGGCGAGACGGATCTCCGCCGACTTCATCCGCGTCCCGTGGGCGCAGACACCGAGGTAGCGCCGCCCAGGCGTGGCCGGGGTGACGGGAACCTGCCGGGAGAAGAACGTGTCACCGACATCGATGACCTGCGGTGGGAAGACCGCGAGCTGCCGACCGAACACGCCGAGCACCTGGTCACGCGCCCGCCTGGTGGTCGCCGTGGACGCCACGATCTTCGGCCCGACCAGTCGCGAAGCCACCGGCCAGGTGCACAGTTCGTCGACGGCGGCCTCGAACAGGCCGACGGTGGTGCCGAGCGCACCGGAGATGAGATGCAGCTCGTCCTGGATGATCAGATCGGGTGGCCGCAACCGGCGCACCGGGGTGCTGGTGACGGCGGGCAGGCCGCCGCGGGCGCGGTGGCGGCTGCCGCAGCCGGTGCGGGCGTCGAGGTCGTCGTGCCGGTAGCCATGCCGGGAGCAGTGCTGGTGGACCCGGCCGAACAGGATGCCGGCCTCACCGCGCCAGGGCAGTTGGGCGAGCTTGTCGACGGTGGCGATGACCAGGCTCGGCGCGTACCGGTAGATCTCCTCGTCGACGGTGAGCACGGGCAGCCCCTCGCCGCGGGCGAGCCGCTGGGAGAAGGGGCAGGCGTCGCTGCCCTCGCCGTTGGGGCAGTAGAGCAGAACCCGACGGCGATCCTCGTCGACGTGGGCGTCGGTGTGGGCGGCCAGTGCCGTGCCGCACCACGGGCAGCTCAACGTCTGCAGGACGTTCGCCCGCTTGCTGTTGCCGGCTTCCCGCGCCTGGCTGATCTGGTCGCGGGCCTCCTCGAACCGGTTCGGGGAGACACCCCCACCGACCCACAGTCCGATCCGGAACGGCTCCTGCCCCCAGGTGGCCGGGTCAGCCCGGCGCAGCACCTCGGCGGCGCAGACGAGGGCCGCGGCCCGCTGGAACTGCTGGGCGGTGAGCAGTCGCAGTGTGTAGCGCATGAGCACGGCGACCCCGGCCGCGCCGTCCCGCGCGTCCGGGCCGGTCCCGATGACGCCCCGCAGCCGACGGATCGCGAAGGTGAAGGCGGTCAGGCCCAGGTAGGCCTCGGTCTTGCCGCCGCCGGTCGGGAAGAACAGCAGATCGACGACGGCGCCTGCGTCGGCGGCCCGCTCCGGGTGCGTCGGGTCGACCAGCGACGGCAGGTTGACCAGCACGAACCCAAGCTGGAACGGCCGCCAACTGGCCGCTGCCGCACCCCTTTCCCGGACCGTCAGCGCCGCCTCGGCGTAGCTCAGACCCCGCTCGTCCCGCAGGCGGGCGATGGCGGTGTGCCGGCGCTGGGCGGCCATCGCGGCGTTGGCGAACCGGAACGCGGCGAGCGTTTCGGCGTGGCCGGGCTGGCTGGTGTCGGTGAGCAGCTCGATCCCGGCGCGGATGCGTGCGGCGGCGACCCGTGCCTGACCGAGCGCCGTGCGCGCGGCCGGCTGCAGCCGCGGCGGCAGGCTCGGCACCTGCGCGTCCCGCTCGTCGAGCCAGGTGACGTACTGCTCGACGAGTGGTGCCAGCCCCGTGCCGAGTTCCCGCGCGTCGGCGACAGCGAGCGCGTCCATGGACAGCTCAAGATCCGCCAACGGGCTGCCCGCGCCGGCCGGCGCGGTGGTGGACGGGACGTCGTAGACCGGCAGCCAGGTCGTCTCGAGCCGGTAGGCGCGCCGCTGCCCGTCGCGCACCGACGGATGCACGGCCACGTTGCGACCGTTCGCGTAACGGCGCTGCTCCCGGTAGAGCAGCCGCAGATGCAGATCCTCATGATCGCTGTCGAGCTGGTCGTCGCCAGACCGACCAGCGGCATCGCCCTCGTCGGGGTCGCCCTCGTCGGGGTCGCCCTCCTCCGGGTCGTCGATGGGCAGGAAGATCGCACGCTCGCCGTCGAGGGCGGTCACGGTGAGCTGGGGCTGGAACAGCCAGGCGGTGTCCGCGTGCGACGGCGGCTCCGGCTGGCTGTTGACCAGGGTCAGCTCGACGATCCGCCGTCCGCCCCGCTCCCGCAGCACGACCGCGAGGAAGACACCGGACTCGGCACTGAAGCCGCTCGCCCCGCCAAGCCCGCTACCACCAAACCCGCTGGCACCACCAAACCCGCTGGCAGCCCCGAAACCGCCGGCTCCGCTGAAGCCGCCGGTCTGGCCGAAACCACCAGGCGCGTCCAGCGGGACGCGGAAGGCGTCGGCGCCGAGCGAGCCGTCCAGGCGGATCTCCCGGTTCGCGTGGACGACCGGCTCACGGGCCCAGACCGGGTGCGCCCTGCCCTCGTCGTCCTCGACCTCGCGGCGGACGTAGCGCCCCCAACTGGCGGTGACGGCGACAACATCGACCGACGCCCCATCCGCACCGGCGGAAACAGCGAACGACAGGCCCATCGACGAGGCCCAGATCCGCCCGCGGTTCTGCGGGGTGAGGATCTCGGGCAGCTCGCCCTCCGCATCGCCCTGCACCGCCGTCTCGGTATCGGCGACAGCCTCCACGGCCGCCGACTCGCGGGCTCCCCGCGGCGCCGGCTTCGGGCCGAGCATGCCGACGAGGTAGCGCTCCCGCGGACCCATCGCCCGTGGATGAAACTCCTCGTGCTCCCCCTCCCAGGGCCCGAGCAGATCACGCCGGACGAGCTCCTCGAACGCATCCCGCACCTCATACGGCGTCGCCGGGGCGAACGGCTGGGCCTGGTCAAGCAACTGCTCCGCCGACGGCCCGGACGCACCGCCGCCCCCACCAGCCCCAGCCCCAGCAGCCCCGCCGGCGGCACCTACGCCGCCCGCGCTCGCACCCCCCGATGCGAGCGTGAGCCCGGCGCCCTCACTCGAAGGAAACAGCCCGCCCTGACCAGCTCGCGTCACCACGGCGCCATCTCCCCCTCCGAAGCAGCCGGACCCCGCGCATCACACGCCAACCCCGGCCGGGTGTGTATCGAGTTCACACGCTACACGATCTCACCCGACCGACACACCCGGACCCTCCCACCCACCTCCGACAACTCCACCGATCCACCCGAAGCACACCCACCCAGACCCCCACCGACTCCCGCGGCGACGGCCGGAGCATCACACCTGCGCTGTTCCACCACACCCCGCAACCAGCCTCCAACAAGATCCGCCTACACGGGTCGTCGTGGGGGGCATATCGGACACGAACGGCCCCACGACGACCCGCGTGCACTCTGCACACCCGCAGCCCCTACAAGATGCGTCACGGAACGTGACCCCGGTCAGGTCGTGGGCGCCGTTGCCGCCCCGGGAACGGGAACGGGAACGGGCGTCAGTCGGTCAGCCGGTGGGTGGGCCGGGGTGGACCTCGGGCTGGACGGGCGTGATCGTGAGGCCCATGGTCGTCGCGCGCTGTTCGCCCCAGGCCCACATGGCGGTGAGCACGGGTGAGAGGCCGCGACCGGCCTCGGTGAGTCTGTACTCGACGTGGGCGGGGGCGGCGCTCACCAGGGTGCGGTCGATGATCCCGGCGCGCGCCAGCTCCCGCAGCCGCTGGGTCAGCATCTTGTCCGTGATGTCGGGGATCAGGCGCCGGATCTGCGCGAAGCGAAGGTGATCGTTCTCCTTGAGGTGGGCCAGGATCACCGGCGTCCACCTGCCACCGATCACCTCGAGGGTCACCTCCACCGCGCAGTGGTAGGCACGCTCGGCCATCGACTCTCCGTTTCGTCGTGCTCCGGCCTGCGCCGCACCGCCGCTCGACCACACCACACCGCCACACACCGTGGCTACGCACCAGAAAGTGCGTACCCACGGTACCGCAACCTTCTGATAGCGTCTGCCGCGGGAGGTTCTGAAGAATGATTCTTGAGTACATCCGATATCGCATCCCAGAACATCGGGCGGGCGAGTTCGAAGAGGCCTACAAGCAGGCATCAAAATCTCTCGAAGAATCGCCGGAGTGCCTGGACTTCGAACTTTCCCGGGGAGTCGAGAGCCCGGAGAGCTACATCCTTCGGATACGCTGGGAATCCCTCGAAAGCCATCTGAACGGATTCCGGAAAAGCGCACTGTTCCAGCCGTTCATCGCCCAGGTGGGCCAGTACATCGAGAGCATCGAGGAGATGCGGCACTACGCACCGACCGAGGTCGTGGGCGTGGCTGCCGGGACTCCCCGGCCGCCCACCCTCTACGAGTGGGCCGGTGGTCAGGATGCCTTCGAGCGGCTGTTCGCGCGTTTCTACGAGACCGTCGCCGAGGACGAGCTCCTCATTCCGCTGTTCGCCGGTATGAACCCGGCCCACGCGCACCACGTAGCAATGTGGGTGGGTGAGGTCTTCGGCGGCCCGGCCGCCTACACCGATCTTCGCGGCGGCTACGAGAAGATGCTTGCCCATCATCTCGGCAGGGCCATCACGGAACAGCAGCGTCGACGGTGGATCAATCTGCTGGTCGATGCCGCCGACCACGTCGGGCTGCCGGACGATCCGGAGTTTCGCGCGGCTTTCATGAGCTATCTCGAGTGGGGAACCCGCCTCGCGGTCGCCAATTCGCAGCCCGATGCGACGCCGATCCGGCGTGCTCCGGTTCCCCGCTGGGGATGGGGTGTGGCGCCGCCGTGGTCGCCGTGACCGGCTTTCAGGCGTGCTGGGCCTGGTGGTAGGCGTCCTGGATGGACTGGGCGATGCGGCCTCGGTCGGAGACCTCGTAGCCGTGGGCGCGGGCCCACGCCCGTATGTCGCCGGCATCGTGGTCGGCTGCGGCGGGCGGGGTCCGGCGTCCGGATGTGGGCCGCTCGGGGGGTGGCTGGGTGTCGGGGGTGGGGTGAGCGTCGGTCGAGCCGTCGGTCCACTGGACGAGTGAGGCTCTGACCTGGTCGGCGTCACGCAGGTCCGCGGGCATGACGACCGGGGCGAGGCGGCTGATCCGCACGGATTCGCTGAGACTCGGATCCTCGAAGGAACGGATGATCTCGGCGAGATGGTCGTGGTGGGTGAAGACGATGATCTGCCAGTTCCGGGCCAGTTCCGCGAGGACCCGCAGGGTCGCGGCGGCGCGGCGGTCGTCGAAGGTGATCAGGATGTCGTCGAGGGCGACGGGTAGCGGTACCTCCCCGCGGGCGATCCGTTCGTTCTGCAACTGGCTGATCGCGGCGAGGCGCAGGGCGAGGTAGACCTGGTCGGCGGTGCCTTCGGACAGTTCACCGGGTTGACGCTCCACCTCGTCCGCACGAACGACACGCAGAAACCGCTGGTTTCCCTGTTCGATGGCGCGCAGACCCACGCAGAATCCGCCGGTGAGACGTTCGAGAACACGTCCGGCGGCGTCGAGCAGGGGGGAGGCGTGGCGGCTTTCGTAGGCTTCGAGCTGATCGCGTAGCAACCGGTACTGCATGGTGGTGACGAGGTAGCTCTCGGCCCGTTCGGCGACCAGTGCGAGGTGTTCCCGCGACTGGGCGAGCAGGACGTTGACGCTGGGTTTCTCCTGTAGCTGGCGCAGAAGCGCCTCGCTGGCACCGCAGGCGTTGTCGGCTTCGGTCTGGGCGGCGGCGCAGGCGTCGCGATGGTCGCGGGCGGCTTCGAGTTCCTGGTCGAGGGTCGCCTCGTCGCGGGTCGCGAGGTGGTCGACGAGATCTTCGAGGTGGTGGTCGGGGGCGGTCGCCCGGATGCGCGCCGCGCTGGTCGCTTCCCTGTCCTGCCAGGTGTGGGCGGCGTGACTGCGTTCGAGGACGGGCGGCAGCGGCTCGTCGCCGGGGAGACCGGCCTCGGCGCGATGCTTCGCCACGGCGGTGATCGCGAGGCCATGGCGGGTGTGGGCGTCGGCGAGTTCGGTGCTCAGATCGCCGATGACGCGGCGCACGGTCTCGGCGGCGGCCAGGTTCCTGCTGGCCGTGCCCAGCCGTGTCGCGAGGCGGTCCAGGGTGTCGGTGGGTGTGTCGGCGGCCTTTTCGCCGTGTCGGTCGGCGAGGACGGTGATGTCCTGGGCGAAGGTCTCGATCCGGCCGCGGGCCGCCGCCGCCCGGTCGCGAGCCTCGGTGGCGCTGTGATGGGCCGTTTGGGCCTGTGCGAGCCCGGTGTGCCAGGCCGTCCAGCCGTCGGCGGTCATGACGGACGGCGGCCAGGTGGCAGGGCCGGTGGCGGTGGCGGCGGTGGCGGGTCGGGTGGCGGCCCATCGCTGCTGGGTGTCGGCCCATGCGCGCAGTGCTTCGGTCAGGTCGCTTTCGGCGCGGGTGCGGGCGGTGCGGGCGTGCGCGGTGGCGGCCGCGTGGGTGGCGGCGCTGGCTCGGACTTCGCGGGCGCCGTCGTCCTCGGCGAGCAGGTGGCCGGCGGCGGCCAGGGCGGTGTCGAGGTCGGCGTCGGGGTAGGGATGGCCCAGCCGGGCGAGGGCTTCGGTCAGGGTGGCGCGTTGGGCTTCGGCCTGCCCGGTCAGGGCGGTGATGCGGCGTTCGGCGGCGAGCAGGGTGGTGTGGGCCTGGTGGGCCTCGTCGAGTGCGCGGTAGGCGTCGTCGGCGGCGTCCACCGTGGGCGGGGTGAGGCCGAGGTCGCGCCAGAAACCGTCCCACTGCTGGTGGGCCTGCTCGGCGGCGATGTGCGCGGCCGCGGCCGCGGTGGCGGTGGCGGTCCGGTGCTGCTCGGCTTCCTCGAGCAGGCGCTGTTTCTGAGCCTGTTTCGTGGCGGCGGAGGCGTGTTCGATCAGGTCGTCGGCGATCTCGTCGGCCCGGCTCGTCGCGAGGGCGAGGCTGGGCAGGAGTTCGGCGGCCCGCTCGGGGGTCAGGCCGCCCGCGGCGGCGGTGACGAGCCGATCCCACAGGTCGGCGCGGTGGGCGCGGGTCTGGGCGAGCTGGCCCGGGTCAGGTAGCCGCTTGCGGGTCGCGGCGGCGAGCTGGGTGCGGGCCGTGTCCACGGCCCGCTCGGCGCTGGCGTGCTCGCCGTCGCACCTGGCCACGTCCGCGTCGGCCTTGACGCGCTGCTCGCGGGCGGTGCGCAGGGCGTCCCGTCCGGGCAGTACGGACGGCTCGGCTTCGGGAAGCTGGGCGCCGGCGCGGCGCAGGGCGTCCCGGCGATCGGTGTAGGCCCCGGCGGCCTGGTCGGCCGCGGTTCGCTGCGCCCGGGTGGCCGATCCCTCCTGGTCGATCGCGGTGACCACTTCGCGCAGCAGCACGACGAGCAGCGGGTCGCGGGTGGCGGCGAGGGTCGGGGCGGCGGCGCGTTCCCGTTCCTCGGCCGTCTGGACGCTCTGGTCGGCGCGCGCCAGCTCGTCTCGCAGGGTGGCGATCCGGGTGCTGAGGGCGTCGAGGTCGGCGGCGACGTCCACCGGGACGTGCAGGGCGCTCAGCAGCTCCTCGACCGGGTGCTGGTCCTGCGGGCCGACGAGCTCGGCCAGCAGCGCGCGGGCCCGCGCGGTGAGTTCCTCGGCGCGGCGGTCGTCCTGCTCGGCCTGCCCGGTGTCACCGACGCGGGCCTCCACCAGCCGTTGCAGCCGGGTGATCTCGTCGTTGTCGGCCAGCAGTCGCTCGTCGACGGGCAGCGCGGCGAGGTTCTCCCGCTCGGTCTCGATGGCGGCGAGCAGCCGTCGGACGTCAGCCGCGGTCACACCCGACGTCTCGTCCGCGTCGCTCAGCGCCGTGACCTGCTCGGGTGTGAGCACCATCCCGGTGGCGAGCAGCTGGTCACGTGCCGCCCGCGCCTCGAGCATCGCCTGGACCTCGGGCAGGGCCCGGCGGCGCTGCTCGGCTTCGGTGTGGGCCCTGGTCGCCGCCGCCAGCCGGGTCTGCGCGGTCCGCGCGGCCAGCTGCCGGCGCGCCTGTTCCTGTTCGGCTTCCTGGACGGCCTGCCCTGAGCTCATCGCGGCCTTCGCTTCGCCCTGCAACCGGTCGGACTCGGCCCAGGCCAGCCGGATCGGGCTGCGTTTGTTGCCGCGATGCGTCTTGTACAGCGCTTCGCTTTCGGCCTGCAACGTCCGCACCAGTTGGTGTACCGCCCGGCCGCTGCGGGCCGCGAAGACCAGTTCCGCCAGATCGCCGCTGCCTTCGAAGACCCGACTGCCGCCCTCGCGCAGTTCCCGTTGGGACAGGCCGAAGGCCCGCCGCCACTGGTCGCGGGCGTCCGGCTCCGGCGGCCCCCAGAGCGGGTCGAACGGACTGCCGTCCGGGATGGTCTGCAGGCCGGTGCCGCGCCGACGGACGCGGACCTGCCGCCCGTCGGGGAGTTCGAGATCGGCGGTGAGACTCAGCCGGCCGGTGGAGAAACTGTAATCCCGGTGGCCGCGGCGAAATCCCCACAGCAGATCCGCGAGGCCGCTCAGCGTGGTGGACTTCCCGGTCTCGTTGTCGCCGATCACCACGGTCAGCCCGGGGCCGAAGGTGACCTCACGGTCCTCGAAGGCGCCGTACCGCTCCAACCCGAACGAACGAATCAACATCTCAGATCTCCACGTCGCCGGTGAGGCGGGCGAGCAGCCCGGTGCCGGCACGCTCGGCGAGCTCGGCGAGCACCGCGGTGTCGCGCAGGTTCAGCAGCTCCGCGTTCCGCAGGAGACGACCGAACTCGCGGTCCAGCGGCTCGGCGAACGCTGCCAGCCGGTCGCCGTCAGCGGCCAGATCCGCCCCGGCGGCGCGGATCGCGGCCACCAGATCGGCATCGACCGTGCTCGGAGCATGTGGGCTCTCGACCCGCACCCGGATCTTCTCGAATGCCACCGCCAGCGCGGCCGCGGCGCCGTGCAGCTCGTTTCGCAGCCGTTCCTCGTCCGTCAACGCCCCGGCCACCGCGGAACGCCCGACGAGTACCAGCCGGGCGGCCACCGGCCGTTCCCCCGCGTCCGCGCGGGTCGCCCGCAGCCGCTCGTCGACGTCTTCCAGGACGTCATCCAGCGTGCGGCAGGACGAGACGTCGATCGTCAGCGACGCCCAGCGGATGTCATCGCAGGGCTCGAACCGGGTCACCGGCCGCCGCCCCGGTTCGATCTCGACGACGAGCGCCCCCTTGGGCCCGCTCTCCCGCGGCATCCGCCCCTGAAGGTTCCCGCTGAACGCGGCCACCCCCTCGCCGAGAACCTGATGGGTGTGGACGTGCCCCAGGGCGAAGTAGTCGTAGCCGGTGCGGGTCAGATCCTCCACCGTGCACGGCGCGTAGACGGCGTGCCCCTCGGCTCCCCCGACCGCGGTGTGCAACACCCCCACGTTGACCAGACCGCTGATCGCGTCGGGATAGGAACGGGCCAGGTTCGCGTACACATCCCGGGTCGCGTAGCTCTGGCCGTGCACCGCCAGACCGATCTCCTCGACGTGGGCGGTACCGGCGTTGTCCGCGTCGAAGACCGTGACGTTCGGCGGCAGGCTCAACGCCCGGGTGATCTCGCTCTGCGCGTCGTGGTTGCCCCGGACCAGGAACACCGGGATGCCCTCGTCGTGCAGCCGCCGCATCTGCTCGACGAAGAAGCGGCCCGTCCCGTAATCCTGCCAGTCACCGTCGTAGATGTCGCCGGCGAGCAGCAGCGCATCCGCCCCGGAGCGCACCGTCAGCTCGACGAGGTTCTCCAACGCGCGCCGCGTGGCCAGCCGCAGCCGATCCGCCAGCGCGGGGTCCTCAAGTCGGCTCAGCCCGCGAAGAGGACTGTCCAGATGGACGTCGGCCGCATGAACGAGACGCACGCTCGATACCCCCAGAATCCATCGAGCCTTCCCCGGTGCCGGCGAAAAGCCGACTTGACCGAAGGAGTCTGGTACCGCGCCAGCCCGAAATCAACCCACCCCGACCACCCGAACCGCAACATGTCTGCAGATCGTTCAACTATTGTTTTCCTGTAGCGCCGACCGCCGAGATGGCACGCAAACGGCCGACCTTCCGACCCTGCGCACCCGGCCCCGTCGTTCACGGCAGCAGGCCGAACACTCAGTCGGTACTGGCGACCTGGCGGCGAGTCGCCCGCTCATCGAGGTATTCTTCGAACTTGTCAAGGATCGCGAACATCTCAGCGACTGGCATCGAGAACTCGTCCCACCTCTCGATCAGCGAGTCGAAAACAACCTCATCCCCAGCCAGAGTCTGATCGGTGACATTTCCAGAGGTTCCTTCGTACTTTCCCTGGAGAACCTCCCGCCAGCTCTCGCGAAACTCTTTCAGCGATTCTCGATTACGCTGGATATCTCCCATCAGCCAGTCGCGTACGGCAGTCATCCTGTTCTCGGAAAACACATCCGCAGGGTCGGTGTCGAGTCGATCGCGAACACCATCGACAAATTTCCATTCCACCACCATTTTCGCCTACCCTTCGTCCATGTCCGGAAACGCAGTCCGAACCGCGCCGTCCTGCCCTACAAAAAATTTGATATGCACACCCTCGTACGAGCCGCGCCACTGCTCGCCCACAAGATTTTCGCCTCGCTTGAGCATAGGGGCCAGCGTGGAATCATACACATCTTCGTATGATTTCTGCACCGCCTCGCGAACCTTCTCCCTACTCCAGGAGTCAGGAAACATTGTATGCTTTGGAACCTTCTTCTCACGCCATTCTCCCGAACCTGGCTCGAGAAAATCAACCTTGGCTCGGTAGACCCCTTCCGGGCTGGGGTCCCCGATCCGAGTCAGGCGCCGGTCAGGTGGTGCAACCCCGTCAGGGGCGCTGTGAAATCCGGTTGGCCTCCCCTTTTTGTTCCATTCCCCGTCAAGGATGTGAGTGAAGACCTTCTCTGGAATCGGGGGGCGCTGGTCGGTGGGTGTCGGGCGGTCCCTACCGGTGGAGGGCTCGCGGACGGGGCTCTGGTCTGCCGCGGGGGCGGATGAGCGCTCCTGCGGTGCTGGTCCGGGCGCCGCGGACGTACGCTGATCGGCTTGGCGGAGGCGGGCGACGGCCTGGTCGAGCAGGGACGCGCTTCGCTCGGCAGAGGAGACCTCCCGCGCAGGGGTGGATGCAAGGCGGCGAGGGTCATCGGCGGAGACCGTTTTGGCCTCGTGGGGAACGGGATTCGCGGTGCGTGGGGTGGGCTCGGCGGCGCGGGGGCCGAGTACCAGCCGGTCCAGCGCCTGCGCCTTTGCCTCCGGGCCGCGAAGAACCGCGCCGGCGCGGTCGGTGGGAGAGCCGAGGCGGTCAGTGGAGACTCCCGCCTGGTCGGGCTTGGGCACGGACGCGCCGGGGCGGTCGGAATCCGCGGAGCGGTCCGAGCCGGACGTTTCCTCGGGGTCGGCGTTGCCTGCCGCGCGGGCCACTGCCCGGTCCAGGAGTTGTGCCTTCGCTTCGGCTCCGGTGATCTGCTCGGACAGGTCGGACGCGCCGTCCGAGGAGCGCCCGGAGACATCGGCGCCTGACGGCAGGCGATCACGCGGCATCGGCACCCACCGCACCAGTATCGCCACAATATGCGCGATGTGTAGCGTACTAGCCACATAAAGTGCAAACAGTGGTTGCCGGCGCGGAGCAGGATCAGCGGCAGGACAGTGGACAGCGAGCCTGCGGGTAGGCAGCTTCGCAGGTCAGCGGCAGATCCGCTGCGTCCGGCGGAACGAGGTCGGGCGGGCCACGGCTCGTGCCGGCCATGACCCGCCCGGCCGGCTGTGGCGGCGCTAACGGCGCCGAGCTTTCAGCCAAGCGTCGATCTTTTCGTAGCTGTCCTCGCCGGGCCGCACCACCCGCATGGCGCCCAGCATGCAGTACTCCTCGGTGCTCAGTAGGACGGCCACTCGGCCAGGCTGGTGGAGGTGAACAGGTTGGACGCGTAGACCAGGGAGCCATGCGGGGCGTCGAAGGTCAGGCACCCCTGGTACTTCTCCCCGGCGCTCAACGTCGCCGCGCTGAACTGCGGCTCACAACCGATCGCCGGCTGGGCCCGCGCACCGTCGGGGGTCCGGACGTAGAAGTCGAACGCGTTGACGGTGAAACCCTGCTTCTGCGCGGTGAACGACACCAGGAAGGTCGCGAACGCCGGCCCGCTGGTCGGCTTGGTGAACCCGCCGAAGAACGACGACACCGCCTGCGGCGCGGCCACGCTCACGGTCGCCGCGACCGCACCGTCCTTACGGATCTCCAGCACCTGCCCGTACTGGGCCTTCGCGGCGCCGCCCGATCCGGAACCGCCGGACCCGCCGCTCTGCCCCGGTGCGGCGGTCGCCCCCGTCGCGGTGACGGACGTGTCCTCCAGACAGCCCGTCAACCCCACCATGCCAACCAGGACACCGACAAGAACAAACAGACGTGCCTTGCGCATGTGAAACCCCCGTGTGAGAAAGCTGCCGGAATCACCTCACGGCAGCATCGAGAAAGCCTGCCCGAACTCCGGGTGAACCAGGAGCGGGGAGACGTGATTTCCGCCAGGTCAGATCCGCTACCTGGCGGTGTTCGGCCCCTTATCAAAGGAGCTCGACGAGCGGTCTTCTACCGGAACCCGCCGGCCACAGCCATGGGCGAGTACAACGGCAGTGCGTGACGCATGGATCCCCCCAGAACCAGCGCGCACCAAGCGGCGTCCCAGCCACTCGGCAACAAAATGATCAACAGATGCACTCGATGCGGTCAGATGAGCACCGGCACCCGGCTACAAAAATATCCTACCAAGAAGAACGAAAGTAACTGGACACGGATGGCACATTGTGATTTAATTCTTGCATGCGGGAGACGGACGGCCGGAAACTAGACCATGCCACGCTTGAATCTA